>NZ_JAMYTF010000048.1:0-36659 GCF_040322295.1 Mesorhizobium sp. M0159
GGAGATCGGCTGTCACGGCTGTTTTCGCCAATCTCCAACGTTGCAGGATGGGCGGTGAGGCCAAAGCTGCCAATCTCCCCCCTTGTGGGGGAGATGTCCGGCAGGACAGAGGGGGGCGCGACGGATCGCCAACTTGCGAGAGATCTCAGCTGCCTCGCCGTCAAATCCCGCGCATGGGCATCGCGGCCCTTTTCGGCAACCATCCTGAGAATGGCGACGGCGATGTCACAAGCCGCATCTTCCTCGGACATCGCCAGCGGCGTGGCACCCTGCGCATCTCCGGCGAGCGATACCCGCCACTTAATTCCGTCGGCGGCCCGCACCCCGACCAGCCTGACATCGGCCGTAACCGCATACATTGTCAGCTGCCCGCCGCCGTCGACGATCACCGACACCTTCGGGCCAAGCCGTTGCGTAACACCGGCGTCCTCAATTGCCGCCCGAATCCGCTGCGCCATTGGGCGCGGGTCGGCTATCTCCTCCTGGTCGAGCCCGGCCAGCGGGCCGGTCTCTACCGGCACGCCGGTGCGCACCGCGATGCCGAGCGCATCGACCTCCATCGCCAGCAGCCGCGCGCTTGCCGGCGTCAGGCCGCGGATCTGCAGGCTGCCGCGGGCGGTCACTTCCATGATGCCGTTGCCATGGCGCAAGGCAGATTCGCAGAGTCCGATCAACGATTTCGGCAACAGTCCTCCAGCGACCGGATTGAGCCGCACCAGCAGCCCATCGCCGGTCTGCATCGGCGCCGACAAGGCAGGGCAGGCGCCACGGCGCGAGAAAGCGTTCATGCCGCCACTCCCAGAGCTTGCGCTTCGGCAATCAGTGCGGCGAGATCGTCATCGATCGAATTGCGCAGCGGATGCCAGAGCCCGCGCCGCCGTGCCGACAATAAGCGCTCGGCGATGTCTTTCGCCGCCGCCGGGTTCTCGCGCAGTATGAAGGCGCGGACCACGGGGTCGCCGAGATAGGCGTCGTGCACGGCTTCGATCAGCGTGCCTGATATGGCATTTGTGGTTTCGGCAAAACCGACCAGCCGGTCGACGGTCTCGGCGAATTCCGAGGCGCCGCGCGGGCCATGACGCATCTGGCCGGCGATGAAGCGCGGGTTGACCGCGCGGGCGCGAACTACCCGGGATACGGCCTCACCAACCGAGCGCGGCTTCGGTCTTTGCGGGTCCGTGGTGTCGAGGACGATCACGTCGGCGTTTTTGCCGAGCGCGGCAACCGCTGCCGAAAAGCCGCCGATGAAGGCGACGTCGGCCGAGCCTTCGAGGATGTCGCGGCCGGGGTCGTCGCCGGTATGAACCAGAAGGTCGGCCTCGGCGAGGCGATCCTCGAACGCGCCGGGCGCCGAAATGCCTTTGCCCTCGGAGCCGCCATAGGCGTGCGAGGTGGCGGCGAGATAGGTGCGGCCGATCTCTTCGCGCGCGGCCCAGTCGCCGCTCGACAACAAGTCCTCGACGCCCGCGCCGTAAGTGCCCGGCGAGGTGCCGAAAATGCGCGGGCTGATCTTGCCGTCGATGCGGGTCCTAGCGGCGAGCGGGTTTTCCGAAGCGTCCTCGTCGCGGGTCGCCACCGCGTTGGCCGCGGCGTCGATCAGCGCGATCTGGGTCGGGAACATGTCGCGGAACAGGCCCGATATGCGCCAGGTGACATCGATGCGCGGACGGCCGAGTGTTGCCGGCGGCAGCACATCTATGCCGGTGATGCGGCCGGTGGCGGAATCCCATTGCGGCCGGCAGCCCATCAGCGCCAGGCCTTGCGCGATCTCCTCACCGCCGGTGCGCAGCGAGGCCGAGCCCCACAGGTCGATGACCAGCGAGCGCGGCCAGTCGCCATGCGATTGCATGTAGCTGCGGACCACTTCTTCCGCTGCCACCTTGCCCAGATCATAGGCGGTCGGCGTCGGCATGGTGCGCGGGTCGGCGGTAAACAAATTGCGGCCGGTGGGCAGCACATCGCTCCGGCCACGCGCCGGCGCACCGGCCGGACCGGCAGCGACGTGGCGGCCATCGAGGGCGGCAAGCAGCGCGGTTTTTTCAGCTGCCGCACTTTGCCGCCGTACCGGATCAGCCTCGCCTTCCGGCGAGCGGCCGTAAATGTGCAGGCCGTCCTTGATGGCGAAATCCTTGAGATCGCAGAGCCAGGCGTCGATGCGGCGCAAGGCCTCGTCGGCTGCGTCGGTCCTGGCGACGCCTGCCTCTGAGGCGAGGCCGGTCTTTTCCGCCGTCTCGACGATCAGCTTCGCCAGGCGGTCGCGGCGGCGGCGGTCGAGCCCGTCGGCCTGGGCATATTCGTCAACCAGTCGTTCAAGCCTGTGCTGGTTTTCGTCCAGCCCGGCGCCGGTCAGCGGCGGCGGCAGATGGCCGAGCGTGACGGCGGCAATGCGCCGCTTGGCCTGCGCTGCCTCTCCCGGGTTGGAGACGATGAAGGGATAGATGACGGGCAGGGGACCGGTGACTATCTCGGGAAAGCAGTTTTCGCTGAGCGCCACGGTCTTGCCGGGCAGCCACTCCAGCGTGCCATGGGCGCCGACATGGACAATTGCATGGATGCCGAGCGACTTGCGCAGCCAGAGGCCAAAGGCGACCAGCGCATGGCGCGGCGGCAGCGTCGGGTCGTGATAGTCGGCGCGGCGGTCGGCTGAGCGCCCGCGGTCAGGTGCGAGTGCCACGGTGACGTTGCCGAAGGTGGCTGCGCGGAAGGCGAATTTTGCGGCGGCAGGCGCTTGAACACCCCCCTCTGTCCTGCCGGACATCTCCCCCTCAAGGGGGGAGATTGCGCTGTTGTCTCTGCTTTCGCCAATTACCGAGGGCCTTAAGGGAGAGCCGGTGGCGGAACTGCCAATCTCCCCCCTTGAGGGGGAGATGTCCGGCAGGACAGAGGGGGGTGCCTCGCACAAACTTGTCTCATCTGCCGCATTCCCCCATGCGGCCGTCACGGCAGCTATCGCTTCAGCAGGCAATTCCGCCGAGTACCCGAGATAGTCCTCAAACCCCAACCCTTCACCTCCACGCTCCAGCACCTCTAGCAACTCGCGCGGCGTTTGCGGAATCCTTTCAACGGCGTAGCCCTGTTCGCTCAGGTCGTGCAGCATTGCCAGCACGCTGGACGGCACGTCGAGACCAACCGCGTAGCCGGTGCGACCGGGGGCGCTCGGATAGTCGGGGATCAGGATGGCGAGCTTGCGCTCCGAACGCGGCGTCCGCTGCAGGCGCACGAAGGCCTCGACACGGTTCGCCACTTGCGCCACGCGGTCGGGCTCAGGCCGGTTGGCGAAGGCGCGGAAGGCCAGCGCCGGGTCGGTTTCGCTTTCGCCCTTGAATGAAATGGCGCCGGCCAGGATGCGGCCGTCGAGCTCGGGCAGGACGACATGCATGGCAAGGTCGGCGGGCGCCAGGCCGCGCTGATTGGTTTGCCAGATGTCGCGGCGGGTGGTCGCGACGATGACCTGGAACACCGGCACGCCGGCGCGGTCGAACAGGGTTTCGACACCGGGCTCGGCACCCGAGGCGAAAGCTGTGGCGGTGATGGTGGCGGCAGGCTTCAGGGTTGCGAGCGCGGTTTCGACAAAGGCGAGCGACGCCGGGTCCTTGAGGCTGGAGACGAACATAGGCACGGGAGCCATGCCGCGATGGCGCAGGGCTTCGAAAAGCGCGTCGATGGGCGCGACATCGGCGGCGAGCAGCATCGAACGGTAGAAGAGAATTGGCACGACGTCCCCCTCCCCCTCGAGGGGAGGGTGGCCCGCAGGGCCGGGTGGGGTCGTCACGGCAGTGCGCGACGTTTTGTGTAGGCGCGCTTCGGAGAGGACCCCACCCCCGGCCTGCGGCCGGACCCTCCCCTCGAGGGGGAGGGGGACGCCGCGTTCTACGACCCCCAGTCCCGGCTCGTAAAATCCCGCCTTTGGCACGCTAACAGGTTCGGCTACCGCCGCACCCGATCCAGCGAGACTTGCCAGCCTCTGCACCAGCGCCGTCATATTTGCCGGCCCGCCCTCGCGGAAATAGCCAAGCAGGGCGTCCAACTCCTCGCGCGGCAGCGTCGAGCCTTCGATCAGTCGCAAATCCTCGTCGTGGCTCTCGCCCGGTAGGAGCGCCAGCTTGATACCGCGATTTCGCGCGATAACGGCGAGCTGGTCGCAGCCATAGCGCCACCAGTCATAGCCGCCGAGGATGCGGACCAGAATGACCTTGGCGTGGCGGGCGACGCTGTCGATCCACAGATCGACGGACATCGGATGGCGCAGGTCGCGCAAGGCGGCGAGCCGCATCGACGGCAGGCGGTGCGCATCTGCCTTCCACGCCGCCGCCAGCCCGGCCAGGTCGCTGTCGGTGAGGGACAGCGCCACGACATCCGCAGGCGTTTGCCTGAGATCGACAGGCTCGGCGAGATCGTCGAGCGAGGCGGATGTGGTGGTGAGGATGTGCATCGCGGTTCGTGCTTTGTCAGCCGGCGAGGATACGCTCGATGGCCGGGCGGTTCAGCCCTTTCAGTCCGATGACGACGAGGCGCGAGCGGCGATCGTCTTCTGCGGTCCAGGCGCGGTCGTAATAATGGTTGACGCGCGGACCGACCGCCTGCAGCAAGAGCCGCATCGGCTTACCACCGACCTCGACGAAACCCTTGACGCGCAGCACGTTTTCTTCCTCCGCAGCCGTGGCGACGCGCTGTGCCAACTCGTCCGGGTTGGACACCGACGCGATGTCGATGACGAACGAATCGAAATCGTCATGCTCGTGGTCGAGTTCGTCGTCGTGATGGGTCTTGCGGTTCTCGATGTCGTCCTCGACGGCGAGGCCGAGGCCGAGCAGCACCGACGGGTCGACCTTGCCTTGCGAAGTCGGTACGATCTTCACCGCGCGCGCCACGTGCTTGCCGATGACGGCATTGGCGCGGGCCGAGCCGGCGGCGTCCATCAGGTCGCTCTTCGACAATATGATCAGGTCGGCGCAAGCGAGCTGGTCTTCGAACACCTCCTCGACCGGATCGTCATGGTCAAGCGTCTCGTCCTGCGCGCGCTGCGCCTGCAGGGCGTCCATGTCGTTGGCTACGCGGCCATCAGCCAGCGCCGGTCCGTCGACCACGGCAATGACGCCGTCGACCGTCACGCGGCTTTTCACCGACGGCCACTGGAAGGCTTGGACCAGCGGCTTGGGCAAAGCGAGGCCGGATGTCTCGATCAGGATGTGGTCGACCCTCGGCGTCAGCGACAGGATCTGGTCCAGCGCCGGGACGAAATCATCGGCGACGGTGCAGCAGATGCAACCATTGGCCAGCTCGACGATGTTTTCCTCGGGGCAGGTGTCGATGCCGCAGCCCTTCAGGATATCGCCGTCGATGCCGATGTCGCCGAACTCGTTGACGATGATGGCCAGGCGCTTGCCTTTGGCGTTTTCGAGCAAATGGCGGATCAACGTCGTCTTGCCGGCGCCGAGAAAGCCGGTGACCACGGTGCAGGGAACGCGCGAAAGGGAGGCAGCGGTCATGTCAGGTCCTTCAAAGGTCAAGGGGAGGGATGCGGGCAACCAGGCCGCGCTTCAGGCAATCGGGACGGCCGCGCCATGGAATGAGCCCATCCGTCGAGGTGGCGAACAGCTTTGCCCCGGTGACGAGATCGGCGCCGCTGGTCGTGGTCAGATCACCGAAGACGTAACTCCAGCAGCCGTCGCGCAGCATGGCCGCGCTGAGCCGGCGCTTGCAATTGCCGAGGCATTCGACGGTGCGGATTTTGATGTTTTCGCCGCCAGCGGCGCGGCGCGTGTCCTCTGCGAGCAGTTCGCCGGCGCGCGGATGAGCGTCCGAACCGGTCTCGTCACGGCAGGACGAGCAGACGATGACGGTAACGCCGGCCGGGGAATCACCATGGCCGGACAATAAATCCGCTGTCTCAGCCGGAAAACTGCTGTCGCGTTCCAAATCAGGCTCCTTGCCCGGAAAACCCGCCAGGCGATCGGATTCTTATGTCCTAGACGGCAGGTCTCCTGGCTCGCGGGTCATCGCCTGGGTGCCGCCTTCCCGGGAACATCCCAGTGGTTTTCGGCCGAGGCTCGTCGCTTACAGTTGCGGGGACAGCCGCGGATTTGAAATCGAGATTTCGCACCGCATTCCCTCTTGGCCCTTGCCGTTGCGGGCAGGGGACCGTCTGGAACGGATTTAGGCTTGTGGGGGTAGTCGTGTCAACGCACGTCTATGACGCGGCGATATCCGCGAGCGGCCGGCCGAGGTCGCCGGCAGCCGTCACCTCGATGCGCTCAAGCCCGAGCCAGCCCTGCATCTGCTTCAATTCCTCGAAAAGGGCGGCTGCAGTTTGCGGCGGGGCGCCGGGCTCCGCATAGGCGGCATGGACGCGCAAGACGCCGGCCGGGCGGTCGGCCCTGAGGTCGACACGCCCGACGATGCTGTCGCCGAGCAGGAACGGCAGCACGTAATAGCCATACCGGCGCTTTTCGGCCGGCGTGTAGATCTCGATGCGGTAGTGGAAGTCGAACAACCGCTCGGTGCGCGACCGCTCGAAGACGACAGGATCGAACGGCGCGAGCAACGCGCGCGCCTCGATCTTGCGCGGCAAACGGGCGTCCTTGTGGAGATAGGCTGTTTTGTTCCAGCCTTCGACGCTCACCGGCAACAGGTCGCCGGCCTCGACCAACTCCTCGATGCGGCCCTTGATGTCGGCGGGCGAGAGGCGGAAATAATCGCGCAGGTCGCTTGCCGTGGCGACGCCATGGGCGCGGGCGGAGATGCGCAGCAATTCGCGGTGAGCGTCTTCGGGGGAGGGCGTTGGCAGACTCAGTATTGTTGGCGGCAGCACGCGCTCCGGCAGATCGTAGAACCGCTCGAAGCCGCGGCGATGCGCAGTGGTGATGCGGCCGGCCCAGAACAGCCACTCGAAGGCATGCTTGGCATGGCTCCAGCCCCACCAGCCGCCCGAACCCTTCTGCCCTTCGAAAGCCGACGCCGCGATCGGGCCTCGTTCGGCGACCTCGCGATAGATGTCTTCGATATAGGCGGCGTGCTTGCGGCCCCATTTGGCCAGCCCGCTGTACATTTCGTCGCCGCGCTCGGCCCGCTGCATGCGCCAGCGCATCAGCGGATAGGTCTCGACCGGCAAGAACGAGGCTTCATGCGCCCAATATTCGAAGACCATGCGCTTGCGCGTTACGGCGGCGTTGTCGAGCAACGCCAGCTTGTAGGGGCCAAGCCGCGAATAAAGCGGCATATAATGGGCGCGCACCACGGCGCTGACGGAATCGATCTGCAGCAGGCCGGTACGGGCAAGCACGCGGGCCAGATGCCGGCGGTCGGGTGTACCGGTGGGTCGCGGGTCATTGAATCCCTGTGCCGCCAGCGCGATGCGACGGGCCATGGCAAGCGAGATTTTTTCCTTCATGAAGGCGGCATCCGGACGATTTTGGACAGAGAAAATGACCTGCGATTCCGTGCCATGCTAGCAGGGTTTTGGCGGCATCCATGTCAGGAGAGAAAAGTGGAGTAAAAAGTGAAGGAAATCAAACAGGAGCGGATCGGACCAGTTTTCCCGGATATGCCGTCCAGCACCGCGATTTGAACAAGGTTTGACTTGCTTCGCCGAAAGCGCTGCGCTAACCCTCGCCGCGTTGCAGCATAGAGCCCCCTTAAAACGGTTCAGTGGTTAAACTGTCACGCTTCCGCAAGTGGGTCCGGTGCTGTAATCAGAGTGGATTGGCCGCAACGGAAAGCTGCAGAATGAACGCATTGTTGAGTTCGTACCTGCCCATCGTCCTGTTCATCGGCGTGGCGCTGGTCGTCGGACTGGCGCTGCTCGCCGCACCCTTCCTGGTGGCCTATCGCAACCCCGATCCGGAAAAGCTTTCCGCCTATGAGTGCGGCTTCAACTCGTTCGACGACGCCCGCATGAAGTTCGATATCCGCTTCTACCTGGTGTCGATCCTGTTCATCATCTTCGATCTGGAGGTGGCCTTCCTGTTTCCTTGGGCGGTGTCGTTCAGTCAGATCGGCATGCTCGGTTTCTGGTCGATGATGGTGTTTTTGGCGGTGCTGACCATCGGCTTTGCCTATGAATGGAAAAAAGGAGCGCTGGAATGGGATTGAACGACAGTTCCGGTACGCTCGTCGCGCCGAAGCCCAAGGGCCTCATCGACCCCAACACCGGCAGGCCGGTCGGGTCCGACGATCCATTCTTCCTGGAGATCAACAACGAGCTCGCCGACAAGGGCTTTCTCGTCACCTCGACCGAGGCGCTGATCACCTGGGCGCGCAGCGGCTCGCTGATGTTCATGACGTTTGGCCTCGCCTGCTGCGCCGTCGAGATGATCCATACGTCGATGCCGCGCTATGACTCGGAGAGGTTCGGTGTCGCGCCGCGCGCGTCCCCGCGCCAGTCGGACATCATGATCGTCGCCGGCACGCTGACCAACAAGATGGCGCCGGCGCTGCGCAAGGTCTACGATCAGATGCCGGAGCCGCGCTACGTCATCTCGATGGGCTCCTGCGCCAATGGCGGCGGCTATTATCATTATTCCTATTCTGTGGTGCGCGGCTGCGACCGCATCGTGCCGGTCGACATCTACGTGCCCGGCTGTCCGCCGAGCGCCGAAGCACTGCTCTACGGCATCCTTCTGCTGCAGAAGAAGATCCGCCGCACCGGCACGATAGAGCGGTGAGCGGCATGACCCAGGCGTTGAACGACCTCTCGACCTATCTCGGCGAGAAGCTGATCGGCCGGATCGGCGTGGCGGTGCTCGCCTATGGCGAACTCACCATCTCGGTCGAGCCGCGCGACCTGATCGAGGTGGTCACCTTCCTGCGCGACGATCCGAAATGCCAGTTCATCTCGATCATCGACGTTTGCGGCGCCGATTATCCGTCGCGGGCAAAGCGCTTCGACGTGGTCTATCATTTGCTGTCGCCGAGACAGAATATCCGCGTCCGCATCAAGGTCCAGGCCGACGAAGAGACGCTCGTGCCGTCGATCACCGGGATTTATCCCGGCGCCGACTGGTTCGAGCGCGAGACCTACGATCTCTACGGCGTGCTGTTTTCAGGCCATCCGGATCTGCGGCGGATTCTGACCGATTACGGCTTTGAAGGCCATCCGCTGCGCAAGGACTTTCCGCTGACCGGCTTCGTCGAGGTGCGTTACGACGACGAAGCCAAGCGCGTCATCTACGAGCCGGTCGAGCTCAAACAGGAATTCCGCAATTTCGATTTTCTCAGCCCTTGGGAGGGGACGGATTACGTCCTTCCAGGCGACGAGAAGGCAAAGCAGTGAGTGGTGAATTGTGAATAGTGAATGGAAAAGCGGGATGGAACGTCCGGGAAAATCAACGACTATCGAGATCTGAACGTATGGAAGGATTCGATGGTATTGGCTGCGGACATCTATCTCGCGACGAAAGCATTCCCGCGAGAGGAAATGTTCGGCATGACATCCCAGATGCGGCGCGCGGCATCGTCGATACCGGCAAATATCGCCGAGGGTTTCGGCCGCGGTCAGCGCAAGCCCTTCGTTCAGTTCCTTCGTATTGCGCAAGGTTCGTTGAAGGAACTGGAAACCCATACGCTTCTTTCGATGAGCGTGGGACTGTTGGACGAGAAGAGTGCAGGGCTGTTGTCGGTCAGGTTCGAGAAGTTGGGAAGATGATGCGTTCGTTCATTCGATCGCTGGAGGTCGATTCAGGCCAATGACTATTCACCATTCACCATTCACCATTCACGTGGCGCGCGAGCAACACGCTCATGGCTGAAACCTCCGTTCGCAACTTCAACATCAATTTTGGCCCGCAACATCCAGCGGCGCACGGCGTTTTGCGTCTGGTGCTGGAGCTTGACGGCGAAGTCGTCGATCGCGTCGATCCGCATATCGGGCTGTTGCACCGCGGCACCGAAAAGCTGATCGAGGCCAAGACTTATCTGCAGGCCGTGCCCTATCTCGACCGGCTCGATTATTGCGCGCCGATGAACCAGGAGCACGCCTTTGCGCTCGCCGCCGAGCGGCTGCTCGGCATCGAGGTGCCGAAGCGGGGCCAGTTGATCCGAGTTCTCTATTCGGAAATCGGCCGCATCATGTCGCACATCCTCAATGTGACGACGCAGGCGATGGATGTCGGTGCGCTGACGCCGCCGCTGTGGGGCTTCGTCGAGCGCGAAAAGCTGATGGTGTTCTATGAGCGTGCCAGCGGCTCGCGCATGCATGCCGCCTATTTCCGCCCCGGCGGCGTCCACCAGGACCTGCCGCAGAAGCTGGTCGAGGACATCGGCAGCTGGATCGACCCGTTCCTGAAATCGGTCGACGACCTCGACTCACTCTTGACCGGCAACCGTATCTTCAAGCAGCGCAATGTCGACATCGCGACGGTGTCTCTGGCCGACGCCTGGGCCTGGGGTTTTTCGGGCGTCATGGTGCGCGGCTCGGGTGCACCCTGGGACCTGCGCAAATCGCAGCCCTATGAATGTTACGCCGAGATGGATTTCGACATTCCGATCGGCAAGAACGGTGACTGTTTCGACCGCTATCTGGTGCGCATGGAAGAGATGCGCCAGTCGGCCAAGATCATGCGCCAATGCGTCGACCTGTTGCTCGGTAAGGAGGGCAGCGGGCCGGTGTCCAACCTCGACGGCAAGGTGGTGCCGCCGAAGCGCGCGGCGATGAAGCGCTCGATGGAAGCGCTGATCCATCACTTCAAGCTCTACACCGAAGGCTACCGCGTGCCGGCCGGCGAGGTCTATGCCGCCGTCGAGGCACCGAAGGGCGAGTTCGGCGTCTATCTGGTCTCCGACGGCACCAACAAGCCCTATCGCTGCAAGCTGCGCGCGCCCGGCTTCGCGCATCTCCAGGCCATGGACTTTTTGTGTCGCGGCCACATGTTGGCCGACGTCACCGCCGTGTTAGGTTCACTCGACATCGTGTTTGGTGAGGTCGATCGGTGATGATGGGAATGGCTCGACCGTCAAAGGCGTTTCTGGCCGCGGCATGCCTTGCGGCTTCCGCTGAAGTGTCGCTTGCTGGGTCCGGTGAGGGTCCCTCGTCAACCGATCTTCTCAAAGAGGGGTTCAAGCTTATTGCAGAAGGCGATCTGCTTACAGTCCGTGGCTTGAGCACCCAGACCCCAGCAATGGATGAGGGCATTCTTGTCCATGGCCGGCCGTCGACATCGTCCAACTGCGCGGTTCATGACAACCTCGTAGCGTCATTGATCCCCGAAGAATATCGTTGCAAGCCAATAGCTTGGGTGTATAGCCGCTATGACGGATACATCCGCCTGAAGCGTGGAAATGAAGAGTTCGTATGCGTTTTGGGGCGATCCGAGGATTGCTATCGTGCCTATGGCTCCCGCCAGTAGAAACCGAAGAAGCGAAATCGCAATGTCAGTCCGCCGTCTCGCAGAAGCCAGCCTCCAGCCAGCCTCCTTCGCCTTCAACCGGGCGAATGCGGCGGCGGCGAAGCAGTGGATCAAGAAATATCCGAAGGGACGCGAGCAATCCGCGATCATCCCCTTGCTCATGCTGGCGCAGGAGCAGGAAGGCTGGGTGACCAAGGCGGCGATCGAAACGATCTCCGACATGCTCGACATGCCCTATATCCGTGGGCTGGAAGTCGCCACCTTCTATACCCAGTACCAGCTCAATCCGGTCGGCACCCGCGCGCATATCCAGGTCTGCGGCACCACGCCCTGCATGCTGCGCGGCTCGGAAGCGCTGATGGATGTCTGCCGCTCGAAGATCCATCACGACCAGTTTCACACCAATGACAAGGGCACGCTGTCGTGGGAGGAGGTCGAGTGCCTCGGCGCCTGCGTCAACGCACCGATGGTGATGATATTCAAGGACACCTATGAGGATTTGACGCCGGAGCGGCTTGCCGAGATCATCGACCTTTATGACGCCGGCAAAGGTGCTTCGGTGACGCCAGGACCGCAAAACGGCCGCATCACTTCCGAGCCGGCCAGCGGCCTGACGACCCTCAAGAGCGAAAAGGCGATCCTCAAGGCGACCCGCGACCGGGAAACCAGGGCGGCGACCAAGGCCGCCAAGGATGCAGAGCCGGCGGCTGCCGCCGCAGCATCAGTTCCGCCAGCTGCTCCTGCCGCGCCGGCGCCGGTTGCGCCCTCGAATGCCAGCAAGCCGAAGACCGACGCGGTCGAGACCAACCCGGCGCTGAAATCGCCGTCGGCGACGAAAGTCGCGCCCGCGGCGGAAAGGGCGGCGAGCGTCGCAGCGCCTCTGCATTCGGCCGCCAATGCCAACAAGGCCGAACCGCAGGTCGAGGACGTCTCGAAACAGCGCAGAGGCCCCAAGAACAAGGCCGAGCCGGCGTCTGCTTTCAAAGCGCCGGAGGCCAAGGTTAAACCGGCGAAGGCTGCCGCCAAGGCGACCAAACCGTCGCTCGGAAACAAGAGCCGGCCGACCGGCAAGAAGCCGGTCTGAGGAACGAGCAATGCTTCAGGACAGAGACCGCATCTTCAACAACATCTACGGCCGCTTCGACAAGTCGCTGGCCGGTGCCATGGCGCGCGGCGCCTGGGACAACACGCCCGGCATCGTTGCCAAGGGGCGCGAGTGGATCGTCAACGAGATGAAGGCATCGGGCCTGCGCGGCCGCGGCGGTGCCGGTTTCCCGACCGGGCTGAAATGGTCGTTCATGCCCAAACAAAGCGACGGCCGGCCGAGCTATCTCGTCGTCAATGCCGACGAATCCGAGCCCGGTACCTGCAAGGACCGCGACATACTGCGCCACGACCCGCACACGCTGGTCGAAGGCTGCCTGCTTGCCGGCTTCGCCATGGGCGCGGTCGCCGCCTACATCTATGTGCGCGGCGAGTTCATCCGCGAGCGCGAGGCGCTGCAACGCGCCATAGACGAGGCCTATGCGGCCAAGCTGATCGGCAAGAACAACACCTCCGGCTACGATTTCGACATTTACATGCACCATGGCGCCGGCGCCTATATCTGCGGCGAGGAAACGGCGCTGCTCGAAAGCCTCGAGGGCAAGAAGGGCCAGCCGCGGCTGAAGCCGCCGTTTCCGGCCAATGTCGGCCTCTATGGCTGCCCGACGACGGTCAACAATGTCGAGTCCATCGCTGTCGCGCCGACCATTCTGCGCCGCGGTGCTGCCTGGTTCTCGTCCTTCGGCCGGCCCAACAATGTCGGCACCAAACTGTTCTGCATCTCCGGTCACGTCAACAATCCGTGCACCGTCGAAGAGGCGATGTCGATCCCGTTCCGCGAGCTGATCGAGACGCATTGCGGCGGTATCCGCGGCGGCTGGGACAATCTGCTGGCGGTCATTCCGGGCGGCGCCTCGGTGCCGTTGGTTCCGGCCGAGCAAATCATCGACGCGCCGATGGATTTCGACGCGCTGCGCGATCTGAAATCGGGCCTCGGCACGGCGGCTGTCATCGTCATGGACAAATCGACCGATATCGTGAAAGCGATCGCGCGGCTTTCCTACTTCTACAAGCACGAAAGCTGCGGCCAGTGCACGCCCTGCCGTGAAGGCACCGGCTGGATGTGGCGGGTGATGGAGCGGCTGGTGCGCGGCGAAGCGCAGAAGCGCGAGATCGACATGCTGCTCGACGTGACCAAGCAGGTCGAGGGCCACACGATCTGCGCACTGGGCGACGCGGCGGCGTGGCCGATCCAGGGCCTGATGCGGCATTTCCGCGGCGAGGTGGAGCGGCGCATCGATGAGTTTTCGCGCAACGCGCACCGTGCCGAACCGGTGCTGGCGGCGGCGGAATAGAAGTATTCAAAATGCGGACGAATGTCCGACACGAGGAAACGAGCGCGGGGCAGACGGAAACGACCAGGAGACCACCTATGTCGCTGTTTTCGACACCCGACGATTTTACGCCCGATATGGACCCGTTGTTGAAGATGAACCAGGATCTGACCAGGATGATGCCGAAGGAGATGGCCAATGCCGTCAATCTCCTGGCGCATCCTGTCGCGGGCGCGGCGGCGATGACGGCACTCGGCATCGGTCTTGCCAACCACGCCTTTGGCATCTGGATGGGCGTGCTTTCGGGCGCGGCCGAAACCTCGCAGCGGCTTTGGCAGCCGGTCGCCGAGGATTTCGAGGCCCGGACGGAACGCTTTTCCGCGACCGGCAAAAGCTCCTCGACAAAGGCGCGCGCAGCGACCAAAACCCTGATTGCCGAGGCGCAGTCCTTCGCCAATGACGTGACCGACATTGCGACGAGCACCGCGGCGCGGAGCTTGGCGAATGCCGGCACCGTTGCAGCGGATGCGTCGGCCGGGCTGATGCCGGAGGATTTCAAGCAGCCCAAGCCGATGGATCGGCCAGCCAAGCCCGCCGACCTCAAGGCGATATCGGGCATCGGGCCGAAACTGGAAAAGGTGCTGAACGGCCTTGGCATCTGGACATACGCCCAGATCGCCGCGTGGACGCCGCAAGAGATCGCCTGGGTCGAAGATTACCTGTCGTTGAAGGGCCGCATCGGCCGTGACGGCTGGATCGGTCAGGCGGCCGCGTTGGCCGCGGCCAAAAAGTGAATTCAATATCGTGCGCGGTCTCGGCTGCGCCCGGAAGGAAAGATTGCGGAACGTCCGCAGGGGTTTGAGGCGAAATGGCAAAGCTCAAGGTCGACGGGAAAGAGATCACTGTACCCGACCATTACACGCTGCTGCAGGCGGCCGAGGACGCCGGGGCGGAAGTGCCGCGCTTCTGCTTCCACGAGCGGCTGTCGATCGCCGGCAATTGCCGCATGTGCCTGATCGAAGTAAAGGGCGGCCCGCCCAAGCCGCAGGCGTCCTGCGCCATGGGCGTGCGCGACCTGCGCCCCGGTCCGAATGGCGAGCCGCCGGAAATCTTCACCAACACGCCGATGGTCAAGAAGGCACGCGAAGGCGTGATGGAATTCCTGCTGATCAACCACCCGCTGGATTGCCCGATCTGCGATCAGGGCGGCGAGTGCGACCTGCAGGACCAGGCGATGGCGTTCGGAGTCGATTCCTCGCGCTACCATGAGAACAAGCGGGCGGTCGAAGACAAGTATATCGGGCCGCTGGTCAAGACGATCATGAACCGCTGCATCCATTGCACGCGCTGCGTCCGCTTCACCACCGAGATTGCCGGCATATCCGAGCTCGGCCTGATCGGCCGCGGCGAGGATGCCGAGATCACCACCTATCTCGAAAGCGCGATGACTTCGGAACTGCAGGGCAATGTCATCGACCTTTGCCCGGTCGGTGCGCTGACCTCCAAACCCTATGCCTTCCAGGCACGGCCGTGGGAACTGACCAAGACCGAATCCATCGACGTGATGGACGCCGTCGGCTCCGCGATCCGCGTCGATAGCCGGGGCCGCGAAGTGATGCGCATCCTGCCGCGTACCAACGAGGCGGTGAACGAGGAGTGGATTTCCGACAAGACCCGCTTCATCTGGGACGGTTTGCGCACGCAGCGCCTCGACCGCCCCTATGTGCGCAAGGATGGCAGACTGGCCCCGGCAAGCTGGGCCGAGGCTTTTGCCGCGATCAAGGAAGCGGTGTCGAATGCGGCACCCGAAAAGATCGGTGCCATTGCCGGCGATCTCGCAGCCGTCGAGGAGATCTACGCGCTGAAGCTTCTGATGGCTTCGCTCGGCTCGAAGAACACCGACTGCCGCCAGGACGGCGCCGCACTCGATCCGTCGCTCGGCCGGGCGAGCTATGTCTTCAACCCGACCATCGAAGGCATCGAACAGGCCGATGCGGTGCTGATCATCGGCGCCAATCCGCGCTTCGAGGCCTCCTTGCTCAACACTCGCATCCGCAAGCGCTGGCGGGCCGGCAATCTGCCGGTCGGCGTCATCGGCGATGTCGGCGATACACGCTATGATTACGAGCAGCTCGGCGCCGGGCCAGAATCGCTGAAGGATCTGGCCGACGGCAACGGCAAGTTCTTCCAGCTGCTGAAGAAGGCGACGCATCCGCTGATCATCGTCGGCCAGGGTGCGCTGGCGCGTCCGGACGGCGCGGCCGTGCTTGGCCAAGCGGCGAAGCTCGCCGTCGCCGTCAATGCTGCAAGGGCCGACTGGAACGGTTTTGCCGTACTGCACACCGCGGCGGCACGCGTCGGCGGCCTCGATGTCGGCTTCGTGCCGGGCGAGGGCGGCAGGAACGTCGCCGGCATGCTTGGCGAGACCGATGTGTTGTTCCTGCTCGGTGCCGACGAAATCGACATGGCCAAGACCGGCGGCGCTTTCGTCGTCTATATCGGCACGCATGGCGACAAGGGCGCGCATCGCGCCAACGTCATCCTGCCGGGTGCCGCCTATACCGAAAAGTCGGGCACCTTCGTCAACACCGAGGGGCGCGTGCAGCAGACCAACCGTGCCGGCTTCGCGCCCGGCGAGGCGCGCGAGGACTGGGCGATCCTTCGGGCACTGTCGGATGTGCTGGGCAAGAAGCTACCTTTCGATTCACTGCCGCAGCTACGCGCAAAGCTCTATGCGGAATACCCGCATCTTGCCCGCATCGATCATGTCGCGGCCGGCGACCCGGCCGACATCGCCAGGGTTGCCAAGCTCGGCGGGCGGTTGAACAAGGGCACCTTCACCTCGCCGGTCAAGGATTTCTACCTGACCAACCCGATCGCGCGGGCTTCCGCGGTGATGGCCGAATGCTCGGCTTTGGCGAAGAACGGCTTCAGGCAGGCGGCGGAGTAGACATGGACACCTTCTTCTCCTTCTACGTGCTGCCGGCGCTGCTGATCCTTTTGAAGTCGGTCGTGCTGATCGTCGTTCTGTTGATCTTCGTCGCCTATGTGCTTTACGCCGACCGCAAGATCTGGGCGGCGGTGCAATTGCGCCGAGGCCCGAATGTCGTTGGCCCATGGGGCACACTGCAGGCCTTCGCCGATCTGCTGAAATTCGTCTTCAAGGAGCCGGTCATCCCGTCCGGCGCCAACAAGGGCGTTTTCCTGCTGGCGCCTTTGGTGTCGGCGGTGCTGGCGATCTCCGCCTGGGCGGTCATACCGGTCAATGAAGGCTGGGCGATCGCCAACGTCAATGTCGGCATCCTCTATGTCTTCGCCATCTCCTCGCTCGAGGTCTATGGCGTCATCATGGGCGGCTGGGCCTCCAATTCGAAATACCCGTTCCTCGGCGCACTGCGCTCGGCGGCGCAGATGGTATCCTACGAGGTCTCGATCGGCTTCGTCATCGTCACCGTGCTGCTTTGCGTCGGCTCGCTCAACCTGTCCGACATCGTCTTGTCGCAACAGGACGGGCTGGGCACGCGGCTCGGCCTGCCCAACACCTTCCTCGACTGGCATTGGCTGTCGCTGTTCCCGATGTTCATCGTCTTCTTCATCTCGGCGTTGGCCGAGACCAACCGGCCGCCCTTCGACCTTGTGGAAGCCGAATCGGAACTCGTCGCCGGCCATATGGTCGAATATTCCTCGACGCCGTTCCTGTTGTTCTTCCTCGGCGAATATGTCGCCGTCGTCCTGATGTGCGCACTGGCCACCATATTGTTCCTCGGCGGATGGCTGCCGCCCTTCGACTTCGCACCCTTCACCTGGGTGCCGGGGCTCATCTGGTTCGTGCTCAAGGTCTGCCTGGTGTTCTTCATGTTCTCCATGGTGAAGGCGTTCGTGCCGCGCTATCGCTACGACCAGCTGATGCGGCTCGGCTGGAAGGTCTTCCTGCCGATCTCGCTGTTCATGGTGGTCGCCACCGCCGCCTTTCTCAAACTCACCGGGTTTGCCTGATGTCAGCATTATCCCAGGCCGCCAAGTCACTGCTTTTGCAGGATTTCGTCAGCGCTTTCTTCCTGTCGATGCGCCAGTTCTTCGCGCCGAAGGAGACGATCAACTATCCGCATGAAAAGGGGCCGGTCAGCCCGCGCTTCCGCGGCGAACATGCGCTGCGCCGCTATCCGAACGGCGAGGAACGCTGCATCGCCTGCAAACTGTGCGAGGCGATCTGCCCGGCACAGGCCATCACCATCGAAGCCGGCCCACGCCGCAACGACGGCACACGGCGCACCGTGCGCTACGACATCGATATGGTGAAATGCATTTATTGCGGCTTCTGCCAGGAAGCCTGCCCGGTCGACGCCATTGTCGAGGGGCCGAATTTCGAATTCGCGACGGAAACGCGCGAGGAGCTTTATTACGACAAGGACAGGCTCCTGGCCAATGGCGACCGCTGGGAGCGTGAGCTGGCGCGCAACATCTCGCTGGATGCGCCTTACCGCTGATATTTGACGCATGGACGGGGCGAGGGGCCTGGTTTAAGGAACACGCAACTTGCCGACCGGAGGCGGTGGCAAAAAACAGGACGAACGTCCTGTTCTGACAGGAAACCCGGGGGAACCCATGCTGAGTGGACTAGAGGCGGCCTTTTTCTACCTCTTCGCCTTTGTCGCGGTGGCATCGGCGTTCATGGTCATATCGGCGCGCAATCCCGTGCATTCGGTGCTGTTCCTGATCCTGACCTTCTTCAACGCCGCCGGCCTGTTCATGCTGACCGGCGCCGAGTTCCTGGCGATGATCCTGCTCGTCGTCTATGTCGGCGCGGTGCTGGTGCTGTTCCTGTTCGTCGTCATGATGCTCGACGTCGACTTCGCCGAAATGAAGGAAGGCGCCCTGCAATATGCACCGATCGGCGCGCTGGTCGGGCTGATCCTGGCGGCGGAGCTGATCGTGGTGCTCGGCGGCTATACATTCGCGCCGAAACTGGCGGCGACGGTCGCGAAACCCATTCCGGACCTGGCCGCGCGCTCCAACACGGCAGCGCTCGGCGACATCCTCTATACGGATTACCTCTATTACTTCCAAGTGGCTGGGTTGGTGCTGCTGGTCGCCATGATCGGCGCCATCGTGCTGACGCTGCGCCACAAGCCGGGCGTCAAGCGGCAGTCGATCGCCGCCCAGGTCGGCCGCACGGCGGCAACCGGAGTGGAAATCCGCAAGGTCAAGACGGGCGAAGGAGTCTGAGATGGTCGTCGGCATCGCGCACTACCTGACCGTATCGGCGATCCTGTTTACGCTCGGCGTGTTCGGCATCTTCCTGAACCGCAGGAACGTCATCGTCATCCTGATGTCGATCGAGCTGATCCTGCTTGCGGTCAACATCAATTTCGTCGCCTTCTCGGCGGCGCTCGGCGATCTGGTCGGCCAGGTGTTCGCACTGTTCGTGCTGACGGTCGCGGCGGCCGAAGCGGCGATCGGCCTTGCCATTCTCGTCGTCTTCTTCCGCAACCGCGGCTCGATCGCGGTCGAAGACGTGAACATGATGAAGGGTTGACGGAACCACCATGTATCAGGCCATCGTCTTCCTTCCGCTGCTCGGCTTTCTGATCGTCGGCCTGTTCGGCACCTCGCTCGGGGCCAAGGCTTCCGAATACATCACCTCGGGCTTCCTGGTGATCGCGGCCGTGCTGTCGTGGGTCGCCTTCTTCTCGGTTGGCTTCGGCGGCGGAGAGGTGTTCACCGTGCCGGTGATGCGCTGGATCCAGTCGGGCGGGCTGGAGGCGTCCTGGGCGCTCAGGATCGACACGCTGACGGTGGTGATGCTGGTCGTTGTCAACACGGTGTCGTCGCTGGTCCATATCTACTCGATCGGCTACATGCATCACGATCCGGACCGGCCGCGCTTCTTCGCCTATCTGTCGCTGTTTACCTTCGCCATGCTGATGCTGGTGACGGCCGACAACCTCGTGCAGATGTTCTTCGGCTGGGAAGGCGTCGGCCTTGCCTCCTATCTGCTGATCGGCTTTTGGTACAAGAAGCCGTCGGCCAATGCGGCTGCGATCAAGGCCTTCGTCGTCAACCGCGTCGGCGATTTCGGCTTTGCGCTCGGCATATTCGGCGTGTTCGTGCTGTTCGGCTCGGTCAATCTCGGCACCATCTTCGCCAATGCGGCGACGTTCATTCCGGCGGAAGGCGCGCCGCAAGGCCCGGCCGTGCTGACCTTCCTCGGCTATGCGCTCGACAAGCAGGCTGCGATGACGGTTGTCTGCCTGCTCCTGTTCATGGGCGCCATGGGCAAGTCGGCGCAGGTGCCGCTTCACACCTGGCTGCCGGATGCCATGGAAGGCCCGACGCCGGTCTCGGCACTGATCCATGCCGCGACCATGGTGACGGCAGGCGTGTTCATGCTGGCGCGGTTGTCGCCGCTGTTCGAGCTGTCGCATTCGGCATTGACCGTGGTCACTTTCATCGGCGCCTTCACCGCCTTCTTCGCGGCGACAGTCGGTCTCGTCCAGAACGACATCAAGCGCGTCATCGCCTATTCGACCTGTTCGCAGCTCGGCTACATGTTCGTGGCGCTCGGCGTCGGCGCCTATGGCGCGGCGATCTTCCATCTGTTCACGCACGCCTTCTTCAAGGCGCTGCTGTTCCTCGGCTCGGGCTCGGTCATCCACGCCGTCTCCGACGAGCAGGACATGCGCAAGATGGGCGGCCTGAGGACGCTCATTCCGAAAACGTACTGGATGATGGTGATCGGCACGCTGGCGCTGACCGGTGTCGGCATCCCGGTAACGATCATCGGCACGGCCGGCTTCTTTTCCAAGGACGCCATCATCGAAGCGGCCTTCGCCGGCCACAATGCGGTCGCCGCGTTTGCCTTCATATTGCTGGTCATTGCTGCCTGCTTCACCTCCTTCTACTCCTGGCGGCTGATCTTCATGACCTTCCACGGCGAGCCGCGGGCCAGCCACGAGGTCATGCACCATGTCCATGAATCGCCGCCGGTCATGCTGGTGCCGCTGTTCATCCTGGCGGCGGGCGCGCTGTTTGCCGGCGTGATCTTCCACGGCGCCTTCTTCGGCGAGGGCTATGCCGAATTCTGGAAGGCGTCGCTGTTCACGCTGCCGGACAACCACATCCTGCACGAAATCCACGAAGTGCCGTTGTGGGTCGAGCTGTCACCGTTCATCGCCATGCTGATCGGCTTTGCGATTGCCTGGCAGTTCTATATTCGCGCGCCGGAAATGCCTCGGAGCGTCGCCGCCAACCATCGCCTGCTCTACGCCTTCCTGCTCAACAAATGGTATTTCGACGAGCTCTACGACTTCCTGTTCGTGCGGCCGGCAAAGCGCCTCGGCAGCTTCCTGTGGAAGACCGGCGACGGCACCGTCATCGACGGGCTCGGGCCGGACGGCATTTCGGCGCGCGTCGTCGACGTCACCAACCGGGTCGTCAAGCTGCAGACCGGCTATCTTTACCACTATGCCTTCGCCATGCTGATCGGCGTTGCCGCACTCGTCACCTGGATGATGCTCTGATGACCGCCTGGCCGATCCTATCGCTGGTCACCTTCCTGCCGCTGGTTGGTGTGCTGCTCATCCTTTTCGTGCGTGACGACAGCGAGAACGCGCGCCGCAACATCCGCGCCATAGCACTGTTCACGACCGCGTTCACGTTTGTGATTTCGCTGTTCATCTGGACCGGCTTCGACAATTCGCAGCCCGGCTTCCAGTTCGTCGAGAAGTTTGCCTGGCTGGATTCCGGCATCTCCTATCATATGGGCGTAGACGGCATCTCCATGCTGTTCGTCATCCTGACCACCTTCCTGATGCCGCTCTGCATCCTCGCCTCGTGGGAATCGATCGAGAAGCGCGTCAAGGCCTATATGATTGCCTTCCTGCTGCTCGAGACGCTGATGATCGGCGTGTTCTGCGCGCTCGACATCGTCTTGTTCTATGTCTTCTTCGAAGCCGGCCTGATCCCGATGTTCATCATCATCGGCGTGTGGGGCGGCAAGCGGCGCGTCTATGCCTCGTTCAAGTTCTTCCTCTATACGCTGGCCGGCTCGGTGCTGATGCTGCTCGCCATCATGGCGATGTTCTTCCAGTCCGGCACCACCGACATCCCGACGCTTCTGACCCACAACTTCCCGCCCAATATGCAGACTTGGCTATGGCTTGCCTTCTTCGCGTCCTTCGCGGTGAAGATGCCGATGTGGCCGGTGCACACCTGGCTGCCGGACGCGCATGTCGAGGCGCCGACGGCCGGCTCGGTGATCCTGGCCGCCATCCTGCTCAAGATGGGTGGGTACGGCTTCCTGCGCTTTTCGCTGCCGATGTTTCCGATCGCATCCGAAATGTTCGCGCCGCTGATCTTCCCGCTCTCCGTCGTCGCCATCATCTACACCTCGCTGGTGGCGCTGATGCAGGAGGACATGAAGAAGCTGATCGCCTATTCGTCGGTCGCTCACATGGGCTTCGTTACCATGGGCATCTTCGCGATGAACCAGGAAGGCGTCCAGGGTTCGATCTTTCAGATGCTGTCGCACGGCCTGGTCTCCGGCGCGCTGTTCCTCTGCGTCGGCGTCGTCTACGACCGCATGCATACGCGTGACATCGACGCCTATGGCGGGTTGGTCAACAACATGCCGAAATATGCAACCGTGTTCATGATCTTCACCATGGCCAATGTCGGCCTGCCCGGCACCAGCGGCTTCGTCGGCGAGTTCCTGACCATGCTCGGCGTGTTCCGGGTCAACACCTGGGTAGCGTTCTTCGCCGCCACCGGCGTCATCCTTTCGGCGGCCTATGCGCTCTGGCTCTACCGCAAGGTGATCTTCGGCGCGCTGACCAAGGAAAGCCTGAAAGGCCTGCTCGACCTGTCGACGCGCGAGAAGGTGATCATCTATCCGCTGGTCGCGCTGGTCATCTTCTTCGGCGTCTATCCGGCGCCGATCTTCGACGCGACCGCCGAATCGGTCAAGGCGCTCGTTACCAATGTCACCGCATCCATCGGCGCCGCGCAGACCGCGGCGGCGAACTGACTGGGGGTTTTGCGAACCATGACGCCGGACCTTCTCTCAAGCCTATCGCTCTCGACGCCAGAGCTGATCCTCGCCATCGGCGCCTTGGCGCTGTTGATGCTCGGCGCCTATTCGCGCGCCAACACCACTGTCACGGTGAGCGGCCTTGCCGTCGCCGTGCTGGTGATCGCCGGCGCCTGGCTGGTCTTTTCGCCGGGACAGGGCAACGCCTATAGCGAAGCCTTCATCCAGGATCCGTTCGCCCGCTTCATGAAGGTGCTGGCGCTCGTCGGCTCGGCGGTGACGCTGGTCATGTCGGTCCGCTTTGCCCAGGCGGAGCGTTTCGACAAGTTCGAATATCCGGTGCTGATCCTGCTCTGCACGCTCGGCATGATGCTGATGATCTCGGCCAACGGCATGATCGGGCTCTATCTCGGCCTCGAGCTGCAATCGCTGGCGATCTACGTGCTGGCGGCGATCAACCGGGACAATCTGCGCTCGACCGAGGCCGGGCTGAAGTATTTCGTCCTTGGCGCCCTGTCGTCGGGCATGCTGCTTTACGGTATCTCGCTGGTCTACGGCTACACCGGCAACACCGGCTTCCAGGAGATCGCCACGGCGCTGAGCGGCGGTGAGCGCCAGCTTGGGCTCGTCTTCGGCCTGGTTTTCGTGCTGGCCGGCCTTGCCTTCAAGATCTCGGCGGTGCCGTTCCATATGTGGACGCCCGACGTCTATGAAGGCGCGCCGACGCCGGTGACGGCTTTTCTGGCGGCGGCACCGAAGATGGCGGCGATGGCGCTGATGGTGCGCGTCACCATGGGCGCCTTCAAGCCGATCGCCGCCGACTGGCAGCAGATCATCGTCTTCATCTCGATCGCCTCGATGGCGCTTGGTGCCTTTGCGGCCATCGGCCAGACCAACATCAAACGGCTGATGGCCTATTCCTCCATCGGTCATATGGGTTATGCGCTGGTCGGCCTTGCCGCGAACAGCCAGGATGGCGTGCGCGGCGTCGCCATCTACATGCTGATCTATCTGGTGATGACGCTCGGCACCTTCGCCTTCATCCTCGCCATGCGGCGCAAGGAGGGCAATGTCGAGCAGATCAGCGATCTCGCCGGCCTGTCGGCGACCAATCCGATCATGGCGACGATCCTCACCATCCTGATGTTCTCGCTGGCCGGCATCCCGCCGCTCGCCGGCTTCTGGGGGAAATGGTACGTGTTCCTCGCCGCCATCAATGCCAACCTCTACGCGCTGGCGATCATCGGCGTGCTCGCCTCTGTGGTGGGCGCCTACTATTATCTGCGTATCATCAAGATCATGTGGTTCGACGAACCGGTCGGCGGCTTCGTGCCGATGGCGTCCGAACTGCGCGTCGTGCTCGGTGTCTGTGGCGCCTTCGTGCTGTTCTACGTGCTGATCGGCGGCCCGATCGGAACCTACGCCGCAGCCGCGGCCAAGACCTTCTTCTGACGGAATGACTTTCAGGCTGGCTCCAACCGCGGCTTCGGACGGGTTCCGGCTCGAGGCGCACGACACGGTCGGCTCCACCAACGCGCTGGCGCTGGAGCATGCACGGGCCGGCGATCCGGGCAAACTCTGGGTCGTCTCCAAAAAGCAGGAAGCCGGGCGTGGCCGCCGTGGCCGCGCCTGGGCGACGCCCGAGGGCAATCTGGCAGCGACGTTGCTGGTGATCACCAACACCGAGCTTCGGCTTGCCGCGACGCTCGGCTTCGTTGCCGGACTGGCGCTGGCCGACGCGCTCGACGCTGTCGTGCCGAAGGGCAGGATCGCGATCGGCCTCGATGGTGCGAGCCAAGGCAAGAACCGTTTCGAACTGAAATGGCCCAACGATGTGCTTGCCTCGGGCGCCAAGCTCGCCGGCATCCTGCTGGAATCGGCGATGCTGGATGGTGGCCGTTCCGCGGTGGCTGTCGGTGTCGGCGTCAACGTGGTGGCATACCCTGAGGATTTGCCTTATCCAGCGACGTCGCTCAGCGCGCTGGGGTCTGCTTGCGATGCCGAGACGCTGTTCCTGGCGCTGTCGGATACATGGAGCGAGAATGCGCGGCTGTGGAACGAAGGGCGCGGGCTTGCCGCCGTCAGGCGGCGGTGGCTGGCGCGTGCGGCGGGGCTTGGCGGGCAGGTTGCTGTCAGAATTGACGGTAATGTGGTGCGCGGCACCTTCGAGACCATTGACGAGGACTGCCGTTTCGTGATCCGCGACGATCAAGGTTCGGTTCTGACGATCGCCGCCGGCGACGTGCATTTCGGCGCGGTTGCCTCGGCCGGCGTTTGACTGGCCAATACGTTTGACTGGCCAGGTATTTGACCAGCTTGAATTTGACCGGCCGACAATTTTGACCGGCCGACAATTTTGACCGGCCCACAATTTTGACCGGCAAGGAAGGAAAGACCATGGCGATAGCGGAAAACGCCGAACTTGTCTTCGTGCCGCTCGGCGGTGTCGGCGAGATCGGCATGAACTTCGCCCTCTACGGCTATGGGCCGGCCAATGCGCGCGAATGGATCGTGGTCGACGTCGGCGTCACTTTTCCCGATGCAACCCTGCCCGGCGTCGACCTGGTTCTGCCCGACACGCGTTTCATCGAGGAGAATGTCGCCAATCTGCGCGGCATCGTCATCACCCATGCGCATGAGGACCATTACGGCGCGCTCCACGACATCTGGCCGAAGCTCAAGGCGCCGGTCTGGATGACGCCGTTCAGCGCCGGCCTGCTGGAAGCCAAGCGGCAGGGCGAGCAAGGGGCGCCGAAGATCCCGGTGACGATCTACCGGGCCGGCGAGAAATTCACCGTCGGCCCGTTCGAGATCGAGGCCATCCCTGTTGCGCACTCCATTCCCGAACCGATGTCGCTGGCGATCACGACGCCGGCCGGCGTCGTCATCCATACCGGCGACTGGAAGATCGATCCGGCGCCGACGGTCGGGCCGATGACCGACGAGGCGCGCTTCCGAGCCTATGGCGACAAGGGTGTGCTGGCGCTGGTCTGCGATTCCACCAATGCGATGCGGGAAGGGGAATCGCCGTCCGAAGTGGCGGTGGGCGAGGGCCTCAAGAGCGTCATCCAGAACGCCAAGGGCCGGGTCGCCGTCACCAGCTTCTCCTCCAATGTCGGGCGTATCGTCTCCATCGCCAAGGCGGCGCGGGATGCCGGCCGCCAGTGCCTGGTGATTGGCCGCTCGATGAAGCGCGTCATCGATGTGGCTGATGAACTCGGCTATATGGACGGGTTGCCGGAATTCATCGCCGAGGAGGATTACGGCTTCATCCCGCGCGAAAACCTCGTCATCATCTGCACCGGCAGCCAGGGCGAGCCGCTTGCCGCACTTGCCAAGCTGTCGCGCGACGAGATGAAGTCGGTGGCGCTGACGGCCGGCGACACGGTGGTGTTTTCCTCGCGCACCATTCCCGGCAACGAGAAGGCGATCCTCGAAATCAAGAACCGCCTGATCGATCTCGGCATCAAGATCATCGAGGACGGCGATGCGCTGGTGCATGTCTCCGGCCATCCACGCCGCAGCGAATTGCGCAAGATGTATGAATGGGTGCGGCCGCAGATCGGCGTTCCCGTGCATGGCGAAGCGGCGCATCTGGTGGCGCAGGGCTCGCTGATGTCGACGTCCGGCATCGGCCAGGTCGCGCAGGTGCGCGACGGCGACATGCTCAGGCTGTATCCGGGTGCCGCCGCCATCATCGACCAGGTGCCGTTCGGCCGCATCTACAAGGACGGAAGGCTGATCGGCACCGACCAGGCGATGGGCATTCGCGACCGCCGCAAGCTGTCCTTTGCCGGCCATGTCGCCGTCAATGTCGTGCTCGACGACAAATACGAGCTTGCCGGCGATCCCGATCTCGTCGCCATCGGCGTCGCCGAGGCCGACGGCAGCGGCGAGAGCCTGGAAGACCTGATGATCGATGCGGCAATCGGCGCCGTGGACTCCATCCCCCGCCAGCGCCGAAAAGACCTCGACCTGGTCCAGGAGGCAGTGCGGCGCGCGGTGCGCGGCGCGGCCAACGAAGCCTGGGGCAAGAAGCCGCTGGTGACGGTGTTCGTCACAAGGTAAGTGAATAGTGAATAGTGAATAGGATGTTGTGGGTTAGCGGTTTTGCAATGCGCAATATTCCATTCACCATTCACCATTCACTACTCACTACTCACTACTCACTACCCCAGACCTGGAGCACCCTATGCTCGGACGCCTCAACCATGTCGCGCTTGCGGTGCCGGATCTGGCCGCGGCTGCGGCGGTCTATCGCGATACGCTTGGCGCTCGCGTGACCGCGCCGCAGGCGCTGCCGGAGCATGGCGTTACGGTGGTGTTCGTCGACGTCGGCAACACCAGGATCGAGTTGCTCGAGCCTCTCGGCGAAGCCTCGCCGATCGCCGCATTCCTCGCGAAGAATCCGTCCGGCGGCATGCACCATGTCTGCTATGAGGTGGACGACATTGTTGCGGCGCACGACCGTCTCAAGGCCAGCGGCGCGCGCGTGCTGGGCGACGGCAATCCGAAGATCGGCGCACATGGCAAGCCGGTATTGTTTCTGCACCCCAAGGATTTCTTCGGCACGCTGGTCGAACTGGAGCAAGCATGAGTTGGGTTTCGTTTGTCGCCCTGTTCTTCGCCACATGGTGGGTGGTGTTGTTCGCCGTCCTGCCGTTCAGCATGCGGACGCAGGACGAGGATCGGGACGTGACGCTTGGCACGGTTCCGAGCGCACCGCGCGGACCGCACATGCTGCGCGCGGCGCTGCGCACGACGATCGTCACGCTGGTCCTCATGGGTATCTTCTACGGCATCACGAGAGGGCTTGGCCTCGGTATCGACGACATCCCGCACATCGTGCCGGATTTCAACCAGAGCCCAGCGCATTAGCCGGCTACCTACCGTGTCCGACTATCCCAGCCTAAAGCGCGTCGCGTTCGACCGGCCTCATCGGACGCGCTTTAAGTTCTTGTTTGATGCATGTCGTTATCGCAAAACCGCTGCACGCTTTTGCGCGACATGCATTAGCCGACGCTCTGAAATCAAGCTGAGCCAGCAAGGTCAATCCAAAGTAAAGGCCGGGGCGGGTTTGGGCTGACGCAACGTCATGTAGTTTGGTAATCTGTCGTGCTAACCAGATGATTGCACAAAAAAAATGCAAGGCGCGAGGCCTTGCAATTTAAACGCGTCCGATCTGTTTCCGGTGTCCGGCGGCAGCGAGTTACCGCGCCTAGATCGCATCCTCCCAAGACTTTGACCGCGTAGGAGGGCAGATTTTTCTCTACCCTCTCGGTTATGGGGGCACACTAGCCTAAGGCGGGTGAAAATGTCACGAAGAATTTTGCCCGGAAACAGGCAATCTCGTGCTGCAGTGCACAATAGTACGGCAGGCGTTGCTTGCGAAACGCCCAGCAAGCCGCGTGCGGCAATTGCGGCGCCTGTGCAGCGCTTGGGCCGGGTTTCCATTCCGCCATGAAATGGCTATGAAGCCGGGGCAAGCAAGCCTGCGCTGCGCCGATTCCGGCGCCGCCATCCTCTCTCACGGACCAGTCCATGCGTTTGTCGCGCTATTTCCTGCCCATTCTCAAAGAAAATCCGCGCGAGGCCGAGATCGTCTCGCATCGGCTGATGCTGCGCGCCGGCATGATCCGCCAGCAGGGGCAGGGCAGCTTTTCCTGGCTGCCGCTCGGCAAGCGGGTGCTGGACAAGGTCTGCCGGATCATTCGCGAGGAGCAGAATCGCGCCGGCGCACTCGAAATCCTGATGCCGACCATCCAATCGGCCGAGCTGTGGCGCGAAAGCGGCCGCTATGAAGACTACGGCAAGGAGATGCTGCGCATCAAGGACCGGCAAGACCGCGATATGCTCTACGGGCCGACCAACGAGGAGATGGTCACCGAGATATTCCGCTCCTATGTCAAGTCCTACAAGGACCTGCCGCTCAACCTCTATCATATCCAGTGGAAGTTTCGCGACGAGGTGCGCCCGCGCTTCGGCGTCATGCGTTCGCGCGAGTTCCTGATGAAGGACGCCTATTCCTTCGACCTCGATTATGAAGGCGCCAAGGCCGCTTATAACCGCATGTTCGTGTCCTATCTCAGGACGTTTACGCGCCTGGGGCTGCAGGCCATTCCGATGCGCGCCGACACCGGGCCGATCGGCGGCGACCTCAGCCATGAGTTCATCATCCTGGCCGACACCGGCGAGAGCCAGGTGTTTTGCCATCGCGACTATCTCTCGCTTGAGGTGCCGGGGGCGGATACCGATTTTTCGAACGACGCCGAGATCGGCGGCATCGTCAAGACGTGGACGACGCCCTATGCCGCCACCGACGAAATGCATGACGAGGCGGCATGGGAAAAGCTCTCCGAAGGCGACAGGGTCTCGGCGCGCGGCATCGAGGTTGGGCATATCTTCCATTTCGGCGACAAATATTCCAAGCCGATGGGCGCCAAGGTGACCGGGCCGGACGGCAAGGATCATTTCGTTTCTGGCGGTTCCTACGGCATCGGCCCGTCCAGGCTGGTCGCGGCGATCATCGAGGCCAGCCATGACGATAACGGCATCATCTGGCCGGAGGCGGTGGCACCGTTCGATGTCGGCCTGATCAACATGAAGGCTGGCGATGCCGAATGCGACCGCGTCTGCCGCGAGCTGAATGCCGCCTTTGCCGCCGCCGGCAAGGAGGTGCTCTACGACGACACCGACCAGCGGCCGGGCGGCAAGTTCGCCACCGCCGACCTGATCGGGCTCCCGTGGCAGGTGATCGTCGGGCCGCGTGGTGTCGCCGCCGGCGAGGTCGAAATCAAGAACCGCAGGACCGGCGAGCGCGAGACGCTGCCGATCGGCGACGTGAAAAAGCGTTTCGGTGCCGCCGTATGAGTGAAGCGGCAGCAGCCAAACCTTCGGCGGCAGGACCCTTTTCCGGCTTCGAGCGCATGGTGGCGTGGCGCTATCTGCGCTCGCGCCGCAAGGAGACGGTGATCTCGGTGATCGCCTCGATCTCCTTCCTCGGCATCATGCTGGGCGTTGCCACGCTGATCGTCGTCATGGCGGTCATGAACGGCTTTCGCGCCGAACTGCTGACGCGCATCCTTGGCGTCAACGGGCACCTGATCGTGCAGCCGCTCGACATGCCGCTGGAGGACTATGACCAGGTCGCCGGCCGCATCAACGGCGTGCCCGGCGTCAAATATGCCATTCCGCTGATCGACGGGCAGGTGCTGGCGCAAGGCAATGTCGGCGGCGGCACCGGCGCGCTGGTGCGCGGTATACGCGGCGAGGATCTCGGCAAGATCACGATCGTCGCCAACAACATCAAGGCGGGCTCGATCGTCGGCTTCGACACCGGCGAGGGAGTCGCCATCGGCAGCCGCATGGCCGAGAATCTCGGCCTTGTGCTCGGCGATACCATCACGCTGATCTCGCCCGAGGGCGACGTCACGCCGCTCGGCACGACGCCGCGCATGAAAGGCTATCCGATAACCGCGATCTTCGAGGTCGGCATGTCGGAATATGACAGCTCCATCGTCTACATGCCGTTTTCGGAAGCGCAGCTTTATTTCAACATGGACGGCAGGGCGCAGACGATCGAGATCTACGCCGACAATCCCGACAATATCGACGCGCTGAAGCCGAAGGTCGAAGAGGCGGCGCAACGGCCGATCACCCTCGTCGATTGGCGGGAGCGTAACAAGACGTTTTTCGACGCGCTGCAGGTCGAGCGCAACGTCATGTTCATGATCCTGACGCTGATCGTGCTGGTGGCGGCGCTCAACATCATTTCGGGCCTGATCATGCTGGTGAAGGACAAGGGCCACGACATCGCCATCCTGCGCACCATGGGCGCCACGCGCGGCGCGATCCTGCGCATCTTCCTGATGACCGGGGCTGCGATCGGCGTTGTCGGCACCATCGCCGGCGTGCTGCTCGGCATCGTGATCTGCCTCAACGTCGAGCGCATCCGCCAGTTCTTCTCCTGGCTGGCCAACGAGCGGCTGTTCAATCCCGAGCTTTATTTCCTGAGCCAGCTGCCGGCGCGCATGGATGCCAGCGAGACGATCTCGGTCGTTCTCATGGCTTTGGCGCTGTCGTTCCTGGCGACACTGTTTCCGGCGTGGCGCGCTGCCAGGCTCGATCCGGTCGAAGCGCTGAGGTACGAATGATGGCCGAGGCCATTATCGAGCTGAAGAGCGTCGAACGCCATTATGTACAGGGGCCGCGCAAGCTGACCATCCTGAACGGCGCCGATTTTTCGCTGAAGCGTGGCGAGATGGTGGCGCTTGTGGCGCCGTCGGGCACCGGCAAGTCGACGCTGCTCCACACGGCCGGGCTGCTGGAGCGACCGGACGCCGGCGACGTGATCCTGGCGGGGCGCGCCTGCGGCCGGCTTTCCGACGACGAGCGCACGGCGATCCGCCGCAACGATGTCGGCTTCGTCTACCAGTTCCATCATTTGTTGCCTGAGTTTTCTGCGCTGGAAAACATCATGATGCCGCAGCTGATAAAAGGGCTGCCGCGCAAGGAGGCGGCCGAGCGGGCGGCGCAATTGCTCGACTATATGCAGATCGGCAAGCGGGCACAGCATCGCCCCTCCGAGCTCTCCGGCGGCGAGCAGCAGCGGGTCGCCATTGCGCGTGCCGTCGCCAATGCGCCGCTGGTGCTTTTGGCCGACGAGCCGACCGGCAATCTCGACCCGGTGACCGCTTCCTATGTGTTCGAGGCGCTGGCAGCACTGGTCCGGCAATCGGGCCTGGCGGCGCTCATCGCCACCCACAATCACGAGCTCGCCTCGCGCATGGACCGCCGCGTGACGCTGTCCGACGGCAAGGTTGTGCCGCTTTAGGGTGCGCTGCAATTGAGGCGATGACGGCCCGCGAGCTGCCGTGCGCCGTCCCGCCGCTTTCGCGCGCCTGTCGGCCCCGAAACGCTCGGCATCTCCTTCTCAACCCTTTCTTAACCCTGTCGAAATGACCGAGCGCAATTCGGGTGACGCCCGGACTGCGATCGTTGACATTCGAACAAAATTAGAACAAAATACGAACATACTAACAACAGGAGAGAGTTATGACCGATCTTGTTCAGGATGTCGTCTCGCTGGTGTGCATGAGCACGTTCCTCATTTCCATGGCAATCTGGATCGGCGCGATGTGAGGATTGAGCTCAAGGGCGGGCTCGATGCTGATGAGCGAGGGCCGCCTTCGCATATTGGCGCAGGCATTGGGCGAGTGTTTCAGCCGGCCTTGCGGGACACTTCGACAGGCGACACCGCGGCGGGCCCGAACACGTCCTCGAAAGCGGATTTCAGCGCCAGGTCGAGGTCGGCCATGGTCACGGGAAGGCCGAGGTCGACAAGGCTGGTGACGCCGTGATGCTGGACGCCGCACGGCACGATGCCGCTGAAATGGCTAAGGTCCGGCTCGACATTGATGGCGATGCCGTGAAAGCTCACCCAGCGCCTCAGCCTGATGCCGATGGCGGCGATCTTGTCCTCGGCCGCCGAGCCGTCGGGCAAAGCGGGGCGGTCCGGCCGAACCACCCAGACGCCGACGCGGTCCTCGCGGCGTTCGCCGCGTACGTTGAAGGCGGCCAGCGAGCCGATGATCCATTGTTCGAGTGCGGCGACGAAGGCGCGGACATCCTCGCGCCGCCGCTTCAGGTCGAGCATGACGTAGGCGACTCGCTGGCCCGGCCCATGATAGGTGTATTCGCCGCCACGCCCGGCGGCAAAGACCGGGAAACGGTCCGGCTCGATCAGGTCCTCGATGCGGGCGCTGGTGCCGGCGGTGTAGAGCGGCGGGTGCTCGACCAGCCAGACCATCTCGCCGGCGGCGCCGCTGCGGATTGCCTCGGCGCGCGCCTCCATCACGGCGAGCGCATCGGGATAGGCGGTGAGCCCGGGCTCGATGCGCCATTCGACCGGCGCCGAGCCGGGCAAGGGCAGGAACGACGTGGCGATCTGGCTGCGTTCTGTCATGATATCTCGTCTCGCCACTCATATGGCGGCAATCGGTACAAACGTCCAGTTCCGGCACGTTCGGCCCTTGAAGAGTTATGCCGATGTCCGGCCGATTATTGCTGGCCGCGCACTTGTTTCACCGGAAACGATTTGCTACACGCCGCGGGCCGGTTGGTTCCGGCTCCTACCACGTGCGGTCGTGGCGGAATTGGTAGACGCGCAGCGTTGAGGTCGCTGTGGGGCAACCCGTGGAAGTTCGAGTCTTCTCGACCGCACCATCAAATTCGTGAACTTGGCCCTCTAAGCCATTGAAACTCCAGTCCGGCAGAGCACCCGTTGATGAGGGCGCTTGGCGTTCTTGCCGAAATGCGATACAATTTGGGATACAAACTGAGATACATCGCGAGTTTGGCCCATGCGAAAAGAGGCCGTCGCAGAGCCCGCCAGAGACCCGGATCGCTACCTCGTCCAGCGCGACGGAATTTTCTATTATCATCGGCGAATGCCCGCCAAGATGGTCGGCATCGACGATCGCGGCAGGTTCATTCGCAAGTCCCTGGGAACGGACGAACGCCGCCTCGCACGTGCCATGCGCGACAAGCTCGAAGACGCGGACAAGACCCTGTGGGCGGTGCTTCTTTGCGGCGGCGAGACAAGGTCAGCACTCGATCAGTATCGCGACGCCGTTCGCCGGGCTGAAGCCATGGGCGTTTCCTACCTTTCAAATGGACAGGTGGCAGGCTTTCAGAATGTCGATTCAATTTTAAAGCGTGTCGAGGCGCTGGAGCGCGTTCAAGCGGCCCCCGCGGTCGCCGACGCTCTCCTCGGCGGGGTGCAGGTGCCGCCGGTCAAAGTCTCCAAAGCTTTTGATCTCTACGCCGATGAGATCATGGCCCATGAAGTCGCGGGTAAGAGCCAGTCGCAGCGCCGAATGTGGAAGAAGGTAAAGCAGAGAGCCGTAAACAATTTCGTTGCCCTGGTTGGTGACAAGCCGATCGGCGACGTCACGCGTGAAGACGGACTGACCTTCTACCGGTTCTGGCTCAAGCGCATCGCGCCGCCGCCAGACATCGGAGCCGCGACACATTCGGCGTCTGCCGGCAATCGAGACCTCGGCAACATGCGGGATCTCTACAGGCGTTATTTCGCTCATTTGGGCGAGGAACAAAAAGGCACCCCATTCGATGACCTCCGCTTTTCGGAGCGTGGCAAGCGCCGTCGTAAACGGCCGTCATTCGAACCCAAATGGATAACCGATCAGATCATGAGGCCGGGCGCTTTAGCATCCCTGGATGCTCAAGCGCGTCGCTGCGTTCTGGCGCTGATCGAGACAGGCACACGCCCAAGCGAGATATGCAATCTTGATGAGACCGTGATCTTCCTTGACACGCCGGTTCCGTATGTTCGCATTACCCCACGAGAGGACGCCGATGATCCGCGCGAGATCAAGACCGAATGGTCAGTGCGAGATGTACCGCTGGTAGGCGTCGCGCTGGAAGTTTTTAAGAAAAATCCGCAGGGCTTTCCGCGCTACCGCAATCGTGAAGAGGCGCTTTCTGCAAACCTCAATAAATTCTTTAAAACACACAAACTTTTCCCGACACCGAAGCACAAGATTTATTCCCTCCGGCACAGTTTCGAGGATCGTATGAAGGAGGCAGGTATCGACAGCGAGCTTCGCAAAATCTTGATGGGCCATACGATAGAGCGTGTAGAGTATGGTACGGGCGGATCGTTGCAATGGCGACGAGACGAACTCAAAAAAATTGCTTTGCCTTTCGATCCCGAGATCGTTTGAGCCGTTCCTGGACGCGCAGCATTGCGCCCATCTCTGCAATCAATTTCTTCTTCTCCCGTTCAAGACGCTCGTAAATCGGGAGATACGCTCGTCCTTTGTTGCCAGCCTTGTGGATAGCTAGGGCGAGCGTATCCAGAGCGCGGTCAATTCTGTCTAAGGTCACGGGCTCAGGAACAGTGCTTACCTGTGGCAGAACACAGGTCATTGTCTGTCCCGTCTGTTTCCTGTTCGGCGATGACACAGACGAGATAATGGCAGCAGGCGCAGGTGAGAAAAGCGGTTTGCCTCTCGCATCGTGCAGCGGCGATACTTCGACGTAGAAATCGGAAAACACGCTTGCGGCAACTCTGCACTGTCAGATGCAGCTAGCCACATCCGGCCACATGAATTGCTGAGCGGACTCAGACGGGTCGATGCCCTTGAACCGGACACGAGACCGAATCGATCCACAGGCTGTCGGCGGGCCGGAATGCCTCATCCGATCCGACCAAACCGATCGGAGGACGCAGGCAATGCCGGATTTGGTGGGCTATAATTACCTGAGGAGAGGCAATCAGCTGATCCGGATCAGTGCGTGGGAGCGCGAGTATCTCGGGAGGTCGCTTATGATTACCTTATCATTAGCATTCCTCGATATTGCGGCACCTTTGGGGTGAGTTTGACAAGCTTCACACGGCGATCGCTTGGCAGGAAATCGGTTATGAGATTCGTGTCGGTTCAATGATGGGCGGGACCAACTGCGCCGAAAGCGAACAAATTCGAATACTTAATGTAAAGTCTTGGGTCATGCTGTCCGAATGCAGTACTGTGCGGGCGATCAGCCAACGATTGGCGAAATTTTGAACAGGCTACCATTACCGATGGCCTAGACACCGTTTTCGTCCTTCGTTGCCGCAAGAAAGGTATCGCCAACTGCCGGATCAATCCGATCAGCCTGTGGCAACGCGCAACGGCTCCAACGCTCAGCGTTTCGGGCGGGGCTGAAGAGGTCGATGACTGCCGCACCCGGAGCAGTTCGACGTATTCCTTATTTTGCTTGGCCCGCTGAAATGCAGCCGCATCTTTAGAAGGAACGAACCGTCTGGCAGGACGGCGCAAGCAATTGATGGCGACGCCGTCGAGTGGATGGAGAAAGTCAGTGACAAACGATACCGCCGCTGAACGTTACCGGTCCGCAGCGTCTCGCACTTGGCTGCCAACTCACCCCAGCCAATACCTCGGCCCCGGCCCCTTGCGTCCTGCCATATCGGCAGGGTTCGCAAGGCTACACCGGTCGATCGACAGGCAGCCGCAACCGATGCACTCGGTAAGCCCCGACCTCAGGCGCTGCAACTCGGCGATGCGCTGGTCGATGCGCTTGGTCCACTGGCCCGATAACCGCGACCAATCCCGACGCGACGGCACGCGATCGGCTGGCAACTTGGCCAGCTCGCCGCCGATCTCCTCAAGCGTCAGCCCAATTCGCTGCGCGAAGACGATGAAGGCGATCCGGCGCAGCACGGATCGCGGGTAGCGTCTGTGTCCCGAGCCGGCCCGCTCGGACGCGATCAGCCCGCGCTCCTCGTAGAAGCGCAGGGCCGATGATGCGACGCCGCTGCGCCGCGCCACGTCGGTGATGGTCAGCATGGAATCCATGCATGAACGAAAGCACAATTCCCGCTTGACTTCAAGTTAACTTGAACTTGTACCAAGAGGCATACGGATTAAAGGAGCACTGGCAATGCAGACGAATGTCGAACTTCAGGGACTTCGCGTGGCGGTCACAGGCGGCACGTCCGGCCTCGGACTGGCGCTTGTGCGGCAGCTTGCCGCGATGAATGCGTGCGTCGCCTTCGTCGCCCGCACCGCCGCGAATGTCGAACGCATCGCCGACGAGACGGGCGCGCACGGTATTGTCGGCGACGTCGGCAAGAAGGAGGACATCTACCCGATCGCGTTGCAGGTCACTGCCAGCCTCGGCGGGCTCGATGTCCTGATCAACAATGCGTCGAGCCTCGGCCCTGTCCCTCTGGCGCTCCTTGCCGATACCGAGTGCGAGGAGCTGGAAATGGCGCTCGCGGTCAATCTCGTCGGCGCGTTCCGGCTGACGAAAGCCCTGTTCGGTGCGCTTGCCGCGTCCGCACGCGAGGGCCGCGGCGCGCTGGTCATCAACATTTCCAGCGACGCC
>NZ_JAMYTF010000049.1:0-36341 GCF_040322295.1 Mesorhizobium sp. M0159
GGGACTGATAGTCGAGGCTTGATTCCGTTGGACGCGAATGCCTTCTGGCGCATCACCGCCATGAGAATTCTCGTCCACTGTCCGATTCAGGAACTGCACACGGGCTCGCCGAACAAGAACTTGGAACGCTTCTTCATGCTGTCTTAGGTGATATAGCCGCCCGGAGTGCTGCGACACGTGCACGATAGTATCCGCTCGGGACGACGGATTGCTCACGGCAAACTCATGCTGGTCGGCAAGGCGATACTGGCTGGAGCATCAACTCGGCCGACGAGAGTGGCCCACCATCCTAGGCAGGATCGGCCGACATGGCCGGCATCGCGAGCCGCTCTGAAAAGAGCACAGCGGGCATCCAGACGCTGCCGGGTTGACTATGGGTGTCCGAACCGCGAAAAGGGGTCGCTCTTCATGAGTGGCGTGGGCCGGCAGTGGAACCCACCCCCCCCCGCCCAGGCTGCCGGCGCGCTTCTAGGAACATCGAGGTGGGGCACTACACCGCTTCCTTGTCCGACTACGCTTCGATCAGATCCCGCGCGGCCAGCCTCGACCGTCGCTTGCGCCTCTGCCGCTGAGACCTTGTGCTTCCTCAGCGAGTCAAGCTGATCACCATGCGGGTCGCCAGTTCTGTTGCTCACCCACGTGCCATTTGCGATCTCGTGTCAGTGAGAGCACCGCAAGCACCTTCTCTGGTCTGGGCAAGGCGGCTTGCGTTGCCCGTGTTGTTACTATTCTTCGGCGTGGTCGAGTTTTTCCCTCGGCTTCGGAATCGGGACATTCGACTTTGCAAAAAATAGGCCATCGTGGTCGATCGTCACGCCCCCCAGTTCGGCGGAACGATGGACGCAGCGCAAGCTTTTTGCGCGGGGGGCTCGTCCCATTAAATACTTGATGCAATTTGCGCTTTGCGTACCTCCGTGCATGTTGCTCGATGCCAGGCGGAGGCCTCTGTCTAAACGACCGCATCGATCGCGTTGCCGCGATCGCCGCAGCCGTTTTCGAGCAGGACAATCATGCCAGGCGGTGTCGGCAGCGATGCGCATGCAAAAATTCACAGATGCATTCTAGACTAGCGCATCTTCGCCATCGCGCTTGGCTATGAAGCCGCCTTCTTAGCTACGTCGCAAAGGGTTATCCGGCCAAGGCGGGTTCAATGGAATGAAATGAGGCCCTTTTGGGGTCCTGAACTTTCAACTTCCAGACTGCCATTTATGCGACTTTCGAAGCACAAATCATGAACACGGGATGACGGGGTATTCGGTTCAAATTCGCCGCGGATGTCCGCTTTGCGCCCGATTTCGGCCGTTCGACTATATCGTTCGAACTGCCGAAAGCTGTCGGGGCTCCGGCCCTCTCAAACCCTACGTCGCCGTTGTCGCGCATGTGCCGCATGCCACCTGCCGTGCTTTCAGCGAGCCGACCTTACCTCCAGTCTGGAACCTAGCAGTCGCCCAACTGGTTCAACCTTCCGCCACGGCCGCGCAGGGGAGGGCGTGCAAAACGGTAGGCGCGACCTAAGAAACGGTCGCGGTTCGAGTCGGTAGAGGGATACCGCCGATACAGTGCTGTAACCGAGTTCGTTTGCTGACGGGACTTCTTAATCGGCGCAAATAGGTCCGACTCCAAACCTCCGCAACCAGTTCCAGCATAAATCACTAATAGTCGCGATCTGATCAAAGCCCCGCCGGAAAAAACGGCAAGGCATTTCCCACGGCAGGTTTGGCGAAGCGCGGAAGGGCACTCTGCCGCCCAGAGTAAGCGGCCTGCACGGTGAAGACGAGAGGGACGCTTTTCCAAGCGCGGAGTTCGAATCCCTCCCTCTCCGCCATACGACATTGTTTACGTTGAGAAAAATACAAGAATAGGTTGCGCGTCCGCCATAAAGCCCGCCAACCGAAAAAGGCGTATTCGCGGCACGTCAGCTTACGACACAAATATGCGGGGTTGATGCTTCGACCTGGTAGATGGCAGAGATCAACTTCGGCTTCGCTAAGCGAAGTCGTGGGGTTCATGCGACAGCGGAATCAGGATATGCGACGAGCACCCCGTGCCGGGTCAACCTCGCCGTCGGGAAGTACCGATCGGTGCGGAACCAAGCGGATTCACGCTTGTCGGCAGCGGACGCCGGCGGTGGCGGTCAGCACCCGAGCAGGCTCCCAATTAGCGAGACAAACGTCCAGAGCGGAGGCCAATCTTGGCACGCGACTTCGCCAGCCTGAAGGACCGCTCTCCTCGGCTTAGTCAAGCATACCTACGGAATGATGCGCCTGGCCGGTGACAAATGAATCTCTGCTGGACCGGCGATGATATGGGGAGGCGCTCGCAAATCGCGCCCCACGCGCGGGTTGATCGGTTGATCAACATCAAAGCTTGAATATGAGAAATGCGCTAACTGTGACGGCGGTGGTCACCGTGGCTCGTGTGTCAGCAGATGTGGTAAGGTTGAGTGTCGGCGAGTGGCAGAGGTCCAGCAACAATGACTTTGAGACGAACCAGAGCTTACGGCGCATCCGGCTTGGTTCTAGCGGTTTGCACTGTGTGTGCTTGGCAGAACGCCACTGCCGCTCAAAATTGCGACGCAGCCGCGACGCCTGGCGTCAATTGGCACGAGTGTGACAAGAAGCTTCTCATCCTAGAAGGACAGGACCTGAGCGGGGCGAACCTGTTCGGTGTTGATTTCACTTCGACCGACCTCAGGAACAGCAATCTCCGTGCGGCAAATCTTGAGAAGGCAACGCTTGTGCGTGCTTCCCTGGCCGACTCGACCGCCAAAGGCGCCCGGTTCGACAGAATCGAGGCCTACAGGACCGACTTCAGCCGTATGGACGCGCAGGGCGCTGTGTTTGCGAGCGCGGAAATACAGCGCTCGAATTTCCAGGGCGCCAATCTGACCAATGTTGATTTCACAAAGGCAGAATTGGGGCGTGCGCAGTTCCATGACGCCGATATCAGCGGCAGCCGCTTCTCGTTTGCCAATCTCGCACGGGCGGACTTCCGAGGAGCGACGTTCACCGCGCCGATAGACTTTGACCGCGCCTTTTTCTTTCTGACCCGTATCGAGGGCGTCGATCTTTCCAATTCGGCGGGTCTGTCCCAGTGGCAGCTCAACATGGCTTGCGGAGACGCCCGGACCGAGTTGCCTTCTGGCTTGACGAGGCCTGAAGATTGGCCCTGTCAATTCCAGCAGGAATAGTTGTCGGCAAGCGAACTGTGCAATGCTGCACCCGACAGGATTTGAACCTGTAACTTCTGCCTTCGGAGGGCGCAGATCCTCCGCCAAGGTGGCACGTTTCTGCGGTATTGCTATTGGCGAAATCGCGGCCGAAGGGTGTTTGTGCCTCAAACAATTACGACAGGATTTATGTTACTTATCAACAACTTGCAATGCGCTTCTGGAGAGGTGGTGCCGTGAACTGGGGCATGTATCGAGTGACCACTGGTGATCTTCCACGCTTGGGCATGATCGCGTTTGCTCAGCACTCTGACGTCCCGATCAACCACGGATTCCGCACGCATATTTCTCTAACCAACGCCTCTCCGGCCGAATGAAACGCCTCTTCTGGCCGTGCCGTCTTCTCCCGCGGCAGTTCGCGTCGGGGCTTGCAGACGACGAGGATCGATTTGTCCCAGCGATCCAACTCGCCGCTCGGATCGAGGATTGCTTTGCCGATCTTGAGGAACGATGGCCCGATTCGCATGCAACGCCAATTTCGTAGAGTGCCTTTGCTTACCTGGCAGCGATAGCGAGCGACGACTTCGTCAGGGGTGAGGAAGTTCGGGTCAGGCATGGGCACTACAGATAGCGGAGTTGTGCAACACATTGTTGCACCCGCGACCCTGTCGATAGAGACCGAGGAGAAATGCCGGCGGCGTCATCGCGGACTCCTCGTCGTGAGCCGAAGCTCTCAATAGAGCTCAATGACCGCTTTGCGCCTCCCTCCAGTCGTTTGGGGCCGCGGCATCCTCTCCCGAAAGCTGCCATTGCCCAGCGTCCCCGATGCCCACCCGAGGGACGCCTGCCGGGCATATGTCGATCAGGTTTTCGAGAACCCCAGGCCCTCCAAGGCGCATTCGCCGGAAGATTAGTCGCGCATGCGGTCTGACTCCAAGTGCAGTTGGAGGGTTGCAATCCTCCATAGTTACATTACCTAGTGCACTAGATACTAGTTCGCCAGTGAACTCGGTTTGTCTCTTTGGGCTATGGTATGGCACCTCAAAAAAGCGCGTCACATTTGGTTCGAATGCAAATCTCGTTCGCCCTGTACGGGGCGGCGGGCCGGATGGCACGCATGCACAAGCCGTTCCTCGATCCGCTGGGCCTGACCTTTCCCCAGTACCTTGTGATGCTGGAGCTCTATGCGTCCGCGCCCCGGTCCGTAGGTGATCTTGGAAACGCTTTGGGCATGGACACCGGCACGATCACCCCATTGCTCAAGCGGCTCGATACCTGCGGGATGGTGACGCGAATGCGCGATCCCGAGGACGAACGCCGGGTCCTTGTCGATCTCACACCTGCCGCTCACGGCATCAAGGACGAGGTCTGGACCATCTCCGGCAAGATCAAGAGTGCCTGTCAAATGTCCGAGGACGAGATCATTGCGCTGCGAGACACTCTTCATGACTTCGCTCACCCTGCTAAAATTTGAAAACCAAAGGATGTAAAATGAAAATCGGAATCATTGGGGCCGGCAACATCGGCTCGCTGGTTGCAAAGAAGCTGGACGCCGCTGGCCACCAGGTGAAACTGGCGAACTCGCGCGGCCCCGAAAGTCTTGCGGACACAGTTGCCGGCACCGGCATCCAGGCCGTTGGGAGAGAGGCGGCAGTACTGGATGCCGATGTGGTCATCCTGTCAGTGCCCTTTGCCAAGAACCCAGACCTGGCAACGATTCTTGCCGGCGCCCCTGCTGGCGCAATCGTGGTGGACACCTCCAATTACTATCCAACCCGTGACAGCAAAATCTTCGAGGTTGATAGCGGCAAGCCGGAGACCGTTTGGGCCAGCGAGCAGGTGGGGCGCCCCCTTGTTAAGGCTTGGAACGCGCTGCTAACGCAGACATTGGCAGAGGCCGGTTTGGAGGCCGGTGCTCCAGGTCGCATTGCCATCCCGATTTCGGGTGACGACGCCGCGGCCAAAGCACTTGTATCCGATCTCATCAGCGTCACTGGCTTCGATACGGTGGATGCGGGTACTCTTGAGGAGTCCTGGCGACTGCAGCCGGGCACTCCCGCCTATTGCACTGAGTTGACCGCCCACGAACTCAAGGCTGCGCTCACCGCCGCTGACAGGAAACGCGCTCCTTCGAACCGCGACGCCATCATGGCATCGTTCTCCAAGCCGGATGCAGAGTTCACCCGAGCTGGCGCAGTCGCAACCAATCGGTCTCTCTCTGCCTGATTTAGATTGCGGCCGCCCGCGATAAGCGGGCGGCACGCAGCCTTCGCCAACTTACTGGGGCGCCTCTTTCACTAGGGCCATCGCCATGGACCCTCGCTCTCCACATGCCCTGAAAATTTCTGAAAGGGTTGAAGCCTTCACGAAACCGTGGCCCCTGGCGTCATTGACCGCCACACTAATCCACGTGTTGATATTGCTCGAGTTTCCAATCCGGCCTTGTGATAGTTAAGTAGGTAAGAGCACTGGTTTCAATGTAGTGATCAATACCTGCTTCAACGACCACGACGTCTTTCTCACCCGCGTCGTACTCCTTGTCGCCAACGACAAATTTCGCCGTCCCTTTAACAATGAAGTATATTTCATTGGTTTCCTTATTCAGGTGCTGACCTGATTGTGGACTTCTCATCGTCAGCGTTTGATATGAAATGCCTATCTCACTGTTTAGGAAATATTTCCATATCGTACCCTCTAACGTATTTATCTCTTTCGATTTAGCTGGAATGCATCGTTAGTCCCCATTGATGTCGCGCTTAGTTTTCTTCATCGAGCTGCGGCCGAATGCGCTCCATTTGCCGCCAAATTCTCGCGCTCGGCCTGTGGCCACGTTTTTTTGGTCTGAGCTGACCATCAGGCGTCGCACACGCCGAAATTTCCTTCGATCAGCCGCGCTCAACCGCAGCCTCGAGCAGCATCTTGGCCGCATCGCGCGTTGCAAGAGGTTCAACGCCCCCCCTCATGGCTTGTGCGTTCACGAGCGAGCCCTGGATGAGCGCGAGGATTTGGACGACCACGCTCTCTTGATTTTTCAACTTCAAGGGCTGGATGAGCGACACGACAAACTCATGTAAGTCATGGAAATATGCTGCGAGCGTTGCCTGCACCTCTGGCGTTTCCGCGTCCGGTCCGAACTCGGCCAGCCCTCGAACGAAAGGACAGCCGCGAAAAGTAGGCGCCTGGAAGGACTCGTTCAGTGCGTCGAATATGGCCAGCACGCGATCCAGCGGCACCGGTCCGGCCTGTTCGGTCGCAGTCGCCAGCATGTCGAACCACAGCGCGCTTTTGTGGCGCAGATAGGTAGCTGCAAGATTGGCCTTCGAGGGGAAGTGCTTATAGAACGTCATCTTTGCGACGCCGCTCTCGGCGATGATGCGATCTATTCCCACCGTATGGATGCTATTTCGGTAAAATAGTTCAGACGCTGTTTTCAGAATTCGCTCTCGCGGAGCCAGGGCGTCCAGCGACCGCGATTCCAGGTCGAGGTACTCACTCACATCCAAAGTTTTCATTCCCGCCTGCCGGTGCGCGTTCGGTGTAGAAACAGAATAGTCTGTCTATTTTCTCTTTGCAACGGACATACAGGTCTGTATACACCTGCTTGCCCCGTTAGGTGGGCAAGCGAGAGGATCGAGAAAATGAGCAGCAAGGTTGTAGTTGTTACCGGCGCGAGCAGCGGTTTTGGAAAGCTCACCGCCTTGGAGCTCGCCAGGCGCGGGCACGTGGTGGTCGCGACTATGCGCGACATCGAAGGCAAAAACAGCCAGACAGGCAGTGAGCTAATCAACGCTGCAAAAGCCGAAGGGCATGAGCTGCAGGTCATTGAGATGGATGTGACGGACGAAGCGTCGGTCAACGCTGCGATCGATCGGGTCGTCGAGCAACACGGCAGGATTGATGCGCTCATCAACAACGCGGGCACGATGTTCGTCGGCGTGACCGAAGCCTACACGGTGGCAGACATCGAGCAGCAATTTGCGGTGAATTTTTTTGGGGCCGTAAGGGCCGACCGCGCCGTCCTACCCCATATGCGTGCTGCGGGTAGCGGCGTGCTGATCCATGTCACCTCGTTGATGGGGCGCGTCATCTTTCCGTTCTTTGGTGTCTATTCCGCGAGCAAATTCGCGCTTGAAGCGCTTGCCGAGGCATATCGATATGAACTGTCCAGCTTCGGCGTAGACTCGGTGATCGTGGAACCCGGGCCATTTCCGAGCAATCTGCTTCCATCTAGCCCAGCGCCCTCGGACGAGCAGGTCTTGGCGACATATGGCGCAGTTGCGTTGGTCCCAGGCCAAATCAAAAACAACTCCGATCAGGGACTTGATCCTGCGAATCCACCCCGCCCTCAGTTGGTGGCTGACGCCATCGCACGGCTAGTCGAGGCTACGGAACGGCGCCCATTGCGCACCGTCGTCATGCCAGAGGGCATGGACTTCGGGGTGGAGGGACTGAATCTGGCCGTCGCTCCTATTCAAAACAACCTGCTTACTGCGCTCGGTATGTCGAACATGATCTGATAGCGGAACCGCCATCACGTCGCGGCCTATGACCTCAACGTCAGCTTTCGGCGCACGGGCGCCGAAAGCCGTCGGTCTGATTGCGGCCCACTCACACCATCTCACTGATAAATCGGTTGTTCGTATGCCGCCTGAGTGGTCAAAAGCGTGGCACAGAATAAAAGATCCCAACTTGGAGCGAGTACGCGATGCCGGACGTGATCGATTTTGATGATGCCATGAAGCGGACGGAGGGCGAGGATCGCGCCTTGCTGCTCGGCAATGGCTTCTCCGCTCAATACTTCAGCTACCGCAATCTCCTCGACAAGTCTGGCCTCGCCGCCGGCACTCCGGTGCGCGATCTCTTCGACGCTCTCGCGACGGTCGACTTCGAGGCCGTGGTGCGCGCTCTAGAAGGGGCGGTGCTGGTGGAGCGGGCGTACGAGAACGCCGCCCATGCCGCCGAGATCGAGGGGGATGCCCGGAAGGTGCGAGAGGCACTGGTGGAGGCAGTCAACGCGACACACCCCAAGCACCGGGAGGATCTAGGTTCGAAATACACGAGCAGCGCAGACTTCTTGTCTTGCTTCTCCACCGTGTTCTCGCTGAACTATGATCTTCTGCTTTACTGGGTGAATCTTGAGAAGCGGCTTCTCCGGGACGGATTCGGGTTGGGTAAGACTGCTGGCTCCTTCCACGGCCCCTTCTCGGAGGACGCATACTGCCATCTCTACAACCTGCACGGCGGCCTCCATCTCTTTGAGAGCGGAGCAGGAGAGATAATGAAGGCAGTCGACACTGGTTCTGGAGTCATCGCCACGATCACTGACGAGATCGCCAAGCGCGGCAGGTTCCCGGTCTACGTTGCGGAAGGCACGAGCACCCAGAAGATGCGCAGGATTAACTCAGTCGCCTACCTCCGCCATTGCCTCGACATCCTCAGGGGCAATTCCGCGGTGACGTTCATATACGGACATAGCGCTGACGAGAACGACGCTCACATTTACCGCGCCATTTTCGGGTCTGAGACCAAGCACATCTACTTCGGCGTCTACAAACCGGATGGCGACAAGCTCAGGGCGCTGGACGGTCTCCTGGCAAAGTATCAGAAGACCGCAGGCTCCACGATCGGCTACACATTCTTCGACAGCGGGAGCGCGAAGGTCTGGGAAACTTGAAGAGATCGGGCCCGGGACACATGCGCGGCAGCGCCCATCCACCGGCCCAAGTTCTGGCGCATATCTTCATCGGGACTCGCGCGCAGATCGACGTCGAGCACTGGTTCTACAGAGCGTCTTCCGAGCCATACCGCTAGGCTGATGCCAGAGGTGGTTGTCACCGGATGCCCCGCTGCGTGCGAGCTCTCGGTGCCTCAAAAATCAGCCGGGTGAAATCAACTTTCGTCACATTTAAGTTGGAGTGCCATTTGTTCCATCAGATCACGTGTCCACACGTTAAATAGGCCGCATATTGAGAGGATCAGAAAGCGCGCTACTTGCTGGACATTGTACACTTCGTAAGGCCCCAGACGCTGTGTATCTTTTCCAAAGGCATGTGCAGTCATGAAATTCCGTAAGTAACTGCATGCGTGAATAGCGTCAGGAAGAGAGAATTGGACATCTCTGACTATTTTTCCATCGCTATATTCTGAGAATTGGTCGCGCACCGGTTCGATCGGGTTTCGGTCTCGTCTCCCCTCACTATCCAATCGACGGTTCTCTCTGGATTAATGCCAACCCTGTCGAGTCGAGACTTGATGTCCATCAAGACTGTCGGGTTCCACGTGTATTTGTTGTCCAGCCATCGCGGCTTTTCCCGGCTGGATTTCACTTGCAGGTTCATCTCTTCGATAGCGGAGAAGGCAAGGTTTATCGCAATCGAACTGCGGACATGGTCTGAGAACTCGTCGGAATGTTTCTCAAAGATCTGTCCAAACCGTGGGTGCGCCGACCAGAACGTGATGGCTTCTGTTTCGTAGCTTCTTGAGAGTTTGTGGATCACATAGACAATTCGCCTATCTGGCCAAGCGTTGACCGCCATCGCGACGGCCACCGGCCTCTCCCTCTTGAACGAGAAACGCTCAAAGAACCCGGTAGTCTGGAAGATGTTCTTGAAGATGCTTGCCTGCTCGGACGCATCATCCGGTAACTCGAAGCCCGCAGTGTTTCCGTATTCCTGATCCGGGAACCCTTCAACGACAACATCGGCGGCGCGGATGAGTTGAATGATGTTGTTAGCCTCGGTCTCTTCAGCCTCCACCACCAACAACCGCCCCTGAGTTTCGCCTTCTCCGAGAGAGCCAAAATCGGCCAAAGCGCCAGGTCGCGAAACTTCAGAATAGCCGCTTTTGTGAAACTTATAGCGTCTTGAAGGATCAGGAATAAAGCGAACGGTCCAACCGACGCGCCGACAAAGGGACATCACCAACGTAGTTTGACTTGGTTCAAATATGAGGAAGCTACAGAACGACGGCACACGCTAGTTCCGCGATTTCACCCACTCGCTGGTCAGCATAATGATTGTTCAGCAAGGAAAGCAAGATCGCGCGGCCATAGGGCACACTAGACTGAGACACTGGTAGAAAAGGTGTGCGATCCAAATTTCAACGAGCGGGTCGAAGCGACCATTCACGCAGCAATAAACGGACGGCGACAATGAGGTTGGTTGCTGAAAGGCAGCTATCTGCCCGGCCGAACCGAAAGCGGAAATTCCGGTTCCGGCCCCAAAGCACTTCTTCGATCGTTCGTTCTTCCTCCGGCCAAAGGTGGCCGAAGGAGAAATTCCATGGGATTTTCACAGTTTGATCCTGCATGCGCTGGAACAGCGGACATGGAATGGCTTAGCGGCCCACCGAAGACGACGTAGGTTGCTGGTCGGAAGTATCCGACGCCGCGCTCATATCCAACCATATAAATTCGAAGGTATGACCATCGGGGTCCGCCAGACATCGATTGTACATGAAGCCCATATCCTGCCGCTCGCGAATATCGGCATCGCCGCCGGCACTCCCGCCGGCGTTCACCGTCGCGTCCACATCTTCCCTGCTGTCACGAGACAGGGCGATGAGCACTTCGCTAGTCGCCTTTGCGTCAGCAATCTTCTTTGGTGTGAAGGTCGCGAAATAGTCGTTGCCCAGCAATTGAAACGTAATGGTGTCAGACCAGATCATGCTCGATGAACGATGGTCGCTAAACTGCTCGTTCTTTTCGCATCCGATCGCCTCGTAAAAGCGGGTCGCGGCGGCAAGGTCTTTCACCGGTAGGTTCACGAAGATCATCTTGGGCATTGCGGTTCTCCTTTTCGCTGTGTGCTGGACGAATGGTTCGTGGAGGTGGCGCAGCCGCGCTGCTGCTAACTGATTTAAACCGGTATTTGAAGGATCGTGTCGCTTGGATGGATGCAGACGAGTTCGAGCCTGTCTTCTCCGACATTGGTGAAGCGATGCGGCACGCTGGCCGGCGCGACGACAATGTCTCCGGGAGAGGCGTGCGCCACTTCATCTCCGACGATGAACTCGGCCTCACCGCGCCTTACCACCCAGGTCTCCACGTAGGGATGCACATGCAAGCCAGAGCCTTGTCCAGGCGCGGCGTCGACAAGCAAGAGCGATACCGGACCGCCGGCCTCGCGGCCATCGAACCGGATTGTCCGGCTCTCGCCAGGTTGCGGCTCCCGATGGCGTAGGATCATGACCATGCTGGGGCTCCATCTCGCTGGCCTGCCAAGGTATGACTATCTTGACGCGAAGACATATGGTTGGTTTATCTTCGCGTCAAGACAGAATCTCTTCTAGTCGAGATATTTCAACGCGGCGCATGATGTATGTGTGACAGATGGTCGGGTGAAGGAGGCGAGGTATGGCGGTAAAAGCCAAGGAACACAAAAGGCCGGCGGCAGGCGACCATGTCGACCGCCTGCGCAGCCAGTGGGCGCGTGAACTGCCCGATATCGATACCGAACCGATGGGAATCTTGGGGCGGGCATCCCGCCTGACAAACTTGTTCCGCCCCAGCTTGGAGGCGACATTCGCGAGATTTGGCCTCGATCGTGGTGAGTTCGACGTGATCGCTACACTGCGCCGTTCGGGGCCGCCTTATCGCCTGACGCCGACACAGATATACACTTCGCTGATGATCTCCTCTGGCGGTCTTAGCCACCGGCTGGACCGGCTCGAAAAGGCTGGGCTCATCCGGCGGGAGAAGTCGCAGCAGGATGGACGAAGCATGCTGGTGGCCTTGACCGACGCCGGCACCTCGCGCGCTGCGGAAGCCTGTCGGGCGCACGTGGCGAACGGGGCCGCGTTCCTTGAAACCTTGGATGCGAAGGAACGAAGCGCGCTCGCCGATCTTCTGAGAAAATTACTTGTCGGCATTGAAAACAATGCCTAGCGACCTGACAGGGACGGCCGAGATGAGGTCGGCAGCTGAACGACAGCTTTCGTCGAAGGCTGCCGGGAAAGGACGGTCTCCTTTCGGCCCCAAAAGCTTCGAAATCGCCAATCGTTTTCCCTCGGCCAATCAGGGCCAAGGAGAACGAAGATGGGCTACTCACGTCATGATCCCGCTGCGCAAGGTCGAGCGGCTTGGAACGCTGGCAAAACCGTTGGCACGAAGCGACCGCTTACCCAGAAGCAGATCTGGGCAATCCGCTTCTTCGTTGATCGAGAAGGACGCCTGCGAGATCGGGCGCTTTTCGACCTGGCAATCGACAGCAAGCTTCGCGGATGTGACCTGGTCAAGATCAAAATTGGAGATGTCGTGGCTGGCGCTGAGATAAGGACACGAGCGATCGTCGTACAGCAAAAGACCGGCCGACCGGTTCAGTTCGAGCTCACGGCGGATGTTCGCGCTAGCCTCTTATCGTGGCTTGAACGTCGAGGTGGAGCTGTTGCCGACTACCTGTTCCCGAGCCGGGTCGATCATACGAACCACATGAGCACCCGACAATATGCTCGTCTCGTCGACGAATGGGTGTCTGCCATCGGCTTGCGCTCGGCTGAATACGGCACGCACTCGCTACGATGGACGAAGGCTGCAATGATTTACCGGGCGACCGGAAACATCCGCGCCATACAGATATTGCTCGGACATACGAAGATTGAGAACACGGTCAGGTATCTTGGCGTCGACGTCGAGGACGCCTTGCTCCTTGCGGAGCGCACGGAAATCTGAAGTCGGGAGCGGTCGTTCGGCGTGTCGGACGACCGCTTTCGCCACAGTCGCGCTGCGACCGGCTGCATTGGGGTGGAAAGCGTCCATTTGGCGAACTAGACTTCGCGACATGCTGGAGCCGCTGGGATCGGACCTATGGTTTGCGGATGGCGGAGTCGTCTCGTTCAAAGGCTTCGATTATCCGACACGCATGGTCGTCGTGCGTCTTGCCGATGGCGGGTTATGGTTGTGGTCGCCGGTCGAAAGGACGGCGGCACTGGAGGGCAAGTTTCGAGCGCTGGGCCCTGTTCGTCACATTATCAGCCCCAACAAGCTGCATTTTCTGTTTCTAGGCCAATGGCAGACCGCATTCCCGGATGCCAGTTTGTGGGCAACGGCGGCGACAATCGCCAAATGCAGGGAACTCCGGTTTTCCGGGGCACTGGCCGACGATCCGCCCGCCGAATGGAAGGGGCAGATCGACCAGTTCTATTTCACCAACTCGTTTTTCATGAACGAACTGATCTTCTTTCACCGCGCGTCGCGCACCGCCATCATCGCCGACCTCTCGCAGACTTTCAGCGAGACGTTCTTGAAACGCCATTGGCCTTGGTGGATGCGGCCAATCGCAAAACTTTCGAAAATGGTCGAAGGATGGGGCCATCCGCCAATCGACTACCGGATCAGTTTCCGCAACCGCGCAAGCGCACGCCCCAAAATTCGTGAGCTAATCGGCAAACATCCCGAGCACGTCGTCGTCGCGCATGGTGAGGTTGTCAGGACGGATGGCGAAGCCTTTTTGCGGCGCGCCTTTTTCATGGCTGCTCCAGTAGTCCTAACCTCGGCAACACTTTCGATACGGCCCACGTCAGCGATCGGCATAGGTTCAAAGAGCGGGACGCGCCGATGTCCAGGAATGGTAGGAAACGGGCTGGCAGATTTCAGGCGGCTACGCCGCGAAAGCTGCCTCACCGCGCCAAGGAGCTTCGGCCGGGAAGCGCCCACATTCCGGTCGTTCATCCACCTTCCGGGAGTTCCTGAAGGCGGACGGTCTGCTCATTAGCCGGACGCCAGCATTTGAATGCAAACGAGCTGACATAGCCCGGCAAGCTCGCGCGGATGCCCCGCAGTTCTCGAGACCTTGGCTCAGATAATAAGGATCGCAACCAGATAGCATTCGCGCCACAAAGAGGTAGGAAAAACAGGTCGCCGGCAGTTAACTCAACTCTAACTTGTCGTTAGCTTGTAATTCCGTGCCTGGCCTAAGCGATTGCGTTCTTGCAATATCTCAGGTCAAGCTCCAGAGCCAGTTTACATCAATGGATCTCTAATGAGTGCGCGCTTATCGACTGCCATTAGGATCGGGGAAGCCGCAAAGGCGATCTTTCGAAAAACTCAGAGCTTTCCAAGTCGAGAATTCGGAGAGCATGCAGACCAGAGCGAACGCGAACACGTCGGTGTTGAACCGATGCTTTTGGCGCTTTCGATGGAGCTGGCACTCAAAGCGTGGTTCGTCTTCGACCACGACGATCCAAGAGTTGTCAAATCGCACAACCTGATGAAGCTGTTTGATCGCCTAAAGACCGAAAGCCAAGAGAAACTCGACGCTGAGTTCAAAAGGTCAGTGGTCCCGTATCATCCCCATGGTTTCTACATCGACTACAGCATTCGTCACATTCTTCATCAGCACCAAGATGCCTTCACCGACTGGCGCTACTTTCATGAGGCGAAGAAATCGATGATGTTCGATCAGGGTGCTTTTGAGGCAACGCTCGAAATGGTGCTCCGTGAGTTCGAGAAAAGGTATCGCATTGAGCGAGTGAAGCCGCTTTGGCCATCCTGAATGCAGTCCGGATCGGAGGCCCCCGATGCGGCATTGAATGCTCGTTTCGAGCGGTAGCTTCGGGCAGGAGCTTTCCGTGCGAGGGGAGCAGCGGCCGGGCGGTACGCGCCCAAAGTCGGTCGCTGAATGATGCCTAGCCAATTCCCAAGTGCGGACATTCGCGCGAACAAGCGATGCGCTATTCTGTACGGGAGGCGGACACCGGCTGTGTCAGCATATTTACCTATGACGTGGCCTTGCGCACCGTGCGTCGCCTTGCCGCGCGGTTACGGCGAGGCAGCCGTTGGGGCTGCGGAGCCTGACTTCTGAATCTGTTGTCGATCTGCTCCAGCGTCTCCTTCGCTGTGTAAGCCTGGATTTCGACCAGCTGCTCGAAAAGCTCCAGCCCAATCTCGCGCGTATCGTCGCCGATACGGTGCAGCGTGATGGCCAAGTCAACCAGCTCCGAAGCTGAGCCCGCTGTCCCCGTCTGGATGTCACCGAGTTCGTCACGCCAGGTTTCGATCAGTCGTTTTGCGACTTTCGCCACAAGCAGAGCGTGATGGGGCAGAAGTGTCTGGAGGCGATCCACGACGAAGGTGGCGTTTATCTTATGAGCGCCTGCGAGGTTAGCCTCGATGGCAGTAAGAAACGCGATCCAGCTTGGATCGGGCGTTATCTCGTCCACAAGTCGGAAAACATCGAAGAGGTTGTTCCAGGCGGCGCCGCTTATCCGGGGGATTATGCGGACAAGCAGTTCGGAAGCGCGCTCCCGATATTCGACATCCGGGAACAGGTTGACAGCAGCGTTGATGGCCCCGAGCCGTGTTGAATCTGTCCCCGGCTCAAAGACGACCTGCTCAAGCAATGGCTTGGTCCATGGCAGCTCCGGTTGCAGGAACGAAATCAGGGGCGTCAGTTCTCCGGCAAGCTGCTCGAAATAGTCATCGCCAGAGGCGGCCCACTTCTCCAGATAGGAACGCACGAAATCTGGATGCCGCCAGTGAAGGTAGGCGAACAAAATGGCAAGTTCGGTCGTCTGCAACAAATCCGGATAGCGTTCGAAGACGGTGTCTAGGAGACGCTCAATCTCTTCTCTGTCGGTTGGTTTGAGGTAGCGGAACCAGTGAAGGATAGCCCTCCATACGCGTTCTTCCTCCCCGCGCTCGCTCGCGCGCTTGAGGACGGAAAGGATGCGGTCATGCTGCTCTGCGAGCAGCAGGGCATGGATCAGAACGTCAAGCTTGGGGAAGTTTCCGGCCGGGAGCGTAACGGCGGAGCCCGTCCCCCAGAGGATGATCTGCTCCCGTCTCCTGGAGTTCCTCTCGCTGGCCTTTTCCTGTTCGAGGTCAAGGATATCTTCATCGTGATCCTCGCTCCGCTCTTCCTCTGGCTGCGCGGGAGTGGGAACGGGAGCGGCGGGCTCGGTGAGCCAGTTCTCAATGATGTTGAGGGTTTCGAGTGAAACCGCAATCTCACGGCGGACGAGTCGGCTGACGGCCTCGGACGCTGAGTTCTGAAACTCATCCCCGGTGAATCCACGCTGGTCGAGTTCCGCCATGAGCGTCATCACAAGCTGGGGATCACCGGCTTCAGCGATGGCCGTCAGTGCATACCCTGCTGCCCGTGTTCCGAAGCTAGGCTCGAACTTCCTTATGAGCGCTGCCGCCCGCTCGGGGTCGGTCTTGGCGAAATCCGCAAAGGCCCGCGACAACTGGACATTGCCGCCTTCCATCATACGGTTGGGATGATCCCATTCATACTTGTCCGGCAGTTGGCGGAAAGCGTTCAGAACCTCCTCGTCCTGCGCCTTTGCGAGTTGCTCCGACGAAATGGGCGAACCTATCCATGTTGGCCCATAATGCCGTATGCCCTCGTCCGAACCGGGGAAACGGCGTCGTTCCTCCATCACGAGTCGGCGGGTCGCCTCGGGCTGCCGCTCGGCAGGCAGGGCAGAGAGAAGGCCGAGCTTCACCCGACGGACCCCGTCGCTGAAGAGCTTGCGGCCCCTGGCATCCAGATCGGGATAAGGTGTCGGAGCGTAAGCGTTGACGGCGGCGACAAAGACCTCGACATCCGCGTCTGACCAGTGCGGGCTCGCCTCCGCAATCAGGCGCTTTGTGGTTCCCGAAGGGTCTTGGTGGTTTCCGAGCCTGAAGCGTCTTGGGTCGCCCAGTAGGAAACGATACGCTACCTGCGCGTATCGATCAGGATAGAGCGAAAGCACATGCGCGAACAAGCGCTGGGCGGGGTTGAACTCGTCCCTGTCTTGCTCTGACAGCCACGCAAGAAATAGCTCCTCGTAGTTCTGGGCAAGGGTTTCCAGCGCAACGCGAATGGCGCTGAGTATGGGATAGTCCGAAAGTCCTCGGCCCCGCTCTTCTTCCTCGAACCGGAAGTCTAGGGTGAATTGGACCGGATAGCCTAGGCTGTCTTCGTCGCTTTCAAGATCACGAAGCGCGACCATCGCCTCGGTCAGCCAGGGCCACATGGCGCCAAGGAACAGCGCGGGATTATCCTTTCCGAGCGCTTCCAGGGTGTCCCATGCGTTCGACTGCTGGACGACGTTTGTGATCGGTTCTCGAGGAGACGTAGAGATACGCCACGTCCAGTACGCTTCCCCGCTATCCTTCGGAGCGGATGCAAGCCTCTTTGCTGACTCACGCTTTGCCGCCTGAAGTTCCTGGTCGAGCTTTGCGTGCAGAAGCTCAAGCGCAACGTCCGGCTGGGTTACGCCGATGGTGCCGATTGTAAATTCAAGGCTATGCGCGTGGATCGCCGTTCGCGCCATCAGCGATTTTGCGATCTCAACCATGCCCGGCGTCCACACCTGCGCCTGGCCCAGCGCGGCCCAGGTGAACCCGTCCTTGTTTGGCAGTTCCGACCAGTTTTCGGAGATCAGCCTCTCGACGTCGCCGGGATCAAAGACCCACGCAAGGTTCAGTACGCCAAGGGCCAGCACGGCCTCCTTATCGTCCTTCATCGCACGGGGAATTTCAGTGCGGTTGTATCGCTTGAACCATCCAGGACTACCGGCCATGGCCATAAAAGCGGCTGCCCTGCGGTCCGAAGCAAGCGCTTCTTCAAACAAGGATGCCTCCACGCTGTCCGGCGTCGGCTGCTGGCCCAAAAACTCGACAAGGAGTGTCCGGAGATGAAGACGAAGGTCCTGGGTGTGAAAAAGGGTTTGCATCTCCCCGCCGTAGGCACCCGGATCAACTTCCCGAAGGTAGGTCAGTGCCGCCCACAATTTTGGCCGGACAAACAGCGACATCTGCCGGGCGATTGTGAACTCCGACAGCCGTCCTTCGGTACGTGTAAATGATCGCGCCAGGGCATGCTCGAACATGGTTTGGTGGGAGAAGCCGATCTTGCTCCCGGCCTGTCCCAGGTCTGAGAGCATCCCTGCGCCCACAAGGTACGTGATCTCCTCGGAGTGGTCGTCAAATCGCGCGGCTGGAAGCCACAAGACCTCCTTCTCCGCCATCTGGTCTGCGATGTTCGTGACCAATCGCGCGAGCCGCGACCCGTTGGGCTGCCGCGTGATCGTCTCCGTCCACATCTGGTCCAGCATAAGTTGATACTTGCGGAATGGTGGCTCGATACTCCTCTCCTTAAGCTTTAGGAACGTACTCAAGGCTTGGGGGGACCTCAGCACTTCCTGCGCGTCGGCGGGCCAGCCTGCGGGCTTGAACCCGTGGCGCTCCAGAACTGGAACGACCTCGGACCAGGGTGGCAGATTAAGGTGAATGGTTTCGGCTTTGATGGTTTTGAGACGCGCGTCGTGCTCGTACTCAAACTCGCGGGCTGAGAGGACAACGTGCACGTTTCTCAAGCCGCTGACGCGCCGCACCAGGCTCAGGAGCGCGTTTAGCCGACCCGTCTTTATGTCGGTGTAGCCCGCGAGCGCATCGAGCTGGTCGATCATCAGGACGACCGGTCGCAACTGGCTTATCCGCCAGAGCATCGCACTGGGCCGTATGGATAGCCCGAGCCATCCGGCAAGGTCGTCTTCGGTTTCGATTGCCGGGTCGAGCAGGTCGGCCTTGATGGCAAGTACCCTGACGCCAGCCGTTACAAGCTCGTGAGCTACTTCAGCGAGAAGCGATGACTTTCCGGAACCCGGAAGCCCCAGGACGGCCTGCGTCGTGCTGTCCTGGTCTGCGATGGCTTCGAGAATCTGGTCTTTCTCAGGGCGGCTGAAGTGCGTCCCGTCCGGAAGCGTCTGAGACCAGTCGAGCAGGTCTCTCGGGACACGATCCAGTTCATCGTCCCTCATCTGCGCTTGCCTGAAGGGTTGCTCGTCAACAACGCTCGTCAGAACAGCGTCGTACTCTCTGAGCAGGAGCGCCCTCGTTTCGGGAGTGTCGATCTTTGCCTTGTCATCGCTGGTCGCGCGTATAAGCATTAGGAAAGAGCCGCGCTCAGTCGAGACTAGTTCGATCCCGGCGTTGCCGGTTATCTGCCTGAGGGATTCGATGATCGAATCAACCTTCTGGACGTGGAAGTCGTCCGCATCGCCTTCAAAACTCAGAACGATCAGGCGCGTTTGAATCTTTCGGGGCTTAGGAAGCTCCAGTGCCTCGCCCGGCTGGGCAGTCGATATCTCCCCCTCTGGTTTTCGAACCGCGCGCTCGGCATTCTTTCGCGCAACTTCTGCCTCCCAGTTTGCCTTGTTGTATCTCAGCATTTTCGGCGTGATGGAAAGCGTGAGTTGGGTCGGAGAGCGGTGCGCTAGATCGTGGTCCGTTGGGCAGAGGACGATCAGGTTCTCGTAGCTGTTGTCCTGGGAGGTCGAATACTCTTCGATGTGATGGACTATGAAAGTTCGCCCTTTGTCTCCCTTGCAGCAGTTGCAGAGGTAGTTGCTGTTTTCGAGAAGGGACAGGAGGACCGTCTCCTCAATCGCCTTGCGTTCGACAGCGGCCTTGAGTGTCTTGGCTTCCTCGCGTGTGAAGCCCTTCGCTTCGATGTCCTTCAGACTTGCCGGCCTGACCTTCGTGACCGTGAGCCCAGCCGTCACCGCGCGTTGTCCCAACTCTTGTGACACGCCGTACTGCAGAAACTTGACTAGGTTCGTCTCAAGCCGGGGGGCCACAAAACCTCTCAGGAAAGCTCGGCATGTCGTTTCGAACTAAGGCAGGATCACCAAGGTCAACTTATCGAACAGGAATAGATACGAGAAATGAGTGAAGGTCGCTTTGCCGGACTTATCCCTCACAATCTAGTTGCGAAACTAGCTCCCCAAACATCCAGCTTCGTTGGAAGCCGTCACCATTCGGAGTTCCTCTTTATCGATTAGTGAATCAACCGAATTGCTCCGCAGGGAGTAGCGGTAAGGGAACAGTACACACCTTTGCCACCCTTTCCGCTTTGAGGCCACCTTTCACTAATTATCGGGAGTAAGGGTCCAAAGCGACAAAGCGCCCTTTTTACCCTTCCACTCCCGCCCGACCCTAATGAATCCCGATCTGAGGAGGTTGTTCTTCATAGTGTCACTATCGGTCGTGGCGAAGGCAGGTTCGCGGATCTTGCCTGCAATCAGTTCGACCAGCCGGCCAGACAGCTGCCTGCCGCGCATATCTTTGGCGACCACGACATAGCCCAGCTCGGGGGCGGCCTCGTAGCCGGTGATCTCAACGCCGGCGTCACTGAACCTGTTCATCCTATATCTTCGATCCGGGCTCTTTTGCGAGGCCACACCGATAATTCGATCCGTCCCTTGTTCGGGAAGCAATGCAATCATCTGTGCCTTCTTCAGCCGCCCGGCGAGCTGTTTCACATCGCCGACAACGGCGCCTCCATCGACCACGAGTTGCGCGACCAGAAAGCTATCATTCGGACCGAGATCGTCGAAGGCGCCGACCCAAGGATAAGCGTCAATTTCTGGCATGCGCATTGCTCGATGAAGGGGTGGTCTGCCGCAATCTTTCCATGAAACCTGTTATTCTGACGGCGGATCGTAGTAGATGGCGTCAAGCATGGCGACACGAGAGTCCCACAGTTCCATGTCGCGACCCTTCGGGCGCGGCGTGTTGTACCAGGGAGCCTGGTGGATCGGCTCGATCACACGCCGCCAATAATTTTCGAGAGAAAGCGTCGTCGGAGCAAAAGAAAGAGCCGTGGCGAGACCTACTCTGTTACCGCCGTTCACACAGACGAAGAAATCTGGGCGTTTCATGGCGAGGAGCCGGGTTGCCGGTGCAAGGCCCGCTGTTCGCGAAGATCCCGAGAACGCGACATTAAAAACCTCCGCATAGTGGTCAAACTGGGCTTCAGTTATGTCGCCACGCTTAGGAACCGAGTCCAGCGCCACCGCCAGTGTGGAGTCTTGCAACCCGATCAGCCCGGCGAATGTACCAGCGCCACCCATGGATCCGAACCAGCTCCAGTCGAGGCCATTGAGACCCGTAGCATTCGCTTCGACATCGCCGAGGACGCCTGCGATACCCTTCCACTCAGCGGCGGACAGGTCACCAAGGGATGGGGCTTTAGAGAACATCTGCTGGATCGCGCGCAGCACCTGCATGCGCTTTTTGAAACCGTGATGAATATCCGCACGAGATTCTTTGGCAAATTCCTTCCAGGACATGATCGCGAGCGGTGCGTTGACGCGCGCCCAATCCTTTGGCTCATCCGGCAGGATCGGATTCTTTGGCCTCGGGGTGCTACCCGCAGCCTGGAATTGACGGCGGTAGCTCTGGGCCAGTTGCATGGTGATCGGGAGTTGCAATGGCCTGTAGCGCTCCAACTGGTCACGGACCTGCTCGAAAAAGGGGTCATCGACGGCGCCTTTGATGTGAACGCTGGCTTCGAGGTTCGAGCCAAGGCCGCCCTTGGTGAAGTTGGCGCTTCCAATGATCGCTTCGGCCGTTGTTCTGGACCGGAAATAGAAAATCTTTGGGTGGAAACAGCCTGGGCGGTTCTTCGCGACGAAAGCGTTCGGAACGTCGACGAAGCGGTCAATGAGATCGGGATCGGACGCCGAGAAATCCAAACCGAGAAGGATGGATTCAAATTTGGATTCGTTGGCGAGCAGCGTCTCGGCGACTGGAGTAATTCCGCCCCAAGCCACAGCTATTGAAATACGATCGTGCTCCTCAATGAGCGCCGACAGGCGTCGAGCGACGGCTCTTGCTTCCAGCAACGATATTTGCATGTTCGGTTCTGTTGCCCCCTCTTTGTCTATTGGCCGTGCTTAGCGGAGTTACGCGAAATCGTCACAGAGTTTCTGGTTGATTGGATCGTCCCTAAGCTCGGCGACAGCACCACGTCAGATGCGATGTCGGCTTCCAAGCCAAAAGATGCCGGCAATCGGAGCAACCGATAATGGGTGGAAGAGGGGCGGCCGTTTTTGAAGAATTGATACGTAATCAGACCGACAGCAGTCGGCCCCAATGCTGTCGAGCAGCAATGCGCCGCATCTCGGACGCTCAAGCAGGTTTGAGCACTTCCTGAAAGCGGACGTATCTCATCGGCTGGTTCTCTCGGTTCCTGACCGTTGCAGGCCCTAAAACTGAGGAGCAATGAATTGGAAAGTCGGATGACGGCTATTGGCAGTTCTGGAGTGTGAGCGACGGTCGGCTACCGGGCCCGAGGGTGCGGAAGGCCCTATAGCTATCGTCTCCCGGTGGGAACTGTTCCACCGTTCTAACGGCCAAGGCGTGCTTTGACGACAGCACCGAGGAAAACTGCTATTGGGTGTTTGTGTGCCGTGCATTCGTAGGGGGCGAAGCTGGGGAACAAAATCCGTGAATGGCAAAGCCCGCTCGATACCTCTTTAGGACCTGGCGTGACCGCGGAGGAAGTGGCACGTGGCGTGGACCTTGCCGGTCAAGTTGCATTAGTGACTGGTGGTTCCTCCGGGCTGGGCCTGGAAACCGTCCGAGTGCTGGCAGCATGCGGCGCCAGGATCTGCGTACCTGCGATTGACCCTCTCGTCGCCCGAGCCGCTTTGAGGGGAATTGACGGGGTAGACGTCTGGCCCCTTGACTTAATCGATGGCGTCTCAATCAAAACCTTTGCCACGGCCTTTCTCGAGCGGCAAAGCCGACTTGATATTCTGATCCTAAACGCGGGCGTGATGGCCAGGCCGCTGTTCCGCGATCAAGAAGGTCACGAGGGCCATTTCTCCATAAACTACCTCGGACACTTTCGGCTCACGGCACTGCTATGGCCAGCATTGATTGCGGCGGCAAAATCTCGAGTGGTTATCCTTTCGTCCCGAGGCCATCAGATCTGCGATGTCGACCTCGACGATCTGGATTTTGTAAGACGTCCCTATGATAAATGGATGGCCTACGGCCAATCAAAAACTGCGAACGCACTTTTCGCGGTCGCGCTCGACACGCGGGGCCGCCGTCACGGGGTTCGTGCCTTTTCGGTACACCCCGGAATGATAATGACACCAGGGATTCGGCACCTGTCACGATCGGAACTCGACGCCTTCGATGCCGTCGCGCCAGATGGGTCCCCCATCATTGATCCGGCGAGGGATATGAAAACCGTGGGGCAAGGCGCCGGGACGACGGTCTGGTGCGCTACTGCGGCAGTGTTGGATTCGATTGGCGGTGTCTATTGCGAGAATTGCGACGTCGCACTCATAGAGCCCAGTGAGGGGTTTGGGGTGCGTCCCTATGCGATCAACCTGGAGAGGGCCGAGAAGTTGTGGCGCGCGAGCGCAAGGCTGACCGGATTGGATATCGCAATAACCTGAGACACCATGTCGACCCTTGAGGCAGGTCCGCGCCAAAGACAGCCAGCGTCAAGCCCGCAGAAATTGATCGACGCCGCATTACCTGAGGCTCGTATGTTACTTCAAAGCTAAATTGATCGTACATTTATACGTTATTTGACCAGGCAAACTCGATCTCCTTCGCACCATCACTCTATACTCTGTGCCGACAACGCTCCGTTCTCAGGGAAGGATAGAATGCAAGCGCAAGCTTCCGCGAAGGCAACCGCCGCAGATTCGGCGCTCGCCTTTGGCTCATTCCTGCTCCATCCGGGGCGACATCTTCTGCTCAAGAACAACGAGCCCGTCTCGATCGGCTCCCGAGCGCTCGAAATACTCATCGCGTTGACCGAGCGACCGGGCGAACTGGTAGCGAGGGATGAATTGACAGCGCGAGCCTGGCCCAACACCTTCGTGGAGGAGTCGAACCTCAGAGCTCAGATCGCATTACTACGCAGGGTGCTCGGCGACGATCAAGCCGCTCCGCGATACATCGTCGCCGTTCCGTCAAGAGGCTATCGGTTCATTGCGACTGTCACCCGCACTCAAGTTGAAAACGAGTCCGAGACGCACGCCGCCCTGAACAACCTTCCAAGACCGCTGACGCACCCCATCGGACGTGACGAAGCGATCAAGACCGTTGAAGGGCGCTTTCAACGGTTCCGTATGGTCACCATTGTCGGACCAGGTGGCATAGGCAAGACAACCGTGGGCTTTCGCGTGGCAGAACAATTGTTGTCATCGCATGAACATGGCCTTTGCTTCGTGGACCTGGCCCCGATCACGAATTCCAAACTCGTCCCTTCAGTCTTGGCCTCACAGCTTCGCCTCCCGGAAACATTGGGGGATCCGACCGCGAGCCTCATCGCGCACCTTCGCGGCAAACATATGCTGCTCGTGCTCGACAGTTGCGAACTCGTTCTCGAAGCCACCGCCCGTCTGGCGGAGGCCTTGCTCCGGGAAGCGCCAGAAATTGCCATCCTTGCCACCAGCCGCGAGGCGTTGCGGGTGGAGGGCGAAAGCGTCTACAGGCTCCCCCCTCTCGACATGCCGCCTTCCGCGGCCGGCCTGACTGCCGCCGACGCGTTGGAATATCCCGCCATTCGCCTGTTCGTCGAGCGGGCGACCTCTTCCGGGAGCGAGTATTCGTTCAACGATGACGAAGCTCCCGTGGTCACCCATATATGCCGCCAGCTCGATGGGATCGCCCTCGCGATCGAGCTCGCCGCAGCACGGGTGGAGGCATTTGGCACGCGCGGTATAGCGGAGCTTCTGAATGACCGTCTGCGGCTGCTGACGGGCGGTCGGCGCACCGCTCTCCCCCGCCATCAAACCCTGGCAGCGATGATCGACTGGAGCTACGGGGCGCTATCAGAAGGTGAGCAGAGGGTTCTGCGCCGGCTCGCAATGTTCGCAGGAGACTTCGGGCGGGTGGCCGCCGTCGCCGTCGCGACCGACCCGGATGCCACGGAACGCGATGTGCTGGGTCATCTCGCTGACCTCGTCGCCAAATCCCTGGTGGCGGTCGACGCTCGGGGCAAGGCCGCGCGATACCGTATTCTCGACACGACACGGGCCTTTGTTCTGGAAAAGGTGCGGGAGGAAGGAGAGCTCAATGCCGTCATGCGGCAACTCGCGAGCTATCTGTGCGATGTCCTAGGGCATTCGCAGGAGGAAGTCGAAACCCTGCCGAGGGAAGAATGGCTTTTGAGGTATGCTCCGCATATCAACAACGTGCGCTTCGTTCTGGATTGGGCCTACTCGGAGCAGGGCGATATAGAAGTTGGCCTCGCGGTCACCGTCGCCGCCATTCCGATGTGGTATCAGCTTTCTCTAGTCGACGAATGCCTGACCAGTGTCCAGCGCGCGCTGCTAGGCATCGACCCGGGAAAGCGACGAAACGAGCACGCTCGTCAGATCATGCAGCTCTACAGGGCGCTTGGGCTCTCCCAAGCATTCAAGATCGGCTTCGCGCCACAAGCTCCGGCCGCTTTCGCCAAGGCGTTGGAGATATCGGAGGAGCTGGGGGACGTCGACGCTCAAGCAGAGGCTCTTTGGGGCTTGTGGGTCGCACAGGTGGGCATGGGTGACTACAGGGCGTCGCTGGGAAACGCCGAACGTTTCGTGGCGCTCGCCCAAAGCGGACTCGATCGGTTCATCGGTGACCGAATGCTCAGCATGACCCTGTTCTGCATGGGGGACTTCCGTGGTGCCCGCCGTCACGCCGATCTCATGTTGGCCCACGATATCGCCGCTGAAACGGCCTCCGCGAGTTCAGTGCGTTTCAGATTCGGCCAGTCGGTTTCGGCACGAATCCAGCCCGCCCAGCTCCTGTGGATGCAAGGCCTTCCGGATCAGGCAATCAAGGCAGTCCATACCGCCGTCGCGGCCGCGCGGGACTCGGGCCACGCGATCTCGCTGTGTGAAGCCTTGGCCCGCTGGTCATGTCCGGTCCTGGTTCATGTCGGCGACCTGGCGGCTGCGGATTCGGCTATCACCGAGCTACTCGATTTGGCCAAGACGAACGTGCTCGGCCCATGGGAGGTGTTCGGTCGGTGCTGGAAGGCGGCGCTTCTAATCCAGCGTGGGCTCCCTGAGAGAGGCGTACCCCTTCTCCGGAACGGGCTGGCTGAACTCCGCCAGGTAAAACTCTTCAACCTCTACAATGTCAGATTTCTCGGCTTTCTGGCCGAGGGCCTGTCTTCTCTGGGACAACACGTCGAAGCGCGGTCGCTGGTGGACGCGGCGATCAGCGCCAGCGAAGCGAAGGACGAGTTCTGGTGCGTCGCAGAACTCTATCGCCTGAAGGGCGATGTCCTTTGGCGCGGCGGCCACGACCTCGAGAGCGTCGAACGATGCTATCTCCATTCGGTCGACGTGGCGGGGCGGCAGGACGCGCTGTCCTGGGAGCTGCGGGCGACCACGAGTTTGACGAGGTTGGCGCGTGACCGCGGAGACGCCGCTCGGGCACGTGCATTGTTGGCGGCGGTCTATAATCGGTTCATCGAAGGTTTCGACACGGCCGATATGGTGGCGGCCAAGGCTCTTTTGGCCGAGGTATCCTGATCTTCCCGCGCGGCTCCGCACGTTTGTGCTCCTGCTCGTCACAAGATTTCACTGCGATTCACTGGCTTGAGATCACGGAGCTTTGCCATCTTCTGTCCGTCGCCGGATAGCGTCGACACCGCAGTGAGGCAGACAGATGAAGACTACGGCGACCAAGATGGATGCGCTCGTCCTGCACGAGACGAACTCGGACTTCGTCCGCACCAGCATGGTCTGCCCAGCGCCCGCGGCGGGCGAGGTCCTTGTCCGCGTCAAGGCGAGCAGCGTCAACCCACTCGATCTCAAGATCAGAAGCGGCCAAGCTCCGCATGCGCGGCATCCGCTGCCCGCCATTCTCGGTATGGACGTGGCCGGGATCGTCGAGGCTGTCGGTCCAGGGGTGACTGCGTTCAAGCCGCAGGACGAGGTCTTCGGCATGACGGGTGGCGTCGGCGGTCTCCAGGGTTCGCTCGCGACCCTCATCGCCGTCGACGCCGATTTACTGGCTCCCAAGCCTGCCAACATGACCATGCGCGAAGCGGCAGCGTTGCCGCTGGTCTTCATCACCGCCTGGGAGGGCCTGGTGGATCGCGCGCAGGTTCAGGCGCGCCAGAAGGTCCTCGTACTTGGCGCGGGTGGCGTCGGCCACGTTGCCATCCAGATCGCACGGGCTTTCGGAGCCGAGGTCTTCGCCGTGGACAAGGCCGCCAAGCAGCGCCAGATCGAGGAATTGTGCGCCACGGCGATCGACAGGCATCAGACGACGGTCGAGGAGTACGTCAAAGACCACACGGGCGGGCGCGGCTTCGACATCGTCTACGATACCGTGGGCGGAGCCGGGATCGACGCCGCGTTCAACGCCGTGACCCGCTTCGGCCATGTCGTCAGCTGCCTCGGATGGGGCACGCACTCGCTCGGTCCGCTCTCGTTCCGAGCGGCAAGCTACTCGGGCGTCTTCACGCTCCTGCCGATCCTGACCGGGGAAGGCCGCGCCCATCACGGGCAGATCCTGCGGGAGGCGAAGCGACTCGCAGAAGCAGGAAAGATCACAGCTCTCGTCGATCCCCGCCGCTTCAGTTTCGAGACCATCGCGGAAGCATACGCCGAGATCGAAAACCGAACCGCTAATGGCAAAATCGTGATCGACGTCGCCGACTAAAGCGGCACCTTCAATCTCTAAGCAAAGGAAATGCGTCATGCCATTTGTCAATGTGAAACTGGTCGACGGCGTGTTCACGCCGGAGGAGAAACATGCCATGGCCAAGGCCTTGACCGACGTGATGGTGAAGTTCGAAGGATCGGAGGCCTTCCGCGAAGTGGTGTGGGTCCTCATCGAGGAACTGCACACCGACGGGTGGCACATCGGCGGCAGGCCGTTCGAAGGGCCGAAATCGTTGATGACCACCCTCTCGAAATCCAAGGAGGTCGTCGAGATGATCGACGGTGCGCCTACCACCCGAAAAGAGTGGGCCGCGGCAGCGCCAGTTTTGGGCTGACGACATAGCAAAATATCGACACGGCCGAAGAGAGAGCATCCGGACAGAATATGTCCGGAGCCGCCAGTGGAACCGCGTCCAGGTCGCAGAGGAAAGAAAAATGGATACGAGCACATCCACGACAATGCCCACCACGACGACGAGACGGGAAGTCCTGATCGGGGCGGGAGTCGTCGCTCTTGTCACGACGTTGCCTCTGGCCGCCACGGCGTCGTCGAATTCAACCAGTGCAACCCCTGAAGATGGAAATGAGACCATGAGCAGCATCAAGACAAAAGACGGCGCGCAGATTTTCTACAAGGACTGGGGCACCGGACAGCCGATCGTGTTCCACCACGGTTGGCCGCTGAGCGCCGACGACTGGGACAACCAGATGTTGTACTTCCTCGGCAAGGGATTCCGGGTCATCGCCCACGACCGGAGGGGCCACGGCCGTTCCAGCCAGACCTCGGGCGGCAACGACATGGACACCTATGCGGCCGACGTCGCAGCTCTCGCCGAGGCGCTCGACCTCCGCGACGCTATCCACATCGGCCACTCTACGGGCGGCGGCGAAGTCACCAGGTACGTCGCCCGGCACGGCAAGGGCCGGGTCGCCAAAGCGGTGCTCATCTCCGCCATCCCTCCCGTCATGGCCAAGTCCGCCAAGAACCCTGGAGGACTCCCGATCGAGGTCTTCGACGGCTATCGCGCAGCCTTGGCGGCCAACCGAGCGCAACTCTACCTCGATATCGCCACCGGACCTTTCTACGGGTTCAACCGTCCCGGTGCCACGATCTCCGAGGGGACGATCCGCAATTGGTGGCGTCAAGGCATGATGGGCGGAGCGAATGCGCACTATGAGTGCATCAAGGTTTTCTCGGAGACCGATTTCACCGAGGACCTGCAGATCATCGACGTTCCGGTGCTGATAATGCACGGAAGCGACGACCAGGTCGTGCCAATCGCCGACTCTGCCGAACTCTCCGTCAAGCTGCTCAAGAACGGGAAGCTCAAGGTCTACGATGGCTACCCGCATGGAATGTTCACAACGCATGCCGACGTGATCAACGCGGACCTTCTGGCCTTCATCAAGGCGTGACCGCCTGGGCGGGCCGAAAGGCCTGCCCTCGATCTACCCAAATCAACTCAAGCTGTCGGCTCACCTGAGGCCGGCTGCGGAAAGGTGTGTCATGAAGACGGAACACATGCTCTCCCGCCGTGGATTTTGCCTTTGCTGCATAGGCGCTGCCACCTTCGCGGCGACCGGTGGCTGGATGAGCCCCCGCAATGCCTACGCCGAAGCGCGCGGCCTTGTCAGCTTGATCAAGGACAGCGCTGCCAAGTCCGCGATTTCCACCTACAAGCTGAGGAACAATATCACTATTCTGGAAGGCTCGGGCGGCAACGTCGCGGTATTGAGCGGCAAGGACGGTCTGGTCATGGTCGATGCAGGCATCAGCGTGTCGCGCCTCCAGATGACCAAGGCACTCTCCGCCCTTTCCCCCGAGCCCGTGACCCATCTCATCAATACCCACTGGCATTTCGATCACGCGGACGGCAACTCATGGATTGGTGCCGGCGGAGCCAAGATCATCGCGCACGAGAATACCCGCAAGTACCTGTCGCATGTGCAGCGGGTGGAGGACTGGGACTACAACTTCCTGCCGCTGGAGCAGAGCGGGGTGCCTAAGCACGTCGTCTCAAAGGAGCATTCGCTCAAGCTGAACGGGCAGTCGCTCGCACTGAAACACTATGGTCCGGCGCATACCGACGGCGATATTTCAGTGATGTTCGGCGAGGCCGATGCTCTCCATGTCGGCGACACCTACTGGAACGGCATATATCCGTTCATCGATTATTCGACGGGCGGCAGCATCGACGGGATGATCGCCGCCTCGGATGCGAACCTGGCCGTGTCGACCGACAAGACGATCATTGTCCCAGGCCACGGAACCCCGGTAAGCAACCGCGCCGAGCTGCAGGAGTTCCGCGACATGCTTGTCGCCATCCGCGAGATCGTCGCAGCGCTCAAGCGCCAGGGGCGATCGAGGGACGAGGCCGTCGCCGCCAAGCCCACGGCGGCGTTCGATGCCAAGTGGGGCAATTTCGTCATCGATCCCGGCTTCTTCACGCGGCTGGTCTACGCGGGCGGCTAGCACGAACCATCAGTCATCGTACGAGCTCTCTGGCGCGTTACTCCCCCACCCCCCGCGCGCCATCGGGACGCCCCTTTGACAGAACTCGAACCCTTAGGAGACAGCTATGTCGGAAACAAAAAGCGCTCTGTTCATCGATATCCCGGTCGAACTGAAGGATGTGAAATCGGTCCACAGCATCGGGAGCCTTCAGTTCGAAGGCGACCTGCCCGCGGCGCTTTTCCATCTTCAGCTGATCACCACGGACATCGCGAACTGGAACTCGGCGTCGGACGTGATCGTGATCTTCCACACCAACGCGGGCCACGTCACATTGAATGACGCAGCTTACAATGCTTCGCGCAACATCGCCACTGGCAACCCCTACAAGAAGCTGGTTGCCGACCTCATCGATATCGGCGTCAAGGTCGAACTATGCGGCGCGACCGCAAAGGTCAACGGCTGGGGAAACGCCGATCTTCTTCCCCGCATTAAGGTCAATCTCGACGCCATGGCCCGCACGATCCAGCTCGTGCAGCAGGGTTTCGTCAAGATCTCAGAGTGACGGTCGGTCGACTGATCTAGTCTCTCACCAGACAGGAGGCGACCATGCTCCAATTGCCATTCGGGTTCCATTCGACCGCTTCCGAAGTCCTGAGAGGTGTCGACCTCCGGGGAAAGACGATGATTGTCACCGGCGGCGCAAGCGGGATCGGCATCGAGACGACCTCGGCGCTCGCCGCGGCTGGGGCCACAGTTGTCATCGCCGCTCGCCGCCCTGAAGCCGCCGAGGAGGTCGCGATAGACCTCCGGGTGAAGACCGGCAATCCCGCGATCCAGTTGCGTCAGCTCGATCCCGCGGACCGCCGATCCGTCGATCGCTTCGTCGACGACTGGGAAGGTCCCGTTCACGCGCTCGTCAACAATGCGGGGATCATGGCGTTGCCAGAGCTGGAACGCACTTCCCAGGGATGGGAAATGCAGTTCGCGACCAACTTCCTGGGGCACTTCGCACTGACCCTAGGACTCCGCAGAGCTCTCGCCAAGGCCCAGGGCGCGCGCGTGGTATCCGTCAGCTCCAGTGGCAGCCTGTTCGGCCCGGTCTTCTGGGACGACCTGAACTTCCACTTCATCCCCTATGACCCCCTTCTGGCCTATGCCCAGTCGAAGACGGCTTGCACCCTCCTGTCCGTGGGGATCCGGGATCGATGGGCCGACGACGGGATCGTGTCGAATGCGCTCAATCCGGGAGCCATCGCTACAACCTGCAGCGTCATACCGGAGGGCTACGCACGCCCGAACATCTTCGCAAGACACCCGAAGAGGGGGCTGCCACATCGGTGCTTCTCGCGGCCTCGCCGTTGGTTGAGGGAACGAACGGACGGTATTTCGAGAACTGCGCCGAGGCTCCGGTCGTGCCGAGCCGCCCCCAGTTGAGGTTGGAGGGCGTTCCCTCATACGCGCTCGATAGCGCCAACGCGCAACGTCTGTGGGAGATGGCCGTAGGCTCTTTGGGAGAATGAGGATGATGGACACCACCCAACAAGTGGGCCTCATCGGTCTCGGCGACTAGGGTGGACGATCCGACAAGAGTTCAGAACTGCACGATCTCAACCGTCTAGAGCAAGCGACCTATGAACGCTCACGATAGGAGGTTTCAATGCGGAACGACACCCAAGCGTTCGACGAGATCGGAATGAGGAAAGCCCGCTATTGCCGGTATGTTGACACCAAGCATTGGGAGGAATTTCGGAAGCTTTTTTCCGCCACGCCGGACATCCGGTTCATCGACGCCGAAGGACAGACGATCCAAGTCTTCACTTCCGTCGACGAGTTCGTCACGACTAGCGCCCGTTATCTCGAAGGCGCGCGGACAATTCATCAGGTGCACAACGCGGAAATGGAGCGGGTGTCCGACAGCGAAGTGCACGCGATCTGGTCGATGGAGGATTATCTCGTCTTCCCGCCCACCGCCGACACTCGCCCCGCCAGCATGCACTGCTACGGGCACTATCATGAAAGCTGGGAATCCCAGGATGGGCAGTGGCGCATCGCCAAGCTCGAGCTCCGTCGGACCATTCTGGAAATCACGCTCAAGGAGCGCGTCCAATGACCAATGCACCGATCAGAGTTGGCATAATCGGCGTGCACCCCGACCGCGGTTGGGCCTCGACCGCCCATGTGCCTGCGTTAAGAGGCTTACCGCAGTTCCGCCTTTCTGTCGTGAGCCATCACCGGATTGAAACTGCGCGGGCGTCAGCCGAGAAGTTCGGTTTCGAGCACGCGGTCTCGTCGACGGAGGACCTCGTGAACCACCCTGATGTCGACCTGGTGGTCGTCACCGTGAGGGTGCCGGAACACCTTCAACTAGTAACTGCGGCGCTTGAAGCGGGAAAGTCCGTGTTTTCCGAATGGCCACTCGGAATGAACCTGCGTGATGCGGAGACGATGAACTCGCTTGCCGCCGAAAAGGGCGTCTCGGCGATAATCGGGCTTCAAACTCGCGCAAACCCGACCATCCGGCATATGCGGGAACTGATCCAACAGGGCTATCTAGGCGAGGTCCTGTCTGCATCGGTCATCGGTTCGGGGATCACTTGGGGCGAGGAACTCGAAGAGGCTTTTCGGTACACCCTGGACCAGTCCAAGGGTGCGAGCATGCTGCACGTCCCATTCGCCCATACTATCGACGCCTTGCTCTTTGCTCTCGACGAGGACTTCCTTAGCGTATCGGGGACATTGCTCAGCCGTCGTCCGACGATCAGGATGATGGGAAGCAAGGAGGTTGTTCCGCTCGACGTCGCCGACCAGATCGCCTTCATTGGCAAGCTCACGTCAGGCGGCATGGTGACGAGCCATTTCCGTGGAGGACTGTCGCGTGCGACCAACTTCCACGTGGAGATCAACGGCAGCAGTGGCGACCTGTTGCTGACGAGCCCCGTCGGCTACGTAGGCTTGGGTGGGTTCAAGCTCATGGGGGCGCAAGCGGATGAGGCGCTCCACCCGGTCTCCGTGCCTGACGATTTCTGTCCCGGCGACGACGTCCTGACGGGCAACGTCAAGAAACTCTACGAACTTTTCGCTTCCGACATGACGTCGGGCACCCGTCAAAGTCCGTCGTTCGGAGACGCGGTCAAACTGCATCGGCTGATCAACGCGATTGAGCAGATCGGTGGGGTGGCGCGCGATGTCTGAGACGATGCAGGCCCTAGTGATGGACGCACCGGGTGGACCCGAGGTCCTGCAAGTCCGCGAGATAGCAAGGCCAAGAATCGAGAGGCCTTCGGACGTGCTCGTCAGGGTACGTGCGGCCGGGGTGAACCCGGCCGACTGGCAGAACAGGAAAAGCGGCAAGAGGCACGATCCCGATGCGGAAGCAAGGTCGCCGACGATCCTCGGAATCGACGGTATCGGCGTGGTCGAGGAGATCGGCGAGGCGGTTGGTGGGATCAATGTCGGGGACGAGGTCTGGTACATCGACGGCGGCTATCCAGGCAATGCGGGGAGCTATGCGGAATACAAGGTGATCCACGGAGCGTACGTCTCTCGGAAGCCGGCGAGCGTGGACTTCGTGCAGGCCGCAGCGCTGCCAGTCGTCAGCCTGACGGCATGGGAAGCTGTTTTCGATAAAGGGAACGTCAAATCCGGAGACCATGTCCTGGTGCACGGAGGCGCGGGTGGCCTGGGCCATATAGCAATCCAGTATCTTTCGACGGTTGGAGCCCGGACGGCTACCACGGTATCGAGCGAGGTCAAAGCGGCGTTTGCGCTGAGGCTGGGGGCCGATATAGCGATCCGGTATAGGAGCGAGGACGTCAACGAGAAGCTGAGGTCATGGAGCGGCAAGGACGGCGCCGACGTCGTGTTCGACTTTGTCGGACATGAGAACTTCGCACGAAGCTTCGAACACGCCGCGCCCTACGGCCGGCTGGTGAACACCGTTGTCTCCGACTGGCCGAGCGGCGGCAACGCGCTTGCGGGGTGGAAGAATCTGGACGTTTCGTTCGTCAACATCGGTCTGCCGCAGATCACCCGCGATCACGGAAACAGGCTCAGGCAGGTCAAGATTCTCGACGCGATCGCCGCTATGGTCGACGATGGCAAACTGCGTGCGCACATTGATCGGGTCGTGTCGTTCGACGGCGTCGGCGACGCGCACCTGGCGTTGGAGGCCGGAGAAACAATAGGGCGGGTAGTTCTGAAAATCTGATTTTGGGGGCAGCCCCCTCTCATTCCACATCGGACGTGATTTGGCGTAGGCACGTGCGGCATCGACCCTGTTGCCCAGACGCAGTCGAACTCGCGACGGCGCTCGGTGATGATGGCCCTAGGGAATCGCGAAACTCCAGCGTCAAGACGCGACTAAAATGCGGATCTTGCCGGGCGTCGACTCGTTGCTGAGCGGGCTCCCACAAGATCTTTGTATGTCCGCTATTCGCTTTACCGACACGAGTAGCAGTCCGTCTGGTTCCGGCCCCTTTTGACATTCAGTCAGACGGTGTCCGCAATGCGCCGACGACAATTCTTTCTCTGAGATGCCTCAGTTGGCCTCACTTTGCGTTCTGTTAGAGCTTCGTCGAAGAACATTCCTGCCGCTAACCCCAAGGTTATCGTGGAATTGTGCTAAGCCACTTTCTTTGACAAGTGGCCTGGCTTCAATCGCTCCTTGAGGATAGGTGCTTTGCTTCAACTTTAGTTGGCGACGCTCTTGATGCCAGATGCGACCGCTGCATTATCAGCGGATTGGGTTATGCTGTTGAAAAGGACACACGCACTTTCTTTTTTGCGGAAATTGAACCCTAAGCAGGATTTGTCGTTTGCACATTGCAGTATGCAGTCAGGATATCGGAGCGGAGAGGTCCAATAGGCATTGCCAGAAATTTCCGTTTTTATGGCGAACACCAAATTCGAGTAGCGCAAATTGCTCTCGACCACTTTCTTTGCGGCCATGATCGACTCTTCGCTTTTGACCAGTAGCGATGCGTCCCCTTTCATGAAACAAGCTCGAAATTTCGTGTTATAAGTAACCGCTAGACACCTGAAGTCGGTATCGCAGGCGGTTTGACACTGCTCAGAACTCACGTTCCTAATTGGCATATCCGGCAGGTCGTTTCCGATCGCGTCCCACCCGGACACGACAACAAATCCACTATCTGGATCGACCTCTGTCGCAGGAGTTTCTGCGGGGACAGTTGCGGCCTGCTCTCGTAACGGGTCAGGAATGATGTCTGAAGACGCAAATGTGCGACCATCCAGCCACGCGCATCTTGTTGCAAGATCGACGGCGGATGAATCATTAAGGCCGACCAACTGAAGCGTCTGAGCAGCAGCACCAGGCCCGGCTGGTGGCGCTGTCGGGGCAGAACGAGCTGCCAATGATACATTTACGTCTACGCCGTTTACACTCCGCCGAGAGTAACACCACGCTCGGTCCCAGGTTTCGTCGTTCTCATCTTTGAAGTGATGACCTGTGATTAACTCCCAAGTCGTGCCTTGGAACTCGACGTTCTTGGTGGCGAACTTATTGAAGTCGACGGTCACCACGTCAGGCCTGGTAGGGGCGTCAGCCTGGGGCGCCTGCTCCTGAGCTGGCTTTGGAGTTGGAACAGGAATAGGCGGCTCGTCTTTTGGGGAGGTGAGATCGCTTGGCTGCTCTATGGTCGGCAAAACCGCCGGCTCCGGCAAGGTTTTGTCCCATAGACCAAGATTGATGCCTAGCCCAATCCCGACCGCCGCCACTGCAATGGCTCCGCCAGTCGCCATTCGGCGAAAGGCGGTCGCTCGGGCTGTCTTCTCTTGGGCCGCGGCTTGAGCCTGCAAGGTTGGAATCGCTGACCTTTTGACGGCGAGATCGACGGCTTGCTCAAGCAGGGTGGTGTTATGCCGGACGAGCACTTTTGCGACCCTTCATTGATACCGTTACGAGGTCTGAGACCTCAGGCGGCAAATCCTGGTCCAGGGCCTTGCGAAGGACTTCGGGATCATCGGTGAAAAGCGGAACATAGAGGATCTCTTTGACCAGCTTTTCCACAGGCACCTCAACCCGCTTCTCAACCTCTTTCTCGACCATAACTTCGACTGGTACCTTAATCGTTCGAATTCGGCGCCAACGCCAACTCAGAAGCATTCTGCGGAGCAGCCTGGAAGTCTTGCTCTCTGAATTGTCCTCTTCTCGGGCGGCAATGCGCTGGAGCGCTAGGGCGACCATTGCCGTAATTGGTCCCGCGAGCGCGGCGATGAGCGCGAGCGAGCCGAACCAAATCACAGAGATTATTCCGGCCTGTGCCTCAGTCACCAGTTCAGGTTTGCTGC
>NZ_JAMYTF010000050.1:0-34927 GCF_040322295.1 Mesorhizobium sp. M0159
TCCGCTAAACACGGGGGCTGCGCGGCGGACACGCCGACGTCACCGCAATGCCACGCCATTTTGCAGAACTTGACGCACACAACTGCGGTCAGCCTCGGGCGCTAGTGGGCTCCGCGGCCGCCGGCCTGCTGTTCGGGGTTCCCCGGGCTGGAAGGCGCCGCCTTCTTCGCCGCTGCCGCAGCAATGGGCCTCGCCGCGATTGCAAGCCTGAAGCTGCCGCTGCCATTGGCGTGCGCACATTCCGAGGCGCGGTCGAGCCCTGCCGACCGAGCGGACGCAGCAGTTTGATCCACGTCATTGCGAGTGCGGCTGCCAGGATGTGAAATACAAAAAACAGGAGATCTCATCGATGCTGATCCGCACGCTGTCTTCACTCGAATGTACGAAGTTGCTAGCGGCCAATCGTATTGGCCACTTGGCATGCGCGAAGGACGGGCAACCCTACGTCGTGTGTTTCAACTACGCCTACGCTGACACTCACCTCTACGCGTTTTCCTTGCTAGGCAAGAAGATCGAGTGGATGAGAGCCAATCCCTTAGTGTGCGCCCAGGTCGAGGAACACGGCCAAGGACGCGGATGGAGAAGCGTCATTGTCGACGGCCGCTTTGAAGAACTGAGTGACCGGACCGGCCACGAGTTTCAACGCGGTCATGCATGGGCAGTGTTGAGCAAGCACACGGACTGGTGGGAGCCTGGCGCGCTCAGGCCGATCACACCTCCCGTGTCAGACAGCACACCGCACGTTTTCTTCCGGATTCTCGTAGAAGAAATTTCGGGCCGGGAGGCAATAGAATAGCTGTTTTCCGGTAGATTGACGCGTTGCACGGAACGCAAGCACCTGGCTGACAGTGGATTGCGCCGGGCCGATCGTTATTCAGCCTTTGAATTCTCAGCGCGACATTTCGATCGGCGCCGATGATCGCGAACGTGCCGGTGGCAAGGGGAAGCTATAGATCGCGCGAACTTGGCCGCTTTCGATGGACCATGCCCGCGCCCAACTCAAGTAAGTTTCTTCTCTACCTGCCCTGGATGAGGTCCATGACAGGCGGGAACGTCAGCAATACGCCTACCGCCAGCAACGCGAAGGACACAGAAAGGACCTTTGCCATTTCCACGTTCTTTGGGGCCCACCTGCGCGAAAGGATAAACCAGGCAATCAACCAGACGATGACTGCGCTGGTCGAGACGCCGGACAAGGCGCCGGTTGGTGTATAAAACGTGAAAAAGTGGTTGAGTGATGTAAAGGCATCGCCGGCCAAGGCGAATATCCCCATAGCGGCAGATCCAATTCCAGCGGCCAGGATGGCGGCCGCACCGGGACCGTTGGGAATCTCGTCCGGCCTGATAGGCTTGATATTGGCCATGACTATTCGCCCTCCTGTTCACCGGCGATGATTTCAATCATCGCGCCACCACGAACCGGGGCGTATTTGTTGAGAAACGCCCCGAAAGCACCCGCTACACCAGTCGCCACGAAGGCAACAACCGCGAAGCCGATGACGGCCGTGCGGATTTCTTTCTGCCTGGCCAAAGCCGGTCCGTATTTGGCGAAGACATAGGCGACCATCGTCATGGCAATTGGCGCAAGCCAAGCCACGTGCTCTTTCCACTCCATCCCCAAGCTATGCCACGCGGATGTCTTCGGGTTGGAGGTCAGCAGAAACTTTGGATAGTCGGCCAAATTGGTAACCCCTGGGGGCACCGCCGCTCGATACCACGGATATACTATGTAGGCACCCGACAGCACCGCACCCCAGGCAAGGAAGACCATTATCGAGAGATAAAGCAAAAGCAGATTGTGTTCTCTGGCGCTTGGGATGGATGGGGCTCCAGGCGCAGACATTCGATAGAGCTCGGCAAGTGCACCCGAAAACGCGAGCATAAAGAGTGCTCCAAAACCCATACCGTGGAATACTGTCATAAGATCGCGGGAAGAGATTTCCATGACGTCATCTCCTACGTTGACAAGCTTTGATCAAAGGCCGATGGGGGCGTTCCGCTTTGATCGAAATCAATTTGCGATATCCGATAACATTATTTTGAAGCTTTATTTGAACAAACTTGCCACTGCCCTGCTTCGTAATGCAAGACGCCTACGCGCAGCTGTTGGCGGCCGGCGCTGAAAGGGTCGTGAGGACGGACCCCATTCCGCATCCGCCGAATGCGATTTCCCTCGCCGGCTTAACGCTCGCCTATTTCTCAGCCTTCGTCGTATCCACCCGAACTCAATCCATGCCGAATCAAGCAGCCGGCGTCGACTCCTGATTGAACTCTTTCAACCAGCCACCTTCAAATCCCGCCCGTTGCAGGCCGGTGCGAATATACCGGCATGAGCGCATCAGCCGCCACAGGAGGCCGCTGCATTCGTTCTCGATCATGAGCACGACGGGACCTTCGTTGAGGCCGAAATGCCAAGGCGAAACCCACCATCCAAAGGCGTTGCCGGATGTTCCTGGATGCGTCGGATTGAAGGCCGCCTTGAAACCATAGGCATTGGCGGCCTTGAGCTTGGCTTGGTGGATGCAGAAGCTGATCGCCGGCCGGACGATTTCGGGAGCAAAAGGCAGGGAGGCAGCGACCGACCATGGAGCGAGCGTGCCATCGTCGGGACCATAGGGCACGCCGCGCGCGACATAACCCTCGAACTGGCGCTCGATGCCGTTCAACTTGAGCGTGGAAGGACCAGGCCCCTCGCTTGCGGTGATGCCCCAGCAGTGTTCGCCATAACCCTCAAATCCACGCGGATTGTCGACGGCGTAGCGTTGCTGAACGAATGTGGCCCGTCGGCTGTTCTCGAAATAGTCGCTTCCCTTGCTGCGCATGAAGGCATCCTGGATGTCACGAAAATCGATCCAGACATGGGAAAGCTGGTGAATGAACAGCGATCCAGCATAAAGATACTCGTAGCCGTAACAATTTTCCCATCGGAATGTTGCGGTCCAGGCGGGGTAGCTAGTCTCGGGCAAGGGGTGGGTCGGCGAACCCAGTCCCAGGACATAGAGCAAGAGCGCCTCGTCATAGCCTTGCCAGCGATATTTCAGGAACCCGTGCTCGGGTGTCCAGCCGTGGGCGACGGTCTCTCCCCCGTCCTGCGCCCAGCGCCAATCGGCACGGTGATAAAGCGCCTCGGCCAAGGTACGGATCTCGGCCTCGGGCGCGGTGTCGGCATCGAAATACTGCCCTGCAGCCAGCGCGCCCGCCAGCAGGAACGTGCTGTCGATCGTCGACAGCTCGCATTGCCAGGTCCGCCGGCCGGTCTGCATGTCCAGGAAGTGATAATAGAAGCCGCGGTATCCGGTAGCGTCGGGCTCGGGGCCCTGCGGACTGTTCCAGAAGAAGCGCAGCGTTGCCAAGGTGCGTTCCGCGGCCGCGCTTCGCGTCATGAATCCGCGCTCGACTCCCACCGGATAGCAAGCCAGCGCCAAGCCGGTGGCCGCAATGCTTGCCGGCCAATCCGCCTCGGTCTTGTCCAGGATGAGACCATTGGCGGGGTTCGCCTCATGAATGAAGTAGTCGAATGTCTCCCGCTGCAATATCGCCAGATCGTCTTGCATGGCAGAGGTGTTCGCGACGCTGTTGGTCTCGGGAGAATGCGCTCGCATCGCGCTGCGTTCCCCCCGCTGTTCACGGATGCGCCAGACACAGATGGTCGAACACACCTTTGACGCCCCTGACGCCTTCGGCAACCACGCGCACAGCATCCCGTTCACTCTGCGATCTGACCGCACCCGAAAAATGCACCAGGCCATCAGTCACCATAAGCGTTAACGCGTCTGCTTCGACCCCTGCGTCCTCTCGCAGCCGTGTAAGAATGCTGCGCCGGATCGCATCGTCACCTGCCGCCGTAGCGTCGTCAAACCTCGTCGCAACGACGACGCGCAGAAGATCGGCGCGGCTGACGACGCCGACCAGACGCTGTCCTCTCATCACCGGAATGCGCTTTATGCCGTGCTCCTGCATCAGCGCAACAATTCGCGCTATCGGGGTTTCCTCGTCCGCCACGATGACATCCGAGGTCATCAGATCCGCCACTTTCCAGCTGTGGCCCTTCACATAGCTGCGCGGTGCACCTATCGGAAATACTGGGGCACCCAGTTCTGACCTGCGCAGGAAATCACCCTCGCTCACAATTCCAGCCAGGCGGCCTTCGTCATCGACGACAGGCATGCCGCTGATGCGATGATCCAGCATGATCCGCGCTGCATGTCTTACGCTGTGGTCAGGCGACACGGCAACAATGTTTGGACTCATTACATCCTTTGCTTTCATCTGCCTCATCCTTGGCTCAGTTCAAGTGAACAGGCGCCCGAGCGCCAATCGGCGGCATCGTAGCGTAAATGCCGCCGACCTCTTTGAGGCAAGTCAATGCCGGTTCCGAACCGACCGGTGCGGGCGACTTGACTGCTCCCACAACATGTCGAGCGGCTACCGGAACACATGACCGCCCCCGAAGCGGTTTTGATTTGTATCAATGTCGCGCTCACCTCGACGGGTGACTGTGCCATGCGACCTCGCGGATTGATGTCTGCGCCGACGCGACAAGTGCCTCGAACATGCGATCCCTGGCGGCCATGGCTGATACTGTCTTCACCGCAAGAGCGCTGACCAAAACCTACACCTCGGGCGAGACGCAAGTGCTTGCGTTGCGTAAGCTGGATCTTGAGATCGCGGCGGGAGAGATGGTCGTTCTGCTTGGACCGTCGGGCAGCGGGAAGTCGACCCTGCTCAACATCATGGGCGGGCTTGACCACGCCACGAGTGGCCAGTTGTTCTTCAGGGACCAGGAACTGACCAACCTCGATGATCGGGGGCTGACTGCCTATCGGCGGCAGCACGTCGGGTTCGTTTTCCAGTTCTACAACCTGATCCCCAGCCTGACCGCTTATGAAAATGTCGCTCTCGTCACGGAGATTTCCGATCATCCGATGCGCCCGGAGGAGGCTTTGGCGCTAGTCGGGCTTCAACCGAGGATGCACCATTTCCCGGCTCAATTGTCCGGTGGCGAACAGCAACGCGTGGCCATTGCCCGTGCCATCGCCAAGCGCCCGGACGTGTTGCTTTGCGACGAGCCGACAGGCGCGCTGGATTCCAAGACAGGCATCCGGGTAATCGAGGCACTGCTCGGCATCAATGCCCAGCTTGGCACCACGACACTCATCATCACGCACAACGCCAGCATCCAGGATGTCGCCGACCGCGTCCTGTTTTTCGCCGACGGGCAGATCTCCAGAATCCGCAAAAACGAGGTTCGCCGGACTGCTGCGGAACTTGTCTGGTGAACAGGATGGGGGCGCTGGACATCAAGCTCCTCCGCGACTTCGGGCGGCTCTGGGCGCAAGCGCTTGCCATCGCCCTCGTCATTGCCGGAGGCGTGGCGACGCTCATCCTCGCCGTCGGATCCTACCGTTCCCTGGACGAGACGCGCACTGCCTACTACGAACGCTACCGCTTCGCCGACGTCTTTGCTTCGGTAAGCCGCGCGCCAAAAACGCTTGTCGACCGGATTGCCGAGATTCCCGGCGTTGCTTCGGTCGACACACGAATTGCCAAGCTCGTGCTGCTTGACATACCGGGTTATCTGGAGCCGGCGACAGGTGAAGTCATATCCCTGCCCGAAACCCAGGAGGCTTCGCTCAACCTGCTCTACATGCGTGTTGGTCGCATGCCGGAGCCCGGACGCGCCGAAGAGGTCGTCGTCAACGAGGGCTTTGCCTTGTCCCACCGCTTTCAGCCCGGGGCCCGATTCTCGGCAATATTGAACGGCCGGAAACGTGAATTGACGATTGTCGGGATCGCGCTGTCTCCCGAGTTCATCTACGCGGTCGGGCCAGGTGACATCATGCCGGACGATCGTCGCTTCGGCCTCATCTGGATGTCGGAAAAAACGCTCGCCAGCGCCTACGATCTCGATGATGCGTTCTCGTCCGTGTCGTTGAAGCTGCTGCGGGGCGCGTCCGAGAGTGAGGTCATGATGCGCCTGGACGCCCTGCTCGAGCGCTATGGTGGCCGAGCGGCCTATGGCCGGAAGGACCAGACTTCGCACGCCTGGCTGAACCACGAACTCGATATGCTCAACAACATGAGCCGGACCCTGCCACCGATTTTCCTTTTGGTGTCGGCATTCCTGGTCAATCTCACACTGAGCCGGCTCGTTGCGCTGGAGCGCGAGCAGATCGGGCTGATGAAGGCGCTGGGATACAACAACGCCAGCATCGTCATGCACTACCTCAAATTCGTCACCGTCATCGTGATGATCGGCATTGTAATCGGCAGTGCAGCGGGCACTTGGCTGGGGATGCGCATCACCAGTCTGTTCGGTGACTTTTTCCATTTTCCGTTCCTCGTCTTCACCAAGAGCCCGGACCTCTACGTCATTGCCGCCGCGCTCAGTCTCGTCGCTGCAATCATCGGGGCTGTGCGAGCGCTTCGAGAGGTCGTGCGATTGGCGCCTGCCGTCGCGATGCAGCCGCCGGCGCCTCCGCGCTATCGGCGACTGCTGCCTGCGAGCTTCACAGTCGACAGGTTCATGTCGCAACCGACCACGATGATGTTGCGCAATATCACTCGCCATCCAGTCAGGTCGTTGTTCACGACGCTTGGAATTGCGCTGGCGACAGCCATCCTGATTGTGTCACTTTTCACTGGCGATGCGATGGAGCAGCTCATCGACGTGACGTATTTCCTGGCCGACCGTCAGGACGCCACCGTCAGTTTCGTGGAAAAACGCCCGCTGGACGTCGTGCTGCAGATCGCGCGGCTTCCGGGCGTTCTCGCCGCGGAGCCCTACCGCGAGGTGCCGGTCCGCATCAGGAGCGGAAACGTCGAGCGCCGGATCATGATCAGCGGCAGGCGGCGTGACGCCGATCTCAACCGCATCATTGATGTCGACCTGCGGCCGGTCGTTCTGCCGGAAGCGGGCCTGGCGATTTCGAGCATGCTTGCTAGGATTCTCGCGGTGAGGGTCGGCGATTCCGTCGAGGTCGACTTGCTCGAAGGAGCGCGGCGGACCTCTGTCGTTCCTGTGGCAGCCTTGGTCGAAGATTACTTCGGCATCCGCGGGATAATGGATTCAGAGACGCTCGCGCGCCTGATGCGCGAAGCGCCGTCTGTGAACAGCATCAATGTCAGCCTCGACCAGAACAGCCGGGAAACGTTCTATGCCGCCATCAAGAACCTGCCGATTGTCGGCGGCCTGGCTCTGCAGAGTGTGTCGCTTGCGAATTTCCGCAAACTGGTTGCCTTGCTGATCACGACAATGGCCAGCATCTACACCGGGCTGGCTGCCGTCATCGCGTTTGGTGTCGTCTACAACAGCGCCCGGATCTCGCTTTCCGAACGGGCGCGGGAGTTGGCCAGCTTGCGCGTCCTTGGCTTCACCCGGGGTGAAGTGTTGCGCATCCTGCTGTTGGAACTCGCCCTGCTCACATTGATCGCGCAGCCGCCTGGATGGCTCATTGGCTTTGGTCTTGCCTGGATTATGCAGAAGAACCTGGCCGGCGAACTGATGCGGGTGCGCCTGATCGTTGAGCAGTCCACCTACGTCTTCGCCAGCGCGATCGTGATCGCCGCGGCCGTGCTTTCCGCGCTCGTCGTTCGCCGAAGGCTCAACGAGCTGGACCTTGTCACCGTTCTCAAGACACGGGATTGAACCATGCACACGATCTGGATGAAGCGAACGTTGGGCATTGTAGCGTTGACCATCTTGGGCGCCGGCGCCGTCTGGTTCGCATGGCCGCGGCCGATTGCAGTGGATCTGGCAACGCTGACGAAAGGTCCCATGGAAGTCACGATCGACGACGAAGCGAAAACGCGCGTGCGTCACGTCTATACGGTGTCAGCCCCGATCGCCGGCAAAGTCCTGCGGATCTCTCCACCCCGCCACATCGGAGACCACGTCACCAAGGACGAAACCGTCGTGGCTGTGATGCAGCCGACACTGCCGAGCTTTCACGATGCGCGCACCCACGAGGAACTGCTGGCGGCGCTGGCTGCGGCCGATGCGACGGTAAACCTTGCGGCAGCCGAAATGCGCCGGATCGAGGCTGCGCTTGTATTTTCGAGAACGGAGTTGGGGCGGGCGGAAGCACTTGCGCGCACTGAGGCGATTTCTCTCAAAGCCCTCGATGGCGCCAAGTTCGACGTCGAAACCAATGAGGCAGCCCTGGCCAGTGCAAAAGCTCAGCTGGAGGTCCGCCGAAACGAGCGTAACAGCGTTGCAGCCCGGCTTGGTGAGCAGTCGGGAACCGCGCCGGAGCCAGATCCCGCCTGCTGCATACAGTTGCGCGCTCCCGTGGCAGGCAGCGTGCTGAAGATCATTCAGGAGAGCGAAGGGGTAGTCCAAGCCGGTGCACCGCTGATCGAAATCGGCGACCCGCTCGATCTCGAAATCGTCGCGGACCTGTTGTCGACCGACGCTGTCCGCATAAAGCAAGGCGCGCCGGTCTGGATCGACAACTGGGGTGGACTGCCGGTCCAGGGCCGCGTCTCCCGCGTCGATCCGGCGGGCTTCACCAAGGTTTCCGCACTTGGCATCGAGGAACAACGCGTCCGCACGACGATCGACTTCACCGACCCTCCGGCGAAGTGGTCGGGGCTAGGACATGATTACCGCGTGATAGTGCATGTCACGATCTGGAAAGGCGATGACATCCTGGCCGTCCCGGTGGCTGCCCTGTTCCGACAAGGAGACGACTGGGCGGTATTCGCGGTAAGGGACGGCCGTACACGGGTATCTATCATCAAGATCGGTCAGCGAAACAGCCGTACGGCGGAGGTTCTGTTGGGCCTTGCCCCAGGCGATCGCGTGGTACTGCACCCGAGCGACAGGGTCACGGACGGCGTGACCGTCGCGGAGCGCGATGTCCAATACTCTCAATAGCTAGTGTCGGAACGGCAAAGTCGATGGGAAAGGCGGAAACCAGCGGGAACTGGCGGGTGGACAACAAAGGACGACATTTATGGCGAGACGGCACTTCGACGGATTATGTTTGAACGTCTTCTTTTTAGTCCTCTCGCGGCGTCCCTCCGGTGAGTAGCAACGATGCCTCGGGTCAGGTCACGACATCGTCGTGATGACCTGAATGTCGGCCAGCTCTCATGTGTCGTCCCAGCCTAAAGCCAACCTGTCGCAATCAGCCCAAGGCTGACGAGCGGGCATGCGCCGCATATCGGCCGTTGAGGTCGAGCTTTGCTACCACGGGACCGGTCGATAGTGTCTCGAGCGTTTGTGATCTTCTTGTGAAACCGCTCACAAAGCCAGGATCGCCAACGCTTCTACTCATGCTATGATCTCTTTAAGGCCATGCAAGAACAAGTAATTTGTTCTTGCTGAGTCTATCGCCGCGCAAAGACATTGTGCTTAGCACCCGCATAATGAGCCTGCCAGCCGCCTTGTGCGCTGCAGGCGACGAGGACTATCCAGCCTCTGAACGTCTCCGCCAACGCCGACATGGACATTCGATTCGAACATTGACGCGAGAGGTGATAGTCTGACCTTGGAACCTTGGAAGGAGGAAAATGCGCGCCATTGCACTATTTGCCGGCGTGTTGGTGACTCCGCCCTCGATGGCGGCGGAGCAGCTGATCTTTTACACAGCTAGTTTTCCAGATGCCACGTCGGTCCAGCTCAGCGTCGTGAACAACAATGTCTCGCTATATGGGGACTATGACTTTGACGTCGCTATTGGCCTAGTCGAGACGGACGCGAACGGCGCCATCAGGTATGAAGATGGCGGCAGGCACCGTGCACAAGTTCGCTGTAACTATCCGGCATATGTGAGCGTAGGTGCGCGAAAATATCCCATAGAGATGCCTCTGAGCCGCTCCGCACGTGACGACTGGAAAGAAAATCTCTGGAGGATTTTCTGCCCGGCACCTTCATCCTGACTTCCGTACCCATGGCATTGCTCGACCGGGTTACTTGATACCGGTGACCGTGATGCGTCCGTTGACGCGATCGGCTGTGAACTCGATCGCCTGACCCGTTTTGACCTTGTCGAGCAGGCCCTGCTCGGCGACGACGAACACCATCGTCATCGCTGGCATGTCGAGATTGGTCAGCGGCCCATGCTTAATCGTCAGCTTCTGCTGTTTGGCGTCGACCTTGATGACTTCGCCCTTCACGTATTCCTGCGCAAGCGCGCTCCCGCCGATGGCGAGAACGAGCGCGAGCGTTGAGAGTGTCTTTACCAATAGTGTCATGACTGCTTCCTTTGTGTTTTCGAATTCAGTTGGCGACGCTGATGTCGCCCTTCATGCCGGAATCGTAGTGACCCGGCACAAGGCAGCCGAAACCGAATTCGCCGGCATTGGCGAACGTCCAGATGATCTCGCCTCTGGCGCCGGGCGCCAGCCGGATCGCGTTGGGATCGGCGTGCTCCATCTCGGGGAACTTCTCCATCAGCGCCTTGTGCTCCATGATCCCCTCATGGACGTCCATGACGAACTCGTGGTCGACTTGGCCTTTGTTGACGAACTTCAGGCGAACGGTCTCGCCCTTCCTCACCTTGAGGACGGCCGGCTGGAACAACATTTTTCCATCGTCCTTCTCCGACATCGAGATGTTGATCGTCCGCTTTGCCTTGCTCGCCTCGCCAGGGTTGCCGATCGGCATGGTGGCGGCTTTATCGCCATGGCCTCCGGCGTGGCTTCCACCGGCAAGAGCTGCTCCGGAACTGAGCGCCGTCAAAACGGCCGCTACGATCATACGTTTCATGCTGCACTTTCTCTCATTGTTGAGGTTGCGGGGTTCGGTTCTCATCCCTGTTTGCCGTGACCACCGTGCGCTGCCGGGGCCATGTATTCGGGCCGGACGCGCCGTACCTTGTCGGTGACGTTCGACTTATCGAGGCCGAACACCGTCGGCACGTCGTGATCCACCACGTTGGATCGTGTAATGCGACTTGTGGCCATCGATGCCAGTTTCTCGCTTTTCTGGTATCGAGCTCAACATCCACATGGCGCCGACGGGGTGTCGAGCGACATCTCCGAGGATGCTAGGATCTTGTTTCAAACCGAGGTTCGCGCACTCGCGAGCGAAGGCCGTTGCAAGAACGCTATTGCTCGACGACACCATGCGCCACAACATTTTTCATACATTTTTGTAAGGCTTGCGTATGGCTCGTGGCCACCCGCGGGTGGTTGTCGACCTCGATGCAGATCTCTCAGGAACGGAATAGTGGACGACCCAGGCAACCCCGTGTGCGGCAATCTCCCAGCGCCTCAAGCAGACGCGACAGTCAAACATTCGTTTTCATTGATGTCTGGTTCCGCGCGCGCTCTTTTGCCTTTGAAGCATCATTGGATAATTGGATAGACATGCATCCCCGCAAAGAAACTGTGTCAGCCAGCAGCATGTGCCATTTCATAAGCTGACCTTCCGGACTTTGCTTTTGTCATGGCCACGCATGAGAATCACAAAAATGTAAATCGGAGCGAAGGTGCCCGTGAATTCGACCCGATAGCCTGTTGTTGCTGAGCGTCGGAACGCTCACTTTCGACAAGAGGACTGAACCATGAAACACACTATCGGATATGCATTGATTGTCTTCGCCGCAACGACCGGTGTCGCCAACAGCGGCACGAACTCGACAAGCCCGCGCATCGGCGAGGTCTTGCACGGCCATGGATCGACGGGCGAAACCACGAAATCGGCATCCAACCCCGACATATCTTCCCAAGTGCTCGACAATGGCGATATCGAGAAGACTGATTCCCCCTATAACCGAGTCGAAACTGTGAGCCCCTCATCGTGGCAGGGGGGGAGCCCCCGCCAGCGCGCCAGTTGGGCGGGCCGGTAGCAGGACCAACACCGCAGTTCCGCATCTTCCCACGGAGCCAGTGCAGGGCAAACCAGCTGGCAGCGCTGCCGGCTGGTTTGCCCTTTTTATAATTTCGTCTCAAGTGATATGAACATCCGTCTAAGTGACTGACCTCAATTATGGTTACGGGGGAACTCTGTTTCCACAATTAAGCCGGGGCTATTGTCCTTCAGGGAAATTGTCGCGCCATGCATGTCCGATATCGCCTTGACCAGGCTGAGGCCGAGCCCTGTCCCTTCGGTGGTCCGGCTTTTTTCCAGGCGATAGAAGCGTTTGAACACCTTCTGCCGCTCCGCCGCCGGGATGCCCGGTCCGTTGTCGCTGACGATGATTGCACAGCGATTCGCCTGTGTCGTGACACCGATCGCAATCCGGGATCCTCTTTGTGTGTGGCGCATTGCGTTGACGATAAGGTTCACGCACATCTGCTTCAGCAGTTCGGCATCGCCCCATATGAATAAGGCCGTGTTTTGGCTGTCATTGGACAGAACCAGCGAACGCTCGGCGTCTTCCACGATGTGACTATAGATATCGTAGATTTCGGCGACCAATTCCGAAAGGTTCACCCTCGCAAACCGGGAACGGCGTGCGCCGGACTCGATCTGCGAGATGCGCAGCAAGCCCTCGAAGGTGCCGGCTATATGCGAGATTTCGCTCATCGCTTTTTCGATAAGGAATCTCGTGGCCGTTTGGTCTTTGCTTTCGGAAGCGGCCTCAAGCGTTAGAAACAGCCGGCCGACCGGCGTCTTGAGGTCGTGAGCGATGTCGGTCGTTACCTGCGTCATCGCCGCGACACTAGCCTGTAGCTGTGCCAGCGCGACGTTGACCTCAGTTGCCAGCAGGTCGATGTCATCGCTGCGCAAGGAGACCGGCAAGCGGGTAGCGAGATCGCCGGCGCCAACGGACTTCATCGCATCCGAGAGTCTAGCGACACGCCGTCTCGTGCGGAACGCCAAAACTGCGCCCGCGCCGAGACCTCCAGCAAGCACGATCGCCGTTCCCCAGCCGAAGCTGATAAGCGCGATGCTGCGCAAGCGATTGGTGTCGTCATAGCTTACGCCGACGGTCAGGTCGTAGCCGTCCAGGTCCTTCCGGTAGAGCCTGAAATTATTGAGCGCCGCCTCGTGGCTTGTCGGTGCGCGTGTGGAAAATCCCGGCGGCACGTTGGAAATGTCAATGTTGCCAGCCAGGAAGTCGCCTTCGGGATCCTTCAGTGTGTATAGCGTCTCCTGTCCCCTGATTGCCGGACCATGGCTTCGGATCATGGCAGCAGCGCCATCGACACCGTTCGCGTCATAAGCGAAAGAAATCTCCCGGAACCGCTCCATCACATGGGAATCCAGCCGCTCGTAAAGGTAGGCGGCGACCATGTTGTAAGCGACGAAATTGGCTCCCAGAAACGAGAGCAGAAACAGGGAGATGTAGAACGCGGCGAGTCGGATGGACGTACTTCTGGCGATACTAGCGTTGGCCATGGATGGAGTAGCCGGTATTGCGTCTATTACGCAGGAGCGGAACATCGAATGGTTTGTCGATCTTCGCCCGCAGTCGGCTGATATGGGTTTCCACCACGGTGCTTTGCGGGTCGAAGTTGAAGTTCCAGATCCGCTCAAGGAGCATGGTCTTCGTCAGTATGCGGCCCTCGTTACGCATGAGGAGTTCAAGCAGCGCGAATTCCCGAGGGAGCAACTCGATCGTCGTTCCGCCGCGGGTGGCGAGGCGGCTGAAGAGATCCAGTTCCAGATCAGCCACCTTCAGCTTTGCCTTTTCGGGGGTGATCGGAGGGCGCCTTTGCAGAGCATTGATCCGAGCCAGGAGTTCGGAGAATGCAAAGGGCTTGATCAAGTAATCGTCCGCACCTGCCTCCAATCCCTCAACTCGATCGTTGACACCGCCCACCGCCGTCAGGAAGATCACTGGGACCTTTCCGCCGGCGCCTCGAAGACCCCGCACGAGCGACAAACCATCGAGGCCTGGCAGCATCCGATCCACAATTGCGACGTCATAGGGCTCGCGCAGTCCGACAAGCAAAGCATCGCGCCCGTCTGTCAGGACATCGACCACATGGCCGGAAGAGCTCAGTCCATTTTCGATGTAACGGCTGATTTGTTCGTCGTCTTCGACTAGAAGAAGTTTCATAATAGCAATCTCTCATCTGGCCTGGCGCGCCAAGCGTTGATGACCTTTTATCCAGTTTGCTTCTGTCAGCGACGCGGACGAAGCGATGTCTCACTGAGGCTTTTCCCGGCGGTTTTTCGGCTCCGCGCCATTAATCGGTGACGCAGCTTTTCCATCAGCCAGGTACTGGGTTTTGATGTCTCAATATCCATAGACTGGATCGAGAACGCGGCTTTGCGAAAGCGCCTCGCAGCTTTCACGAATATTGACCACTTGTAGCGTCATTTGGCGTATCCCTTCATTGTGCCGCAAATCCAGCACAAGGCTGATCCGCGGCGCTCATCACCTCGCAAGCGATCGCGCCGGGATCGCCTGCGAGAGCGGTCAGTTGCGCTTCGGATTGGTTTTCACCCCGCGACGCTGGCCGGGTTACTTGATACCGGTGACCGTGATGCGTCCGTTGACGCGATCGGCTGTGAACTCGATCGCCTGACCCGTTTTGACCTTGTCGAGCAGGCCCTGCTCGGCGACGACGAACACCATCGTCATCGCTGGCATGTCGAGATTGGTCAGCGGCCCATGCTTAATCGTCAGCTTCTGCTGTTTGGCGTCGACCTTGATGACTTCGCCCTTCACGTATTCCTGCGCAAGCGCGCTCCCGCCGATGGCGAGAACGAGCGCGAGCGTTGAGAGTGTCTTTACCAATAGTGTCATGACTGCTTCCTTTGTGTTTTCGAATTCAGTTGGCGACGCTGATGTCGCCCTTCATGCCGGAATCGTAGTGACCCGGCACAAGGCAGCCGAAACCGAATTCGCCGGCATTGGCGAACGTCCAGATGATCTCGCCTCTGGCGCCGGGCGCCAGCCGGATCGCGTTGGGATCGGCGTGCTCCATCTCGGGGAACTTCTCCATCAGCGCCTTGTGCTCCATGATCCCCTCATGGACGTCCATGACGAACTCGTGGTCGACTTGGCCTTTGTTGACGAACTTCAGGCGAACGGTCTCGCCCTTCCTCACCTTGAGGACGGCCGGCTGGAACAACATTTTTCCATCGTCCTTCTCCGACATCGAGATGTTGATCGTCCGCTTTGCCTTGCTCGCCTCGCCAGGGTTGCCGATCGGCATGGTGGCGGCTTTATCGCCATGGCCTCCGGCGTGGCTTCCACCGGCAAGAGCTGCTCCGGAACTGAGCGCCGTCAAAACGGCCGCTACGATCATACGTTTCATGCTGCACTTTCTCTCATTGTTGAGGTTGCGGGGTTCGGTTCTCATCCCTGTTTGCCGTGACCACCGTGCGCTGCCGGGGCCATCGTTCTTGCGTCGCCTGACTTCGTCGGAGCGGGGACATCCCGCTTCCACTCATAGGCCACGGTTCCCGCCGGGTGCTGGTACCAGCCAGGATCGGTGTAGTCGTTCGAGGCGAGCCCCTCGCGAACCTTGACGACTGAGAACATGGAACCCATCTCGATGGGGCCAAATTGCCCCCAGCCATCCATCATCTTGATGGTGTTGTCGGGCAGCGGCATTTCCATTTCGCCCATATCGGCCATGCCGCGATTGCCCATCGGCATATAGTCGGGCTGAACCTTTCGGATCTTGTCGGTCACCTTTGTCTTGTCGACACCGATGAAGGTCGGCACATCGTGTCCCATGGCGTTCATCGTGTGGTGCGATTTGTGGCAGTGGATCGCCCAGTCGCCCTCATACTTGGCTTCAAACTCATAGGCGCGCATCGCTCCGACCGGAATGTCGATCGACACCTCCGGCCAGCGTGCCTCGGGGCGAACCCAGCCGCCATCGGTGCAGGTCACTTCGAAGTCATAGCCATGCATGTGGATCGGGTGATTGGTCATGGTCAGATTGCCGACCCTCACCCGCACCCTGTCGTTCTTTGACACTACCAGGGGACTGACTCCCGGAAAAATGCGGCTATTCCAACACCACAGGTTGAAGTCGGTCATCTCCATGACCTTAGGGACGTAGGATCCCGGTTCGATGTCGTAGGCATTCAGCAGGAAGACGAAATCCCGGTCGACCCGCATGTATTTCGGGTCCTTGGGATGGATCACGAAGAAGCCCATCATGCCCATGGCCATCTGGACCATCTCGTCGGCATGAGGATGGTACATGAAGGTGCCGCTCTTCACGAGGTCGAACTCGTAGACGAAGGTCTTGCCAGGCTGGATGTGCGGCTGGGTGAGGCCACCGACGCCGTCCATGCCGTTGGGCAGGATCATGCCGTGCCAGTGGATCGTCGTGTGCTCCGGCAGCTTGTTTGTTACGAAGATGCGGACGCGGTCGCCTTCAACCGCTTCTATGGTCGGGCCGGGGGACTGGCCGTTGTAACCCCAGAGATAGGCGGTCATGCCGGGCGACATTTCGCGCTCGACCGGCTCGGCCACGAGGTGGAACTCCTTCACGCCGTTGTTCAAGCGATGAGGGAGTGTCCAGCCGTTGAGCGTCACGACCGGTTGGTAGTCAGGTCCGCTCGTCGGGACAATCGGAGGCTGCATGTCTGGAGAGTCCATGAGCGGAGCGTCGGGCAGCCCCATTGCGGATGTTTTGGTCCATGCAGTGGCGCCTGCGAGCAGGGCTCCCGCGCCTAGCAACTGACGTCTTGAAAGCATTTTGTTCTCCTTGAGTTCAGTGGCCTTCGGCGCCCGGTTCGGCTGGGGCCGGTGCATCGCCGGCTCCAGATGAGCCTGTGCCGCCCCCGTGGATGGCGGTTCCGAGATTGACGTCGGCCAGCCAGAAATTGCGCTTGGCATTGAGGGAAAGCATGATCGAGCTGATTTTCGCGCGTGTGTCCGCCAGCAGCTCGAACGTGTTGGTGATCATGCCGTTGTAGGTGAGGACCGATTCCGCCTCGATTTTTGTGCGCAGCGGCACAACATTGTTCCGATAGTGCCGGGCAATGTCGTAGGTCGAACGGTAGGCATCATAGGCGGATCTAGCCTCTGACCGGATGTTGACGGCCTTTTCCGCGATCCGGTTTGCGGCTTGCATGTAGGCAAGCTCGGCCTTGCGAATGCGCGCCTTGCCGGTGTCGAAGATCGGAATGACGAACTCGAGTTCGAGAGTGGGTGAGACACTCGTCTCGGTTCCACCCTCCTCCGTATCCTCGCGTTCCACCTCCACGCCGGAAAGTAGTTCCAGGTCGCTGACATAGCGCGTTGCCTCGGTCAGACCGTAGGATTTCGCCAGAGCTTCCAGCTCAAGTTTCGCGATCTCGAGGTCGACGCGATTTTTTAGCGCCTCCGCCTCGATCGCGCGTTTGGCCTTGGCGCCTTTGGGCAGGGCTGGAAGCATGTTGGGGATTGAGTAATCGACATCCGGTCCCCATAGACCCATCAGCCGGGTGAGCTCTTCCTTGGCGGTCCGTGCCGTAAGCCGCGTCTCCGCCGCCTGACCGGTGATCTCGGCATAAAAAACGTGCTCGCGGGCTTGCCCGGTCTTTGTGAAGGCACCCGTCTCGCCGAGTTTTTGCGCGAGTTCAGAAGCAGCATCGGCGGCAGCCTGCGCCTTGTTCAAATAGGAAACGCTCTCACGGGCCGAGACAGCGTTGATCCAGGCCCGCCGCGTGTCCGCGGCCAGCCGTAGCGTTTCCTCGGCGGCGCGGAGCTGGGCCTGACGGAAACGGGCATCCGCGACCGCAACGCGCCGCTTGTGCGTCGCCATGGCAAGAATGTTGCTGACCACCGCTCCTTCGATCGTCCGCACAGGATCGACGCCGATCATGCCGACCGAGATCGTCGGATTGACGAGCATCGATTCCTGCCACATGTCGGCCGCCGACAGGCCGATCTCGGCGTAGGCGGCCTGCAGGCCTTTATTGTTGAGCAAGGCGACCTGCACCGCGGTGTCTGGACCGATTGTCTCCTTCTGGACCAGGCGCTTCACGTGCTCCGAGACTGTCCGCGCTTCATCGCTGGACTGAACCCACACCGTTTGCTTGCCGGTTACGGCTTCGGCACGCGCCGCGACTGTCGTGAAGCCGGCCATGGGGGCCGAGATGCCATCAAGGGTCCCGCTGGACACGCATCCGCTGGCAATCAGCGGGACAGTCAATACCGCAGCTATGGTCAGTAACCGGCGCGTCATGATCCGGCCCCCGGGTTCGCGGGAGAGAGTTCTTCATTAAGACGCCGCCAATTCTTCGGATCGACCGGCTCCCGACGGTTATAGTCGACGACGGCCGGGTGGTGACGCGCATCACGGACGCCCATTGCGGGATCGGCCGGATTGAAGACTGGAAGAATGTCTGGCGGCGTGGTTGCCGCGCATCCGGCAACTAACAGCGATGCGAGCATCGCGGAGCTTGCGATTTTCATTGTAGACCTGAATCTTGACGTGTGCATTTGGCCGCGCGGGAGCGAATTCCCAACGCTGCGCGCGAACGCCCTCAAAAGAGGCGTCAGTTCAGATGTATCTTGGGGGTCTAATCAGCGCTTTATATTCGCCGAGCGGCAAAGTGACCGCAATGACGGGCGCAAAGCAGCGGGAGATCACATGCTCCAACTCGGGACAATCGACTGGCACCGCATGTGCCGGCGCGCAATGCACTTCACAGCTCTTGTCGGCGGATTGCTTGTCGCCGTGCTGATGCTCCGACGTATCCGCCTCATTCACCGTGGCGCCGTGATGGCTCATGTCGTGTGCAGGTGTCTCGGCTTGCAGATCCGCGCTGGCGTGAAAACCCGTGGCATTGGCTGTGGCGAATAGACCAGGCTGAAGCGCCGACATGACCAGGAATACGACCGCCAGCAGAGCGCGGAGCGGTACGCTTCCTAGGATCGCGATTCGACCAACAGTCCTCATCGGCCCTTCCCACAATTGTTCGGCTGATTTGTCAAGGCCGCCTTCAACCAGTTTGCTGCAGTGCAACCAAAAGTGAGGATCGTTGCAAGAACGGTATGGCTCGAAGCCGCCATGCGCCACAATATTTTTCATACATATTTGTATGGCCTGTTTATGGCTCATGCCCAAATGAACGCAACCGCGCTGCGATGTCCGCGATTTCGGTTTTACGTCAGGCTCAGCACCGCTCCGGCAACAACCAAATAACGCGAGACCTTCGCGAGAGCGACGATTACGACAAAGCTCCATAGCGGCTCGCGCAAAACCCCAGCGACCACGCTCAGCGGATCGCCGATGATCGCATCCTGCTCAACAAGAGCGACCATCTTCCATAACGGCAATACCAGTTCGTTGCGCGGTTGAGCGTCGCAGGACGCAGGGGAAACCAGGGCCTATCCCGCAAGCGTTCAATCCCTCGACCAAGCCCCCAGTTTGCCGCAGAACCCAGGACGTTGCCCATGCTGGCGAGAAAAATCAGCATTGCCGGCGAGAGGGAGTCCCGCAAGGGCGGCCTCCGACTGCGACGGAAGGATCGTCGCCGCAGCGAAGGCAACAGCAAACGAATCGTCTTCGGCGGCAGCCCGGACTTTTCGGAGGCAGCTCCGATGTTCATTCGTGTCTCCTCGTATTTGATACGAGAGAGATACTCTTTCCAGCTGCTGGAAGGTCAAGAGCATCCGGAAAAACTGCGCGAGCCTGTCAGGACCATTAGGCAGGGATCAGGCGGCCCATGCCGAAGACTGCCCGGGCGACGTGCTGCCGCCAAATCGCCGCGTTAGGCGACGGACCTCACGGGTTCAAACGTGACATCGAGAACCGCGTCGAGCTGCTGATCCATGAAACGCTCCGGTATGCTCTTTACCAGGAAGTTGCGAAGAGGGACGACAAGCGGGTTCTGCCATTGCGCGACTTTGGCATAGAGGCGTGATTCAGCCGCGACCCTACGTGCCCTGTCGAGGCGGCGCTTGTCATATTCGCGGAGGGCCTCGTCGGCCGGAAGCCGTCCGAACAACGCTGTAAGAACTGCCGCGTCTTCCATGGCAAGTCCAGCTCCTTGCCCTAGATCGGGTGTCACGGCATGCGCGGCGTCGCCAAGCAAAACCGCATTTCCGCGCGTAAACGAGGGTATCGGATCGAGATCAAGTATATCCGTCCAGATCAGCGAGTCCGCCGGTGTCCGATCGAGGACCTCAGGGACGGGATCGTGAAAGCCGGAAAACATCGCCTTCACTCCGGCAAGATCGGCCTGAGCCAGCTTGGGGTCGTGTAGGCGCTCGGCCCCGCAGCACGCAAACCAGTAGACCCTTTCGCCGGGAATCGCGGCCAGCCCGATGCGTTTGCCGGCCCCCCAGCTCTCGGTAAGACGCGCAGGGTCCATTCCCTGGGGGAGACCGGGCGAGATGGCGCGCCAGCAGGCGTAGCTGGCGAAATGCTCGCGCGACTCTGGAAAGAATGCCCTACGAACAGCGGAGTGAATGCCATCGCAAGCGAGCACCAGCTCGCTTTCCACTATCTCCCCATCCGCGAAGTGCAGGACGATTTTCTCGCCGACCTGGCGGGCATCCACGCATTCCATGTCGGTGCGAATAACAGAGCGCGGCAGCTCCGTAAGAAGCGCCCGATGGAGATCGCCGCGGTGCAGCACGGCCATACTGAGGTGACCATATCGCTGGCTGAAGCGCTGAAAATCCGTCGATTGAAGGACTTGTCCTTCGTCGTCGAGAAGATCGAGTCTGTGTATCGGCTGCGCCTCGGCAACAACCGCTTCGTAGAGCCCGAGCACACGAAGGGCACGAAGCGCATTAGCGCTAAGACTGAGGCCCGCACCCAGAGGCTTTAGTTCGCTCGCCTGCTCGTAAATCTCGGTCTCCCATCCGAGGAGTCGCAGTCCCTTGGCAACTGCAAGTCCGGCGATTCCTGCGCCAATGATGACTGCGCGCATGTTCACGGTCCTTCGCCTTCTTCACGCGGGAACACTTTGCGACATCAAATTGTTCCCGGCGAAAGGCAGGTGAAACACGCCACACGCTTTCTCCAATTTCGCTCGAAGTGAGTTCTGCCGGGCCGAGCCAGGCTCTAGATGTGCTCGAGATTGCCAGGGCATGGTCAAAGGGCGGGCGATCCATTGCCGGTCCGCTGCCACGGGCATTTTGGTGCGGGATCTCGGAGAGGTGGCTCATTGATCCGTAGCTGATGAACTCTCTCTATGCGATCGAGCTAGTCAGGATCTGGGCAAGGAACAGTTTGCTGCGCCGGTGACGCGGATGCGAGAAGAATTCCGAGGGCGTGTTCATCTCAACGATCTCGCCCTGGTCCATGAAGACGACGCGGTCGGCGACCTGGCGGGCAAATCCCATCTCGTGCGTGACACACAGCATGGTCATGCCATCCCCAGCCAGCGCGACCATCGTGTCGAGCACTTCTTTGACCATTTCCGGATCGAGTGCCGACGTCGGCTCGTCGAAGAGCATGATTTTCGGGCTCATACAGAGCGCACGCGCGATCGCAACCCGCTGCTGCTGACCGCCTGAAAGCTGGCCGGGATATTTGTGCGCCTGGTCCGGAATCTTCACCCGTTCCAGATAATGCATGGCGGTCTGCTCGGCTTGTGCGCGCCGCATCCTGCGCACCCAGATCGGCGCCAGCGTCAGGTTCTCCAGAATGGTCAGGTGCGGGAACAGGTTGAAATGCTGGAACACCATGCCGATGTCGCGGCGAATTAGGTCTATCTTCTTCAAATCATTGGTGAGTTCGACGCCGTCGACGACGATCTGTCCCTGCTGGTGCTCCTCCAGCCGGTTGATGCAACGGATCATGGTCGACTTGCCCGAGCCCGAGGGCCCGCAGATCACCAGCTTTTCGCCGCGAAGGACTGTCAAGTCGATGTCCTTCAGCACATGGAAGTTCCCGTACCACTTGTTCATCCCGGTCATTTCGATTGCCGGCGGATCATTGGGATCGGTCATGGGCGGAACGCGCTTGGCGGCGGACGACAACATCACAACATTTCCTAGTGAGCGGCTGGGCCGCGCCGCTCCAGGAAGTCGGCGAAGCGGGCGAATGAGAATGAGAGTGCGAAGAAGATCGCCCCGATAAACAGGAACGTCTCGGCCGCTGGCGATGGCCAGTCCGGGTCGGCCAGCGCCGCTTTACCGGAGCTGATCAGGTCGAACAGGCCGACCACCAGGACAAGGCTGGTGTTCTTGATCATGACGATGATCGTGTTGGCCAGCGCCGGGATCGCCACCCGGATCGCCTGCGGCAGGATCACCAGATATTGAGTGCGCCAGAAGGGCAGGCCAACCGCAGCCGCGGCCTCGTACTGGCCATTCGGAATGGCCTGCAGGCCGCCGCGGATCACCTCGGCGAGATAAGCCGCGGCGAAGATGGTGAGGGCGACCAGCGCGCGCACGAACTTGTCAGGCAAGAGGGCCTCGGGCAGGAACAGCGGCATCATGATCGATGCCACGAACAGGATGGACAAGAGCGGTAGTCCGCGCACCGATTCTATCAGGACCACAGCGCCGATGCGTATGATGGGCATGGTCGAGCGCCTGGCCAGCGCCAGGAGGATGCCGACGGGGAAGGCGACGCCGATCGCAACGACGGTGAGGATGAGTGTCACCGGCAGGCCGCCCCAGGACGAGGTCGGAACCTCGGCTAGGCCGAAACCGCCGGCCATCAGCCAGAAGATCAACACGAGCGCCGCCATCCAGAGCGCTGCCAGCCGCGGCGCCCAGCTGGCGGGCCGCACCGACCAGGCAAGCAGCGCCAGGATAAGCACGCAGACGATGGCGGGGCGCCAGCGTTCGTCGAGCGGATAGATGCCGAACAGCAACTGCCCGGACTTGGCGTAGATGAAGCTCCAGCACGCTCCGGCGGCCACCCGGCACGCGCGTGGACTGGGGTCGAACAGCACGGCGTCGATTACCAGCCAGCGCAGCATCGGCGGTACCGTGGCGACGAGCAGAACGCCGAACAACAGCGTCAGGACGGCATTGAGTGGCGTGCCGAACAGGAGCATGGCTGACCGCCGCAAAGCGCCGAAGCGGATCTGTCCTGGCATTGGCTCGGCCGGAAGGGGAAGAGACAGGGCCTTCATGGTTCAGCGCTCCACGATGGCGATGCGACGGTTGTACCAATTGGCCGCGCTCGAGAGGCTCAGGTTGAGGGCGAGATAGACGCCGAGGATGATGAATACGCCCTCGATCGAATGGCTGGACTTGCTGATGATGGTGTTCATAACCGCAAGGAAGTCCGGATAGCCGACCGCGATCGCCAGCGTCGAATTCTTGACGACGTTGATGTATTGGCTGTTGAGCGGCGGGACGATCACCCGCAGCATCTGCGGAATGATGATCAGACGCAATATTTTGCCGCGTGGCAGGCCGAGCGAATGACCTGCATCCCACTGACCGCGGCCGACCGAAAGCACGCCCCCACGCACGATCTCGGCGACGAAGCCGGTGGTGTAGATGGTCAGCCCGATGAGGATGGTGCTGAGCTCGGGCGTCAGGTCCTTGCCGCCTTTGAAGTTCGACCCAGTGAAGGTCGGCCAGTCGACGGAGAACTTCGCATCGGCAAGCCAGAGCCCGGCAATGCCAACCGCGAGGATCGCCGGCGCGGTCAGCGGTGGCAGCCATCCTCTTCTCGCCGCCGCCCAGCCAGCGGCCGCCAGTGCCAGGGCGAGAGCAATGACGAGCATTCCCGCGGTGGCGACGTCCATGCTGACGGCCGGCACCACAAAGCCGCGCATGGAGGCGTAAACGCCTGGCAGCGGATTGAGCGCTTCGCCGACCGGCGGCAGCACCTTCCACCACAGCGAGTAGAGAAAGATCAGAAGCACGATCGGCGGTGAATTGCGTGCAACCTCCACCCATACGCGGCAGGTGCCCGCCGCCAGGGGATTGCTGCTCAGCCGGGTGATGCCGACGACGAGGCCGAGCGCGGATGAAAAGACGATGACGAGCGCGGAGATGAAGACCGTATTGGCGAGCCCGGTCGCGATCGCCCAGTAATAGGGGTCGCGCGACTTGTAAGTGAGGATTGCTTCGGAGATGACGATCCTTGACGGCATCGTCAGGAAATCGAAGCCGATCGGTATGCCGCGTGCCCTGAGATTGGCGAAAGTCGTGCTGACGAGCAGGGCAGCGAAGGCGGCAGCCACGGCCACCAGGGCACACTGGATGATGATCGATCTGGTCCTGGCGTCGCTCAGCATTTCGACCTCGACGGTTCGCGGCGTTGGCAGGGAAAGGGAACGGCGGGCGCGTCCCCTTCATGCAGCTCAATCCCAAGGGAAAGGATAGTTGAGGCCGCCGTCCTTCCACAACGCGTTCAGGCCGCGCTCGACCTTCAGCGGGCTGTCCTTGCCGAGATTGCGATCCCAGATCTCGGCGTAGTTGCCCATTTGTTTGATGACGTTGTAGGCCCACTTGTCGTCCAATCCGAGCGGCTTGCCGAAACCGGGCTCCTCACCCAGCACGCGTTTGACTTCCGGACTGCCCGAGGCAAGCTTTTCATCGACGTTTTGCGAGGTGATGCCGTTGGCCTCGGCCCAGAACAGCGCATTGAGTGTCCAACGCACGACGTCGAAAAGCTGATCGTCACCCCGGGCGACCGCGACTCCATTGGGTTCGGCGGCCCTGCCGACCCGGATGATGTCGTAGTCGTCCGGGTTCTTGGCCACCGAGGCACGCTGTCCTGCTGCCGCGGTGCCGTCGGTGACGTAGGAATCGCAGCGGCCGCCAAAGAAGGCGTCGCGCGCTTGAACGGTCGAGTCGTAATAGACTTTCTCCATCGCGATCCCGAACTCTTCCTCGGTTTCCTCGATCGCTTTCTCGGTCAGGCTGCCACCGCCTTGCAGGCAGACGGTCTTTCCGTCCAGCAGTTTGGGCTCGGTGATGTTATCGGCCTTGCGCACGAGCATGCCGTCCGTGTCGTAGAGATTGATCCAGACGAAGCGGACAACCGTATCACGACTGTAGGTGATGGTGGATGTGCGCGACAGAACGTCGATTTCCCCAGTCTGTAGCGCAGCAAAACGCTGGCCTGCGTTAAGGGGCACGTAACGGATCTTGTCTCTGTCGCCGAGGATGGCGACCGCGAAAGTGCGGCAGATGTCGGAATCGAACCCGCGATAATACCCCTTCTCGTCCGGCCGGGATAGACCGGGCACGCCCTGGCTGGCGCCGCAGCTGACATAGCCGCGCTCCTTGATCTTGTTGATTACCGCCTGCGCGCTGGCGTCCACGGCGCCCGTAGTCAGGCTGGCCAATCCTATCGCCAGACCCGTGAGCCATTTCAGACCTTGATGTTTCATAATCATTCCCCTTGTCGTTGAGTTGTCGTCATTCTGCGGCGTTGACGTCGGCCGCGGCGGTTCCGTTGCGCCGGGCTTCAGCAAAAAGTTCGAAGGCCTGAGAAAGGTCGGCCAGAAGATCTTCGAGCGCCTCAAGGCCGATCGACAGGCGCCAGACCGGGCCGGGCTTCAGCCAGTCGAGGCTGGCGCGGCCCTTGCGGGGATCGCTGACGGCAATCAGCGAATGCACGCCGCCCCAGCTTGCGCCGAGCCTGAACAGCCGCAGGCTGCGCAGAACATCGGATTGCAGTGGCGCCAGTTCCGGCCGCAGCACGAAGGAGAACACGCCCGCCGATCCGGCGAAGTCACGCTTCCAGACCGCGTGGCCGGGATGGCCAGGCTCCGCAGGATGCAAGATCTGCGCGACTTCCGGGCGCCCCGACAGCCAGGCGACAATCTTGCGCGCTGTACCGTCGGCGTGGCGCATGCGAACCGGCATCGTCATCAGGCCGCGCTCGCACAGCGCGCAATCCTCGGGCGAGACGCCATAGCCAAGGAAACGCGCTGTATCCTTCAGGCGCCGGAACAGGGCATGGTCATGCACTGCGAGCGAGCCCATCAAGAGGTCGCCGTGGCCGCCGGCGTGTTTGGAAAGCGCCTGCATCGAGATGTCGACGCCATGAGCGAGCGGCTTGAACAGCAGATGCGAGGCCCAGGTGTTGTCGGCCGCAACGAGCGCGCCGGCCTTGTGGGCCGCGGCCGTGATGGCTGGCACATCCTGAACTTCGAAGGTGGCTGAGCCAGGCGATTCTGCCCAGACCAGCCGCGTTCTGCCGTCGATCATGGCCGCGATACTTGCGTCCAGCCGTGGATCGTAGGAAACCGCCTCGATCCCGAGTGGGCCGAGAAAACGCTCGGCCATGTCGCGCGCCGGGCCATAGAGCGTCTCCGGGATCAGAACGCTTTCGCCGCCACGGCAGACAGCCATGGTCGCCAGCGTCATGGCCGCCATGCCCGACGGGACGACGAGAGCCCGCGATCCGCATTCCAACACGGCGATATGATCTTCGAGCTGCCGGCTGGTCGGTGTGCCGTAAAGTCCGTAGCTGAACCCGTCGTACAGACGCTCGACGCGAAGCTCGAACGATTCCAGATCGTCAAAGACCACGGTCGAGGCTCGCTCGACCGGCATCGCCACCGCCTGGAACGGTTCCTCCGAGCGCTTGGGAGGATGGACATGTGAAGTGTCATCGCGTCGGTTCATAGGCGCAGCTTAGCCGGCTCACCCATTGCCATCTATGACCGCAGCGATAAAGTTAATTCGCTTTTGATATGGGCTGACTATGAACCTGCGCGACATCGATGTCTTCAACGCGATCATGATCACGCGCGGTGCCGGCGCGGCGGCCGCGCTGCTGGATACCTCGCAGCCGGCCATCAGCCGTTCGCTAGCCAAGCTAGAGGCCGAACTCGGCTTCAGGCTTTTCGACCGCATTCGTGGCAGGCTGGTGCCGACACGCGAAGGGGAGTTGTTCCATGCCGAGGTAAAGGCCAACCTGGTCGGGCTCGACCGGCTCAAGCTGCGGGCGGCCCAGATCAAGGAGGTCGGAACCGGTACCATCCGCGTCGCCTGCCTGTCGGCACTCGGGCATGGGCTGGTGCCGCGCGCCATCGTAGCGTTCTCACGCCGGCATCCGCAGGTGCGAATCAGCTATCAGGTCCGCACCTCCAATATCGTGCGCGACCTGGTGGCCTCTGGCAGTTTCGATATCGGGCTCGCGGCCGACGAGGTCGATACCAGCGGCGTGCTGCACAGCATCTTCACCACGCCGCGCGCCGTCTGTGTAATGCCGACGAACCACCGGCTGGCGCGGAAGCAGATAATCACGCCGGCCGATCTCGCCGACGAGGCCTTCCTGGCATTGTCGCCGGAAGATACGGCTCGGCTCGCGATGGACAAGATCCTGGCCGCGCATGGGGTACGGCCGCGCATCCTGATCGAAACGCCCTACGGCCTGACCATCGCTATCCTTGCAGCGAAGGGCATGGGAATCGGCTTGGTCAATCCCTCCGTCATTGCGGACGGCATGATCGGCGGTATTTTGGCCAGGCCATTCGAGCCAGCCGTCAATTTCCGCGCGCTACTCCTGCGCCCGCCGGACGGCATCAATTCGACCTTGATCACCGACTTCATTGGCGAACTCTATGCCGCTCGCAATATGCTATCGAGCGAGGCATAGGCAACTGGCTCGACGCCTGGTTCTAGCTGCACACGAATGCCATCGACGAGAAGCAGGACACGCAATCCCGGTCCTATCCCTCCCCCATCGTCGAGCGGAGAAGAGCTTGCATATGCTCTGCCAAGTCGAGCTCACCGCGCGCCTCGATCTTCAAAAGATATCGGGCCTTGGACCGGCGATCACCTTCCCTGACCGCAGGATAGGCGCATACAGCCAGCAGCGCCCTTTCCTCAGCCCGGCTGGCTCTGTCGTGGTCGCGGTTACTGCCGCCCATTTCGTGGATCGCCTTGCCGAATGCCGCGTACGCTGCCTTGTGCGCATTGATCAGCGCCCGCAGATCGCGGGACGGTTCCCGGTCCTCCCGTCGCGGCTTTGTGGCGAAAGCCGATGCCGCAACCGTCGAGGCGACAACGGCGCTGGCGGCGTTGAGAAGCAAGGCGCGGCGATTCATCCTGGACATGGTGAACTCTCCTCTTCACGTCATGGCAGGCTGCCAGAACGATGTCGTAGGATCGGCCAGCTGCGCTTCCACAGTAGCATGACTGCCGGCGCGTTCATGTCAGGATGGATGGTAACGTTGGATGCGTTGCAGCCAGAGCATAGCTGGCGCGACTGCGCGGGTCGGCATCTCGCGAACTGTTCAATCAATTGTCCCTCGGCCTCGCCACCCAAGAAAGGATCGCCATTCCCGAAAAACTCCATAACTTCGAAGAATTGCGATCCCTTTCGGCGCGGCTCACGAGGCGTCCTCGGCGGTGATGGCTTTCATCACCCGTTCGTCCACCATCGTCCGGGCCTCGTTAAGATGGCCTGCCAAGTGCCTTGCGACGACGGCGACCAGCGAAAGCCGTTGGCTTCAGCGCCCACCGGTCGCCTCGTCGGGCTTAGCCGGGAAGATCATCTGAATGCGAGCCATGTCGACGTCGATGATGTCGACGGCTCTGATTCCGATCTTGGCGATCTGGCTTTCGTTTGCCCACTCCTGCATCCTCACCCGTGATTTCAGTCGCGATTGCAGGCGGCGGATTTCGGCCCGGTTGCCGACCTGTCGAAACCGCGTTTCCGTTGCCAGTGTGCCAGTATGACGGCTGTCGACCGACGCTGATGATTGCGTGCTCCGACAATTTCAATGCGGCACAAGTCGGCAGAAGCATGCGCAAGTTCCCGAGAAGGCGGGCGCCGCGTAGGCACGCTGCCGGCCTTCACCGCTTTCCCAGCCAAGCACTAGGTAGTTTCCCGTAGGGATAGAACCGAATTTCGCGACCTGCTGATTCGCGCGATTGCTGTGCTACGGATCAACCGGGAAACAGCCATGCACGCCCAATCGAGCTCCAGAATTTCACTGCCGTCGCACGGCTTACAGTCGAGCCTGCCTACGGCATTCGATCCGACACTGCTACAGCCGGTCAGCTTCTTTCGCTGCGGTTCGGAAATCTATGCGCAAGGTGAAAAGGCCGGAGCCTTCTATCAGGTCGAGTTTGGCGCCGTGCGTGTTTACCGCCTGCTTGCGGACGGTCGCAGGCAGATAAGTGCCTTCCATCTGGCCGGAGAGACATTCGGTTTCGAAGCCGACACCACCCATCATTTTTTCGCCGAAGCCATCAACGCCGTGGGTGTCCGCGTCTTCCGCTTTGCCACTGGTGCGGATCTCTCCCGTCAGCTGCTGCCGTTGGCTCTCAAGGGCCTGACGAGAGCGCAGGAACATCTCTTGGTTCTCGGCCGTCAGAATGCCATCGAACGCGTCGCCGCGTTCCTGGTCGACATGGCGGAGCGGCAGGGCGGCTTGCGACAGGTCGAACTGCCGATGTCGCGCATGGATATCGGCGATTATCTCGGCCTCACCATCGAAACCGTGTCGCGGGTTTTCACCCGGCTGAAGGACAAAGGCGTCATCCGCCTGCTCAATCTGCGCAGCATCGAGATCATCAAGCACGACGTGCTTCATGCGATGAGCGAGTGAGGCTACTTGGTCACTTGCCGCGCGTGGCAGACCGTAAGCGTTGCCGCTTTTTCGACCGACTTTGGTCACTCGGGCTTCAATCGCCATGCGGCCTTGGCCAAGCGCGCAGCTAGGCCGCCTTCTTGATCTCCGCGACCTGAACGCCCAGTCGGAACGCCTGCCCGTCTGCAAACGAACGCGCGTAGCTCTCAGATGTAAAAGGGACCGTGGTGGTGGTGCCGTTGACCGTCACGCGAACCGACCACTCTTTGTCCCTAACAATTTCAACGGCATGTTGCTCATGCGCAGCCATGCATTCCTCCCAGAATGGTCCGTTGAGGATGGGAGGATAGCGTCGTAAAACTGGTTTGCATGCAAATAATCCGACACCGCGACGTCGAAATGTCGAAACACGCACAGCTAGGCTCAAGTCGATGGCCTCGCCTTGAGCTTGGTCGATGCAAGAGGACCACCACAGCGGCGAACTCACCTTCAAGGGCGACTGCGCAGTTCACGCCCCTGTCTGGGGAACACGCGGAACCAGGCGGACAAAAAAAGCCCCAGCGCTGGGTCGATGCGCCGGGGCTTTGGGCACGTACAAGCTACACCAACATGTCCGCATATGAACGTGCGCTAATAAAGTGAAGGAATGGTGAACCACGCATATGCCGAAGGGCGCACGCTAAAAGCTGGGGTGAAGCGCAGTATCAGTAATGACAAGTTTGCGCACTCTGATTGTCCCACCTTACTTTCGACCAAACGACGGGGTGAGGATGCGGGCAGTCTTATTGCTTTGATGACGTATGCCGTCACCGCTCATGCCGATGAAGCGAGCCGGCTCACTGACGCCGTCCTCGACCGGCTGCGAAAGACTGTCGCAAGACCGGCTGATTGTATCGAACCCGGAAACAGACCAACGCCGGCGCAACCTCACCCTGAAACCAAAAGACAATATCGATGACCTCCAACAGCTATGCTCCCAAGGGTTCAAGCGCCTGCAAACGTTGACCACGCCCACTTTCGCTATCGCCGCCTGGATGATGACGGCCGCATCAATTTCATGGGGCAAGCATAGCCGCCAAGGGGTTCTGCCCGATGGCCGCGACCAGGCTCGTGGATACCTCGAACCATCACCAAGACACCGCGAGACGCGGAAGAGGCAAGCCGCTTCATCAACCGGCAACACCGAAAGCTGCTGATCAATGTGAACCGCAGTAACGAAGCGTAATCGGGTTCCCACTACAAAAAGGCTCAAACCGCGCAAGACCGCGGATCGATCCGACCAGGATCTTCAACGGTCTGCCCAATGGAAGTCGCCGCTATGGAAATCCTCACGAACAACCCCACGAACAGTCATCTGATGACTTCACGGCGTTTTGCGCCTCTCTTCTGGACGCAGTTCCTGTCCGCCTTCAACGACAATTTCCTCAAGAACACGCTGGTTTTCCTTATTCTGTTCACCCTGGCGGCGGACCAGGCGGCATCACTGGTCACCCTGGCGGGTGCCGTCTTCATGGCTCCTTTCCTGCTCCTGTCCGCCCTTGGTGGCGAGATCGCCGACCGGTTCGACAAGGCGCTCATCGCCCGTCGGCTGAAATTCACCGAGATCGCCGCTGCGGCTGTCGCTGTCGTTGGGATCGCGCTGTCGTCGATCCCGGTGCTGATGATGGCGTTGCTCATGTTCGGCATCATCTCGGCACTGTTCGGACCGATCAAGTACGGCATCCTGCCGGATCATCTCGAGCGCAAGGAATTGCCCCGCGCCAATGCCTGGATCGAATCGGCAACCTTCGCCGCCATCCTCGGCGGCACTATCGCCGGAGGCGTCGTCTCGGCCGATGGCATAGGCGTCTCGGTCTTCGGGCCGATGATGATGATCCTCGCCATCGGTTGCTGGTTTGTCAGCCGATACATTCCGTCAACCGGTTCTGCTGCACCCGACCTCGTTATAGACCGGAACATCTTTCGCTCGACGTGGCGACAGGTCAACGGCTTGCGTGCCGACAAGCGGATCTGGCGCGCCGGACTGATGACGTCGTGGTTCTGGCTTATCGGGGCCATTGTCCTTTCGATCCTGCCTACGTTGGTCAAGGATTCGCTCGGTGGCGGAGAAATCGCTGTCACCGCCTATCTCGCGGTGTTCGCCGTCTCGATCGCGATTGGCTCTGCCATAGCCGCATGGATGTCGCAGGGCCGCATCGTGCTCTTGCCAGCCCCGGTTGGCACGGCGTTGATGGCACTATTCGGCTTGGACCTGGCCTGGACCATCTGGAGCATGCAGCCCTCGCCCAGGGCCGAAACGCTCGCAATATTCTTCGCCGGGCCAAACACGGTCCATGTTGCGATCGACCTTGCCGGCATGGCTATTGCCAGCGCCTTTCTTGTCGTGCCGACCTTCGCCGCAGTGCAAGCCTGGGCGCCCGAAGCCAGCCGCGCTCGCGTCGTCGCCGCCGTGAGCATCGTCAATGCAGGCTTCATGACGGTGGGCGGCATACTTGTCGCCGCGATTCAAGCAGCGGGCGTCTCCACTGGAGGTATCCTGTTCGGCCTCGCCGCACTCAACGTGGTCGCCGCCTGGCTGATGCTGAGATACCTTCCGACAAACGCCTTCCGCGATTTCGTTTCCATTCTGTTCCGAGCCTTCCATCGTCTGGAGGTGGAGGGGCTGGAAAACCTCAAGGCGGCCGGCCCGGCACCCATCCTGGCGCTCAACCATGTCAGTTTCCTCGACGGTCCGCTGGCCCTGACGCTGACCGAGGAAGAGCCCGTCTTTGCCATCGACCACACTATCGCCCAGGCCTGGTGGATGAAGCCTTTCCTCAAGCTCGCCCGTGCGCTGCCGCTCAATCCAGCCAAGCCGATGTCGACCCGCACGCTGATCAAGATCGTGCAAGGCGGCGATCCGCTGGTCATCTTCCCCGAAGGGCGGATCACCGTCACCGGCGGCCTCATGAAGGTCTATGACGGCGCCGCCATGGTGGCCGACAAGACCGGCTCGATGGTCGTGCCCGTGCGCATCGACGGGCTGGAGAAGAGCTATTTTTCGCGGCTGACCTCGCTGCATATTCGCCGCCGGCTGTTCCCGAAGGTCAAGGTGACCATTCTGGAGCCCGTCAAACTTGAAGTACTGCAGGATCTGAAGGGCCGGAAGCGCCGCGCCGCGGCGGGCGCTGCCCTCTACCAGGTCATGTCGGACCTCGTCTTCCGCACCCAGGACATCGACAAGACTGTGCTGGAGAAGATCATCCAGACGGCGAACGAACGCGGCATGAAGCAACTGGCCGTTCAGGACCCGGTCACCGGTTCGCTGAGTTACGGCAAGCTGCTGACAGCCGCCGCCGTGCTTGGCGAGAAATTCAAGAAACTCTATGCCGGCCAGCAGACGCTCGGCATCATGCTGCCCAACGCTAATGGCGCCTGTGCGACGCTGCTCGGCGTTATGTCGGCCGGCAAGGTTCCGGCGATGATGAACTTCACTGCCGGGGCAGCTAACATCCTCTCCGCTTGCAAAGCCGCCGAGGTGCGCACCGTGCTGACCTCGCGCGCCTTTGTCGAACAAGCGAAACTCGGCGCCGTGGTCGAGGAACTCGGCCGATCGGTCGACATCGTCTGGCTCGATGATCTGCGGGCCACCATTGGCCTCAGGCACAAGCTGCTCGGCCTTCTGCGCAAGAGCGCACCCCGGGTCGCCCGCAAGTCTGAAGATCCGGCGGTGATCCTGTTCACCTCGGGGTCCGAAGGCACGCCCAAGGGCGTGGTGCTCACCCACCGCAACATCCTGGCCAATGCCGCCCAGGCCGCCTCGCGTATCGACTTCCACTCGGGCGACAAGGTCTTCAATGTGCTGCCGATCTTCCATTCCTTCGGCATGACGGCGGGCACGGTGCTGCCGCTGATCTCGGGCGTGCCGGTCTATTTCTACCCCTCGCCGCTGCACTACCGCATCGTGCCGGAGTTGGTTTACGCCTCGAACGCAACGATCATCTTCGGCACCGATACGTTCCTTGCCGGCTATGCCCGCACCGCACACCCCTACGACTTCCGGTCAGTGCGCTACTGCTTTGCCGGCGCGGAACCGGTCAAGCCTTCGACGCGCGCGATCTATATGGAAAAGTTCGGCCTGCGCATCCTCGAAGGCTACGGCGTGACCGAAACCGCGCCGGTGATCTCCATCAACACGCCGATGTACAACCGGTCCGGCAGCGTCGGCAAAATCATGCCGGGTATGGAGTATCGCCTGGATCCGGTGCCTGGCGTCGAGGATGGCGGACGGCTGTTCGTGCGTGGGCCCAACGTCATGGCAGGCTATCTGCGCGCCGAGAAGCCGGGCGTGCTCGAACCGCTCGAAGACGGCTGGCATGACACCGGCGACGTCGTCGCCGTCGACGATGTCGGCTTCATCACCATTCGAGGCCGCGCCAAGCGCTTTGCCAAGATCGGTGGCGAGATGATCTCGATGGCCGCCGTCGAGGCGCTGGCGGGCGAATTGTGGAAAGGCTCGCTCTCGGCGGTCGCCGCCGTGCCAGATGCGCGCAAGGGCGAAAAGCTGATCCTCATCACCGAGGCCGTCAACGCCACGCGTGCCGAATTCCTGGCCTTCGCTAAGGCCAACGGCGCCATGGACCTGATGGTGCCCGCCGGAGTGCGCGTCGTTGCGAAAGTGCCCGTCCTCGGCTCCGGGAAGCTCGACTTCGCCGCCGTGACAAAGATGGTGCTCGGCGCAGAGATGAAGATTAACGCCGCTTGAGCACGTCCTACCAACGGCCGACGAACCAAGCTGGCCCGCTCTCCCGCGCAGTCCCATCCAGTTGCCGCCCGCGTAGGTAACGCCGATACTTCATTAGGTCCCGAAAATCACCGGATGCGCGGCAGCCGTCTCTGTCTGACCTTTGGAATCTTAAACATATAACTATGACGATCGCCGAACTCAGCACGAGCAGTTCTGGACTCTTTATGAACGCCTTCGGCTTGTTGCCCGCTCCCTGCCGAGAAAGGACCGAGCATGACTCCCATCATCGGGAAGCCCTAGCGAGCGTTGTCGCTCCATAATGAACCTTTGTCGATCGGCGACGTGGGCCGATCAGGGCAAGCGATCCGGCAGCAATACTGTGAGGCGAAGGGTATGCGGCATGCCCCGAACTTCCCTGCGCGCCGGTGTTCCACCGCGTGAAAAAAAGCCCGCCGCACGGTTAGGTGCGGCGGGGCGGAACGGGCGCTGTTGCACCAAGCGGGGGACTAGGGTGGGCGGGCTTGCCAGGTGCGCGCGGGCCGTAGGCAAACTTAGGCGCATGAGTTGCTATACGTCTAGCAACCGCCAGTTGGACTGGCCCGAAATCAGGGTTCCAGTGCCAAGGGACAGGACAGTTCCCGGAGCCCAGCCCGAGGGCCCGTCGGGGCCGGCTCCGTGCTCCAGCCTACCGGTTCAGATCCGAGCCGTGCCCACATCTTGAACAGGCAAAGCCGCGCACGCCTGTGAGGTACGAACCGCCGCTGATTTCAGTTGTGTGCGTCAAGTTCTGCAAAATGGCGTGGCATTGCGGTGACGTCGGCGTGTCCGCCGCGCAGCTCCCGTGTTTAGCGGAGCGGCGGACACATGACGGTGCTCAGGCGGCCAAGGCCCTCAGGCTCTCCTTCTTGTGCTCGCGCAGATGA
>NZ_JAMYTF010000051.1:0-34681 GCF_040322295.1 Mesorhizobium sp. M0159
GAGAGGGGGAGCACTCTACGAAAGCCCCCTCTCCGGCCGCTTCGCCGAGCCACCTCTCCCCCGCTTCGCAGGGCGAGGAACCCAAGTCTTGAGAGGTCGGAGGGAAGCAACCCTCTGGCCGTCGCTACGGCCTTCGCCAATCTCCAAAGTCACAGGACGCAGGCTCGCGCTTCAGTCCGTCTCACGCAAATAGCTCGCCAGCGCCACCGCATTGTTGTGCGCCTCGTCATGGGCGCCGTAGAGCAGCGCCACCTTGCCTTCACGGAGCAAGGCACGTAGTTCCGCCACCGCCTCGCCGTTCCGGTCGAGCTCATCGCGGTATCGCCGCTGGAACTCCGCCCAGCGCGCCGGCTCATGGCCGAACCATTTGCGCAACCCATTGCTTGGCGCGATGTCCTTTAGCCAGAGCGTCAGCGCCGCGTCCTGCTTGGCGATGCCGCGAGGCCATATGCGGTCGACGAGCACCCGCTGCCCGTCATCGGGCGCCGGCGGCTCATAGATGCGCTTGACCGCGAGCTCCATTGCCAACTCCGCATGGGCCAGCAGGCGCCGCTGCTTGCTGGCCTTCGCTTAAAGATCCCGGGCCTAAACCCACTCGCCCTTGCGCATCACCGGCACGCGGCTGCCGTCCTTATGGACGCCGTCTATGTCGATCTTGTCCGAGCCGATCATCCAGTCGATGTGGATGAAACTCTTGTTGCCGCCGCGCGCCGCGATCTCGTCCTGGCCGAGCGAGGCGCCGTCGACGAAGCACTTCGAATAGCACTGGCCGAGCGCGATGTGGCAGGCGGCGTTCTCGTCGAACAGCGTGTTGAAAAACAGCAGCCCGCTCTTGGCGATCGGCGAGGAATGCGGCACCAGCGCCACCTCGCCGAGACGGCGCGAGCCTTCGTCGGTATCGAGCACCTTTTGCAGCACATCCTCGCCCTTCGTGGCCTTGGCCTCGACAATGCGGCCCGCCTCGAAACGCACCGCAATGCCGTCGATCAGGGTACCCTGATAGGACAGCGGCTTGGTGCTGGTGACATGGCCTTCGACGCGCCTTGCATGCGGCGTGGTGAAAACCTCTTCGGTCGGGATGTTGGGGTTGCAGGTGATGCCGTTCTTGGCGGTCGAGGCGCCGCCCATCCACTCGTGGCCGTCGGCCAGCCCGACGGTCAGGTCGGTGCCGGGGCCGGTGAAATGCAGTGCGTGGAAATTGTGGCCGTTCAGCCATTCGGTGCGGCTCTTCAACGCCGTATTGTGCGCCGTCCAGTTGCCGATCGGGTCTTCGACATCCACCCGCGAGGCGGCAAAGATGGCGTCGGCGAGCTTGGCCACCGCGACGTCTTCGGCATCGTCCGGGAAAACCTGCTTGGCCCAGGCCTGATCGGGATAGGCGACGATGTTCCAGTTGATGTCGAAGCCGGTGATCTTCTCCAGCGCCGGCTGGTAGGCCATCGAATTCGCCTTGTTGGCACGCGCCACCTTTGCCGGGTCCTGCGCCGAAAGCAGCGACGGATCCTCGCCGCGCACGGCAAGCCTCGCCGCATTGTTGGCGAAGGCTTTTGCCATGCCTTCATAGAGCCAGCCGGCGGCGCGGTCGAAGCCGGCGTCGACGCCGTAGCGGAAGCGCGCGAGCGTGATCTCATCGTCGTTGAAGATCGGCGTCACCAGGCCGGCACCTGCCTTGTAGGCGTGCTCGACGATCCGCCGCGTCAAAGGCAGCGCTGCAATAGACGAGGTCAGCACCAGATCCTGCCCCGGTTGCAATTGCAGCCCGACCTTGACGGCGACCTCCGCCAGCCTGTCGAGCTTCACCGGGTCGATGGTTGCGGAAACGCCGCGCGAATGTGTGGTCATGATCCTGCCTGCTGTGATTGGGGACTGTTTCTTACATAGACCGGCGCTGCCGACCTTTCCACTCTGATGACGCCGGCAGGTCTAGCTGACGCTCGAGCGATCTGAACTGCGCCATCGTCGCCTCGATCTCTTCGCGGATCCAGGTCTTGAAATCCCTGACTTTGCGGCTTTCGCTCTTGCTGGCCGAGGTCACCAGCCAATAGCCGAGCCCGCTCTGCGCCCGTATGCCGAACGGCGCAACGAGACGGCCGTCGGCCAGCGCGTCGGCGGCCAGCAACTGCCAGCCGAGCATGACGCCGTGACCGGCAATCGCTGATTCCAGGCACAGCATCGGGTCGGTGAAGCGCGCGCCTTTCATGAAGGTGACCGGCTCCACCCCGGCGGCTTCGAACCAGCTCTCCCAACTGATCATCGACCTTTCGTCGGTGATCGCACAGGTCAAAGCAAGGTCCTCGATCGATTTCAGCTTGCTGGCGATCACCGGTGCACAGACCGGAAACACCTCCTGCGCCAGCAGCAATTCGGCGCGCCCGCCTGGCCATTTGCCGTCGCCGAGCCGAATGGCGACGTCGATGTCCGAACGATCGAGATCGGCAAGCCGCGCCGAGGCATCGATGCGCAGGAGCACGTTCGGATGGCGGGCAAAATGCCGCGACAGCCGCGGCAGCAGCCATTTCGAGGCAAAAGCCGGCGCCACCGAAACCACCAGCGTGCACTCCGAGCTTTCATCGGCAAGCGCCACCGCCTGTGCGAGTTCGCGAAACCCGGCGCTGAGCCGCGCGGTAAAGACGGTGCCGAATTCCGTCGCCACCAGGCCAGCTGGCGTTCGTTCGAACAGCGCGCGGCCGAGTTGTTTTTCTGTTCGGTTGATCTGCTGGCTGACGGCGCTGACCGAGACGTTGAGCTCGCCGGCCGCCGCCGTGAGCGAGCCCAGGCGCGCGACGGCTTCGACGGCGCGTAAGCCGTTGAGGTGCACGCGGTTCAGCATAGCCATACAGTTTTTCTAAACTCGAACGGCTGAAATCTCAATTGCCAGACACTGCCGGATGCCGGATTCTAAGTGGGCTACTCAGAGTGAGGAGGCAAATCTGATGAAGATTTTGTTATGGCTCGGCGCCTTTTCCCCGATCGGAACGCAGCCGCGCCGGCATGACAGCGAGGGCATCAATTGGGTGACCGATCCGCTGGCGCATCCGGTGCTCGACACCATGTCGGAGCGCGAACTCGCCGACATGCCATTCAGGCTGACCGCGCGTCGTACCCGCTTCGAGACGGCCCCGCCAAGGACCTGCTGCGGCTGAAGAAGGACTTGCTGGCACTCAGGTGAGCCGGCCGCCGACGCGGCTGCGCAGCCCTTCTGGCCCAATAAAAGGCGGATTGTCTCGCCGGCAGGCGCACCTATGGTGCACCGCGATGAACATCGCTTCGCCCTTGCGCCTCGCAATCGCCGGCATGATTGCCCTGGCCGTCGCCATGGGCATCGGCCGGTTCGTCTATACGCCGATCCTGCCTGGCATGATGGAAGAGCTCGGCCTGTCGCCGGCCGATGCCGGCTGGATCGCATCTGCCAATTATCTCGGCTATCTCGTCGGCGCGCTTGCCGCCACCGGCGGCTGGGCGCAAGGCCGCGAGCGTCAGCTGATGCTGGCCGGCCTTGCCGCCACCGCGATCCTCGCCGGCCTGATGGGCCTGACCGGCACGATGGCCGCGTTTCTCGTCATCCGCTTTCTTGCCGGCGTTGCAAGCGCCTTTGTCCTGGTCTTCATGACCAGCATCGTTTTCGGTCATCTCGCCGCGGCCGGGCGAAACGACCTGCAGGCGCTGTATTTCGGCGGTGTCGGCCTCGGCATCGCGGCGTCCTCGGCGCTGTTGGCAGTCCTCGTCACCGAACATGCCGGCTGGGCGGCGGGCTGGCTATGGTCGGCGGTGATTTCGGCCTGCGGCTTTGCCGCCGTCGGCTTGCTGGCCGGCGGCACCTCGGCCGCGAACAGCACCACCGGGAGCGAGCCGGCACTGCCGAAACACCGGTCGCTGGTGAAGATCATCGTCGCATACGGCCTGTTCGGCTTCGGCTATATCGTCACGGCAACGTTCCTGGTCGCCATCGTCCGCCAGGGCGGCGGCGGCCGCGTCTTCGAGGCCGTGGTCTGGATGGTCACCGGCCTTGCCGGTTTCCCCTCGGTCTGGCTGTGGCAGAAGCTCGCGGCCAGGATCGGGCTTTATGCCACCTATGCCCTGGGGTGTCTGGTCGAGGTGGTCGGCGTCAGCGCCAGTGTCGTCATGGGCGGGCGCACCGGGCCGCTGCTCGGCGGCCTTCTTGTCGGCGGCACCTTCATCGCCATCACCGCGCTTGGCCTGCAGACGGGCAGGCAGCTTGCTCCGCAAGCACCACGCCGGATGCTGGCGGTAATGACGGCCGCCTTCGGCCTTGGCCAGATCATCGGCCCGATCGTCGCCGGGCTGCTTGCGCAGGCCTCGGGTAACTTTTTCCTCGCCTCGATCGTGGCCGCCGCCGTCCTGCTCGCTTCCGGCGCGATCACCTGGTCGGCTGCGCCAAAATCGCCATGATTATGGTCTTGCTCGGTTGCGGGCATCGGGCACGGGCATTTTCTTTCCCACTAATGTGTGACTTTATGCCCGCTGAACCCCGCTGATTTGCGCATCGACCGAGGATTTTCCCACAGTGTTCGTATCCTTCTTCCCGCAGCCGAAGCTCTTTTTCACCTCGGCCGCCGTCTGGAGTGCGGTCATGGTGGCCGTGTGGTTTCTCGGCGGCGACCAGCTAGGCGCTTTGGTCGGATTTCCCCTCCCTGCAGCGGACGCGGCGCCGATCATTGGCGTTTCCGTTTTCTGGTCGCCTCCGTTCCTTTGGTTCTACATCTATTTTACACTTGGTGTGCTGCTCTTTTACGCCTTCTGGCATTGGTATTCCCCGCACCCGTGGGACCGCTGGTCGATCCTTGGCAGCTCGCTGATCTTGTTCACGACCTATTTTCAGGTTCAGGTGAGTGTAGCGATCAATGCCTGGTACGGGCCGTTCTGGGATCTGATTCAGGGCATTGTGAGCAAAAGTGTGAAGGCGACAGAGTATGATGTTTATGCGCAGTTAATAACTTTCCTCGGCATCGCTCTGGTGGCTGTTACTGTTTACGTTCTGACAAATTTCTTTGTAAGCCATTGGGTGTTTCGCTGGCGGACAGCGATGAACGACTACTACATGTCCTATTGGCCTAGGGTGCGGAGCATCGAGGGAGCTTCCCAGCGCGTGCAGGAAGACACGATGCGCTTTTCAAAGATCATGGAAGATCTTGGGACCAGCTTTATTGATTCGATAATGACTTTGATCGCCTTCATGCCGATTTTGCTTGCCTACTCAAAGCACATTACGGCATTGCCTTTCATCGGTCAGGTGCCGCAGCCGTTGGTTTTGGCTGCGATCTTCTGGGCGATGTTTGGGACGGTATGCATTGCCACCGCCGGCATAAAGCTGCCCGGCTTGCAGTTTCGCAACCAGCGCGTCGAAGCCGCTTACCGCAAGGAACTTGTTTATGGTGAGGACGATCAGTCCCGAGCGCAGCCGCCGACCGTTTCCGAATTGTTCGGAAATGTGCGCCAGAACTACTTCCGGCTCTATTTCCACTACGTCTATTTCAATGTGGTCCGCTATCTCTACTTGCAACTAAATACCATATTCCCTCTTTTTTTGATGACTCCTTCGTTGGTCGCCGGAACCTTAACGTTGGGTCTCGTCAACCAGGTCAATTCCGCGTTCAGCCAAGTGACCAGCTCGTTCCAATATCTTGTTAATTCCTGGTCAACGATCGTTGAGCTCTTGTCAGTCCACAAGCGGCTGCGAGCGTTCGAAGCCACGATCAAGGGCGAGCCGCTGCCGGTGATCGATCAGCACTATCTAGAACGGGAACAAGCCGGGCTGCGTCCTGAGGATCAGCCGGCAAGCTAAGACTGGCGGGCGGCGGCGCTTGCGGCTCCGCCCCCCACCGCCGCCTGCCTTTCGCCTCGCCGCGATACATAGTCGCGAAAACTAATGCACTCGACGTCCGCTTTGACGCAGACCTCGCCGGCAAAGCGTTCCAGCGCGTTCCAGTAGGCGCCGTCATTCATCAGCGTGAAGTGGAAGCCGAGCTCAAGCGGAATGCGCTTGCCCTGGTATTGCGCATCGAAGGCGGCGCGGAACGCGTTATAGGTCCGGTCAGCGAACTCTTCTGCCATGCTCGGCCGCTCGAAGCCGCCGGAATGTCTGACATAGAGATTGTAATCCATGGCGATCACGCGCCTTGAGCTCGGCCCTTCCGGGATCTGCGGCAGCGAAAAGCGCGTGATGCCGTTGACGGTCGGCGGCTCGACCGGCCCACGGGAAACGCCGCTTGCGTCGAGCAGGAAGCCGGCCGCGGGCAGCGCCTCATAGAGCGCCTTGTTTGCCGACAGATAAGGCGCGCGAAACCCGACCACCGATTTGCGGGCGAAATCGCGCCAGCCCTTCGGTTCAGGAGCGATGCCGTTGATCGAATACGCGTTTTCGAGAATATGCTTGAATGAGCCGAACTCGCTCAGCCAGTCGGCTTTGCTCCAGTCCTTGCCGTCGAAATGACCGCAGCCATGGCTGCCGATGTCGTGGCCTTCCGAGGCCGCAAGGTTGATCTGCTCGAGCCGCTCGGCAACTTCCTGTTTGGAGGCGGCAAAGCCGATGTTCGATTTGCCTTCTGTCTTGCCGGGCGCGGTGTATTCCTTGCGTGTCTCGGGCGACAACAGAAACACGCAGGAGACGAAATAGGTGAAATGCGCGCCTGTGCGCCGGGCCAGCGCCCGGCTGCGCTGCCATTGCGAAATGTCGCGGGCGCTGTCGAACGAGATGATCACGATCTGCTTCGGCTTTGCCGGCGCCGCCAGCGGGTCGGCAAAAGCCGCGCCGGCAGCAAGCGCGGCAATGGAAAACGCAATAACGCGGGACAAACGGGGCAAAGGCATCTGACTTGATTAGGGAATGTAGAAGCACCGCCTACCGGTGAAATATGGCACGGGTGCGATCGACCTGTGCGGCCGCCGTTGGCGGTGACTGCCTCGTGAATAGGCGATTTTCCTGCCGAACCCCTTCCATGCCGGCAAAATTTCGCTAAAACGCGGGCTCATCAACCGCCCCGCCCGGGGCATGAATGGTTTTGATCCATGTCGGACGACAGTTTTATCCGCGAAGTCAACGAAGAGATTCGTCGCGACCAGGCGCATGCGCTGTGGGATCGTTTCGGTCCCGCCTTGCTCGTGCTGGCCGTGCTGGTGGTGCTTGGCACTGGCGCTGTCGTCGGCTACCGCTATTGGGACGAGACCCGCGCCAACCGCTCGGGCGATGCTTTTTCGCAGGCGCTCAAGCTCGCCAATGACGGCAAGAACGACGAGGCGCTTGCCGCTCTGGAGGCGTTGGAGAAGGACGGCTACGGCGCCTATCCGCTGCTCGCCCGCATGCGCGCGGCAACCGTCAAGGCGGACAAGGGCGACGTCGACGCCGCCGTCAAGGATTTCGACGAGGTCGCCGCCGACACCAAGATCCCCTCCGGCATTCGCGACATGGCTCGTCTCAGGGCAGCGCTGCTTCTGGTCGACCACGGCTCTTTCGCCGATGTCTCCAGCCGCGTCGAGGCGCTCACCGCCGACACCAACACATTGCGCCATACGGCGCGCGAGGCGCTTGGCCTTGCCGCCTGGAAGGAAGGCAAGGCGGCGGATGCATTGAAGCTGTTCGACCAGATCGCCGCGGATGATGGCGCCCCGCACAACACGCGCGAGCGGGCGACTTTGATGTCCGAGCTGATCCGCGGCTCGGGCGGCGTGTCGTGATAGTCCATGACCTTCAAAGTCGCCATCATCGGCCGGCCTAACGTCGGCAAATCGACCCTTTTCAATCGGCTGGTGGGAAGGAAGCTGGCGCTTGTCGATGATACGCCCGGCGTCACTCGCGATCGCCGCGTCCATGCCGCAAAGCTCTACGACCTGCATTTCGACGTCATCGACACCGCCGGCTTCGAGGATGCGGCTGCCTCGACGCTGCCCGGCCGCATGCGCGCCCAGACCGAGATCGCCATCCGCGAGGCTGACCTGATCTTTTTTACGATCGATGCCAAGTCCGGGCTGATGCCCGACGACAAGACCTTCGCCGAGATCGTGCGCAAATCCGGCAAGCCGGTTCTCGTCGTTGCCAACAAGGCCGAGGCGCGCAGCGCCCAGGGCGGCATGCTGGAGGCCTGGGAGCTCGGCCTTGGCGAACCGATCCCGGTCTCGGCCGAACACGGCCAGGGCCTGCCCGATTTGCGCGATGCGGTAATCGCGGCACTGGGCGAGGCGCGTGCCTTCGGCGAGGACGAAGAGGCCGGCGAGGAGGAGGTCGCCGCCAGCGAGGTGCTGATCGGCGAGGACATCAGCGACCCGGACGCCGAGCCGAGCTATGACGACACCAAGCCGATGCGCATCGCCGTCGTCGGCCGCCCCAACGCCGGCAAGTCAACGCTGATCAACGCGCTGATCGGCGAGGAGCGGCTGTTGACCGGCCCCGAGGCCGGCATCACTCGCGATTCCATCTCGGTCGACTGGGACTGGCATGGCCGCCGCTTAAAATTGTTCGACACCGCCGGCATGCGCCGCAAGGCCAGGATCCACGAAAAGCTCGAAGTGATGTCGGTGCAGGACGGCTTGCGCGCCATCCGCTTTGCCGAGATCGTCATCATCGTGCTCGACGCCACCATTCCCTTCGAGAAGCAGGATCTGCAGATCGCCGACCTGATCATCCGCGAGGGCCGTGCCCCGGTGATCGCCTTCAACAAATGGGATCTTGTCGACCATCCCCAGGAGTTGCTGGCCGAGCTGCGCGAAAAAACCGAGCGGCTGCTGCCGCAGGCGCGCGGCATGCAGGCGGTGCCGGTGTCGGCCGAGACCGGGCGTGGCCTCGACAAGCTGATGGATGCCGTCATCCGGACGCATCGAGTTTGGAACAGCCGTGTGTCGACCGGCAAGCTCAACCGCTGGCTGGAAGGCATTTTGGCGCATCATCCGCCGCCGGCCGTCGCCGGACGTCGGCTGAAGATCAAATATGTCACCCAGGCCAAGACGCGGCCGCCGGGCTTCGTCGTCTCCTGCTCACGGCCGGACGCGATGCCGCAATCCTATGTCCGCTATCTCTCGAACAGCCTGCGCGAGGCTTTCGACATGCCCGGCGTGCCGATCCGCATCGCCTTGCGCACCTCGGACAATCCTTTCGCCAGCAAGGCAAAGAAGCGCCGCTGAGCGCCACTGTCCCTTTACGCTACGTTGCGCAGAACGGGCGCCGGTTGCGTCTGCGGCAACGCTTCCAGCGCCGCCTGCAACAGGATGTCGCCAAGCCGCGCCGCTACCGGGTCGGGCTCGGCCTCCTTGCGATGCAGGAACAGCGCCATCTTGGGCAAGGCGGGCACCCCGGCGATCTCCGGCGTCATCGCCCTGACGGTGGCCGGCGTGAGTGGGGGCAGCCTCTGCACCTAATGGGCGGTGTAAGCTCCGTCCACCAGATGGTAGCTCCCAGTGATAAAGCTGGCCTGGTCGGACAACAGGAAGCATACAAGAGCCGCTACCTCTTCCGGTTTCCCGCGCCTGCCCATCGGCTGAAGACCTGCCATGCGCCGGCTGGCTAATGCCTCCATTTGCTCCGATAAAAGAGGCGTTTCGATCCAGCCGGGGCCGACGACATTGATCCGGATGCCCATCCTCGCATATTCAATCGCCGCAACCTTGGTTAATCCAACGACCCCGTGTTTCGCTGCCGTGTATGCGGACGCAGTTGGCAAGCCGACGGAACCGAGAACGGAGGACATGTTCACGATGGCGCCTCCGCCCCGATCCAGCATCGCGGCGATTTCGTACTTCATGCTGTAGAAAACGCCATTTAGATTGACGTTTATCAGTTTGTGCCAGTTGTCGAGCGGATAGTCTGCCGTTGCTTTTCGAATGCCGTCGATACCTGCATTGTTTACCGCCATATCCAGTCCGCCGCATTTCTGGACAGTGAACTCGATCAGCTTTTCCACGGCTGCGGCATCCGTGACATCTACCGCAAAGTCGTAGGCCCTGCCGCCTTGCGAGCTTATTTCGGCGGCTCTGCAGTGCGCTGCCTCGGCATCAAGGTCGGCGACAACAATCTCGGCTCCTTCTTGCGCGAGTTGCCGTGAAACAGCCGCACCTATTCCGGATCCTGCGCCGGTCACAATCGCGACTTTACCATGGAAGTCAGGCTTCATCGTCTCTGTCCTATGCCAATTTTGACATAACCGAACAGAGGCAGACGGTTATCGCAAGAAGTTTCGCTCCAATTCGCTTGTCAATCCTGTGAATTCATTTTGCCACCACAAAGCGAGACTTGGCCCGCAGGCCTTGGAATGGTAGAGACGAAGGCGGCGGTAGATGACCAGTTTCCTAGCAGGTAGAAATGGAAGAACACCACATTGCGCGCCGGGGGCTCGTGCTGGGTAGTCTGGCTCTGATGGTCTCCGGATGTACGTCGACGTTACAACAGGTGGCGGAGCCGATTTCATCCGCGTTCGGACCAAGGCGTGGCCTGAATCCTCGTTACCGACGGCAGCATGTGCGGTACGACGGAAACGAGCCGGCCGGAACGATCGTCGTCGATACTTCGCAACGTTTTCTCTATGCCGTCGAGACGGACGGGTGGGCGACGCGCTACGGCGTCGGCGTCGGCGAGCAGGGACTTTCGTTCAAGGGTACAGCGACCGTCGGCCGCAAGGCGGACTGGCCGTCGTGGACACCCACCGCCAGCATGATGAAGCGCAAGCCGCGCCTGGTGAAGTATGCAGGGGGCGTCCCTGGCGGACCAAACAACCCGCTTGGTGCGCGTGCCCTTTATCTCTATCGCGACGGGCGCGACACCCACTTCCGGATACATGGTACAAACGAGCCGTGGACGATAGGCACAGCAGTATCGAACGGGTGCATCCGTATGATCGATGACGACGTCATTGACCTCTACGACCGTACTCCTTTGGGCACGACGGTGGTGGTTGTTTGATGGTGGGCAGGCCTGATCTCCGTTGGATGGTGAACCTGCCAGCACGTCACCGCAAAGGTGCCGCCTGGAACCGGGTGCCAACTGTGTCATTTCTGCACTAGGCGTTGATGTAGATCGCGGGTAGCTTGGCGGGGCTGCATATTGTTTTTATTTGTGGCGATTCCATAGGCTGTTCCGCCCTCGGGGAAAGGATTGCTTGATGAACAGGATGTTGATTGTAATGGTTGCCACCCTCGCCGTTGCCAGCCTGAGCGGCTGCGCGAATGGCATGATCGGCAAAGGAAAGGGGAAGGCTCCTCCGCCGGAACCCGCTGCCGTAGAGGAGCCCGTGATTAAATAAGGACCGGCTTTCGGTTATTCGGGAAGGGCCGCCAGGCCCTTCCCAATCGATATGCAGGGGCCAGCCGGATTCGTAGCCTACGTGCGTTAGCGGGCATAGGTTGGCGCTAGGCCTGCGGTTCTCGGAGTTCTGGATAGATGACGCTAGTAAGTGGCCGTTCAACAATTGTGGCCCTGCTCGCACTTGTCGCAGCGTCATGTCAGTCGCAGGACAGCAAGCCCCAGCCGACTTTTGTGTCCAATGATAAGGCACTGAGAACCGCGGCGATGCCGGCGCGCGCGGCGGCGTCAACTCAAGCCCAGCGGTATTTCATCGAGTTCCGCTCCCGGTACGCCCTTACCTACGGCCATTCCTACGTGATTTTTGGACGATTGAACCAGGCCGGACGGATGGTCAACCCCGAAGTGGCGGGCCTCGCTCCGAAGTCCGGTGATCCCAATGTCTATGTTCTCGGCCATTTGGCGCCCGTGCCAGCCTCGACCGGGTGGACGGACGGCGACCTGGAAGATGCTTACCGGTCGGCAAGCTGGCGTGTATTACTTACCGAAGCCGAATATAGGAAAGTCGTCGCGAGCATACGAAGGCTGCAGGCCAGTTCTCCGCTTTGGCACGCGTCGCTCTACAACTGCAACGCATTCGTAGCGGACATCGCTAGATCCATGGGGTATAAGACCCCCGGTATCTGGCTCCGGCCGCAACAATTCATAACCAAGCTTCGGGAGATGAACGCGGGTTGAAATGCGATTGGCAAAACCCGCTTTCGCGCCCATTCGCCCGGTTAAGTGCGAAGGGAACGCGCTCTGAATGTCTACGGTCGACAACTCGGACGGTGACATCGTTGCGACGGCTTATCATCGTCCCAGATCGAGAAAAGGCTCCGGTGACGTGACGTGACCATTGCTGTAGCCTCAGTTGGCGAGATCATATGGGTGATCGGCATCGTTGCTTGGTACGTGATCCGGTATCCGTTCGAGCGCCGGGCAAGGCGCGTGCGAATTGTAGCTGGCGGCAGCTCAAGTTCCGACACCGTCGGGCTTGTATCGGCTCTCCTTGGCCTGGCAATCCTGCCTGGCTTCTATGTCGCTACCGGCATCCCCGGAGCGGCTGATCATCCGGCCAGCGTGTGGTCGGTGGCGCTCGGAACCATCATCTTCTGCTCAGCGCTGTGGATTTTTCGCTTATCCCACAAGGAACTTGGCCGTAACTGGTCGATTACGCTCGAGATTCGCGAACGGCATGAACTGGTCAGCGCCGGGCCATACGCCTTGGTCCGTCACCCTATGTACACCTCTTTCCTGCTTATGGGGCTCGGCCAGCTCTTTCTGCTGCCGAACTGGGTTGCGGGCATATCGGGTTTGATTGGTTTCGCAGTCCTTTTCCTGCTGAGAGTGGATAAGGAAGAGCGTATGATGCTGGAGAATTTAGGCTCGCAATACCGTGTCTATATGGAAAGGACCAAGCGGATATTCCCTTATCTTTATTAGAGGTCGTTTTATGCGAGGCCGAGCCCTCAAGCTTTCCGCGCCCCGGCGCCTTGTTGGCGATCTGATGAGGTTTTCGATCGGCGTGCCACGGGTCGCGGTGCAGCGTCAGATGAATCTCGGCCCACTCGTAAGGGCTAGAATGGCGCAGCAGACCAGGCCCTCGTGGACCGCTATCTTCCTGAAAGGGTATGCGCTTCTTGCCCTAGAGATGCCGGAGCTGCGGCGCGCCTATGTCAAGTTGCCTTGGCCGCAGCTTTACGAGTATCCGGCAAGCGTAGCCTCGATTGCCCACGAGCGCGAATATGATGGCGAGCCGGCCGTTCTGCTGAGCCGCATCAAATGCCCGGAGCGCTACTCCATCACGGAACTTGAGGGATCCATCCACGCGGCTCGATCACGGCCGATCCAGGAGGTCCCGGAGTTTCGGCGTGCCTTGCGGGTGGCAGGTGCGCCCGCGCCAGTCAGGTGGCTGCTTATGTGGCTAGGGTTGAACATCGCCCGGCAAAGGGCAAATTACTTCGGTACCTTCCAACTGTCCGTCTATTCTGGCCTCGGTGCGGAATCACTCAACCCGCTGACACCACTGACCACCCTTCTCAACTACGGTCCGATCGGCAAAGACGGATCGGTGAATGTCCGCATCCACTACGATCACCGGGTCATGGATGGAGCGAACGTCGCACGAGCACTGGAGAGATTCGAAAAGATTCTGAACGGCACTGTCGCCAATGAAGTGGTGCTGCTCGGTCAAGATGTTTCCGCTCCTGCAAGACAGAGGAACGCGACGTGATTTCGCACTGTGAATTCCGGCCAGCTATCGTCGTGATTGGCGGCTCGGGTGGAATTGGCCGGGCGATTGCGTGCGTCGCTGCAAGGGAGCGCGGTGCGGTTGTGCTGGTTGCCCGCTCGCCTGAGGGTTTGGCCGGCGCGGCGTCTGAGGTTAGGGAGGCGGGCGGCGAGGCATTCACGCTCGAGTTGGATCTCGTGGCAGGCGATGCGCCAACGCGCCTGGAGGGCTTTCTGTCCGCACACGGCCTGGTCTGTGATGTCCTGGTCAACAGCGCCGGCTATGGCCTGCGGGGCGCGACGACGGCGCTGCCTATTGATGGTCAACTCGGCATCATCGATCTCAATATACATTCCCTCACAGAACTGACCCTTCATTTTCTGCCGGGAATGGTGGCGCGCCGACGGGGCGGGGTGCTCAATCTCAGTTCCGTGGCCGGGTTCGTTCCCGGGCCTTATATGGCTGTGTACTTCGCTAGCAAAGCTTTCGTGCGCTTCTTCTCAGAGGCGCTTCACCAGGAATTGCGCCGAACCGGCGTGACGGTCACATGCGTTGCACCAGGCCCGGTGCTGACGGAGTTTCTCGCAAGGTCAGGCGCCAATCAGACGGTGCTCTTCAACATCTTGCCCAAGGTGGATCCGGAGTATGTAGCCGAACGGGCGTGGCGAGGGTTCAAATCGGGTCGTCGCCTAGTCGTACCGGGAATCTCGGCCAAGTTGGCTGCCCTTGCGGCAGCGCTCCTGCCTTCCGCAGCGCTGCTGCCCCTGGTTGGCCGTCTGCAACGCCGCGGCAATGATCAATGTCCTTGCGGTTCAGGTATAAAGTTCAAGAAATGCTGCGGTACCCGCCAGATTCAGCTACGCCGGGGCCCTCGGGGAATTATCCCCTGACCGGACCAGCGTGCACCGAAAAACCTCATTGAAGCGAGAGACCGCTCGCCGATGACGGGTGTTAAGCATGTTGGTAGCATAGAGGCGAGGCTTTCGACATGCCCGGCGTGCCGATCCGCATCGCCTTGCGCACGTCGGACCACCCGTTCGCCAGCAGGGCGAAGAAGCGCCGTTAGATCATCATTCGCGGAACCTTGCGAGACGTCGGCGGGACAGCGCCCCCTCTGCCCTGCCGGGCATCTCCCCCATTTGGGGGAGATTGGCCGTCCTCTCCGCTTTAGCCAATCTCCAGCGCCGAAAGACGGGTGGGACGGCGAAGCTGCTAGTCTAATCTCCCCCCTCGTGGGGGAGATGTCCGGCAGGACAGAGGGGGGCGCGAGGGATCGCGAGCGCTCGTCTGCGCTAAGCCGCTTTCCTCAGACCATCCGCGTCGCCACTTCCCGGCAACGCTTCCAGCGCCGCCTGCAGCAGGATGTCGCCAAGCCGCGCCGCTACCGGGTCGGGCTCGGCCTCCTTGCGATGCAGGAACAGCGCCATCTTGGGCAAAGCGGGCAGCCCGGCGATCTCCGGCGTCATCGCCCTGACGGTGGCCGGCAGGCCGATATCGGTGCGGATCGTCAGTCCGAGCCCGGCGGCGACGGCTGCCCAGATGCCGCCAAGGCTCGGGCTGGAGAAGGCCATCCGCCATGCCAGGCCGGCGCGGTCGAGCGTTTCGGTCGCCACGCTGCGCAGCAGGCACGGCGCTTCGAGCGCCACCAGCGGCAACGCCTCGCCATCGCGCAGGCTGGTCTCGATCTGTTTTGCCGGGCCGATCCAGCGCATCTGGACGTCGGCTACATGCCGGCTGTAGGGCAGCGTCGCGCCATTGTGCCAGGCAAGCGCGATATCGAGGCTGCCCGAAATGATCCGTTCGGCAAGCTCATGGCTGCGTGCGATCCTGGCCTCGATCTTGACCTTGGGATGGGCGCGGGTGAAGCGCCCGAGCACCTCCGGCAGCACCGCCTCGCCGAAATCCTCCTGTAGCCCAAGCCGCACCCAACCCTCCAGCTCGACATCGTGGATGGCGGAGGCGGCCTCGTCATTGAGCTCGATCAGCCGCCGCGCGTAGCCGAGCATGGTCTCGCCCGCGTCCGTCAGCACCAGACCACGCCCAGATTTACGGAAGATCGGCGTCGCCGCCTGCTCCTCCAGCTTCTTCAATTGCGCACTGATTGCCGAGGTCGAGCGGCCGAGCCGGTCGGCGGCCTTGGCGAAGCTGCCCAGCTCCATGCCGGTGACGAAGCTGCGCAGGACTTCGAGATCGAATGTCACGCGTCGCATGCCAATAATCCTGATATTCGGGACCTTACGTCAAAAACTTCCTGATATTCAGTACGAAGCTATGGCGGTAGAGAGAGCGCGTCAAGACCGAATGCAGCCGACCCATGCAGGAGCTGAACCATGTCCGCTGTCGCCACACGAGCAGATTGCAAACCGCTTCGCCCGGCCGCCGTTGCCGCCCCGTCAGAAGCGGCGGCACTTCGACCCAATCATCGCTGGAAGGTGCTGGGCATCGGCGTCGCCGCCAATGCCTGCTTTTCCGCGACCTTCTCCGGCATTCCGGCGACGGCGGTGTTCCTGCGCTCGGGCTACCATCTCTCCAATGGCGAACTCGGCCTGGCGCTTGGCCTTCTCGGCCTGGGCGTGGCGCTGAGCGAATTGCCGTGGGGGCTGCTGACCGATCGCTGGGGCGACCGCCGCGTTCTGCTGACGGGGCTCGGCGCAACCGCGGTTTGGCTGCTTGTCATGGCCGCGCTGGTCGTGCCGTCACCGGCCCATATTCCCGGCATCGCGCTTCTCGCCGCTGCCCTGCTGGTCACCGGATTGCTCGGCGGCAGCGTCAACGGCTCCAGCGGCCGCGCCATCATGGCCTGGTTCGGCGAAGGCGAGCGCGGCTTTGCCATGAGCATCAGGCAGACGGCGGTGCCGCTTGGCGGCGGGCTTGGCGCGCTCGTGCTGCCATCGCTCGCTTCAGCCCATGGCTTCACGGCAGTCTTCGGACTTCTGGCGGCTGCATCCGCGGTCTCGACCTCGCTCGCCTGGCGCTGGCTGCATCAGCCGCCGGCGCATGACGATGCCAATTCGGGCAGCATGGCATTGTCGGCCGGCCCGGCGCCGCTGCGCAACCCGGCCGTCTGGCGCATCGCAACAGCCATCGGCCTGCTTTGCTTTCCGCAGGTGGCGGTGCTTACATTTGCTTCCGTGTTCCTGCATGATTTCGCCGGCATGGGAACAGCCGTGATCAGCGCCAGCCTGGCTGCCGTGCAGGTCGGCGCCATGGTCATGCGCGTCTGGAGCGGCCGCTACACCGACCGTCACGGCAACCGCCGGTCGTTCCTGCGTCTGTGCAGCATGCTGAGCGTGGCCGCCTTCACCGTGCTTGCGGCGCTCGTCTTGTTTTCGGCCCAATTCTTGTCAGGCCAAGCGCCGATGCTGTCGCCGGCGATGGTCGCGATGCTGGTCGTGGCCGGCATCTGCGTCTCCTCCTGGCATGGCGTCGCCTACACCGAGCTTGCGACGCTGGCCGGCGCGAGCCAGGCCGGAACGGCGCTCGGCCTTGCCAACAGCCTGGTCTTCATTGCCTTCTTCCTGGTGCCGATCGCCATTCCCGGACTTCTCGTGCTCTGCTCGTGGGCAGGCGTCTGGCTGGGTGCGGCTATTTGCGCGCTGATCGCCTGGCCGATCTTTCTTCCGTCAAGCGATGGCCGCAAAAGCGCCTGACTTCGACACGAGATGGGAAAACAACGTTCTAAGCTGTTAACGCCCCATCAAGGTTAATGCATCATTGTAGCTCTCCAGTGGGGTCCGTTGCGTTTCTGGAGAGTTCCGTGCATCGACGTGTTTTGACGCGGCTTGTCGCCGCCGCCGGTGAGAAAAAGCGTTCCTTCCTGTCTCCGTTTATTATTGGCCTTGGCATCTGGATCGGCTTTCCGACGGTCGCTGCCTATCAGGACATGACCAGCCTGGTCTCCGGCCTGGAGGCGCCGAGCGTCCGCTGGAACGCCTATGTCGAGAAATCCGTCGCCGGCTCCGTTCACGCCGCCGAAATGCCCTTCCTCGATTCCAGCAGCACCGGCTCGCTCTCCGGCTCCGGCGTCCAACTGCCCGGCATCGGCTCCGTCTCGTTTCGCGGCAAGGGCGGCATCGCCGGCACGACGCCGGACGAGAACCGCATCACGCGTGCCGACAAGAAGGGCCGCATCATCCAGGTCTCGCCCGTCTCGCCGCCGAAGAACTTCAACGCCGGCTCGATCTTCGAGCGCACCTCTTCGCTGCTCCGCCCAAGCATGGACAGCGGCCTGAGGATGGCTTTCGCCAAGCCCGAGATCAAAGGCAAGGAAATCCAGATCGCCGCCGCCTTCCACACGCGCATCGACAAGAAGCCGGATTCCGGCGTGCCGGCGATGCTTGCCGCGCTGGTCAACAATGATCATCCTGACGTGCTGGCGACCGCTTACGCCTCGTCGGTCCCCGATTACGCCAAGGCGTCGCCTTTCGAGGCCTTGCTGCAGGACGAGGACGCGAACGATGGCCGCTTCATTCCGCCGCTGAGCAAGGGCGATCATTCTTGGATGCAGACGCCGCTGCCGGCGAGCGTCTTTTCCAAACCGGAGCAGGCCTGTCTCGCCAACGGCATCTATTTCGAGGCGCGCGGCGAAGCCGTGCGTGGCCAGGCCGCCGTCGCCCAGGTCATCCTCAACCGCGTCCGCAACCCGGCCTATCCGAACTCGATCTGCGGCGTCGTCTACCAGAACGACAACTGGTTCAACCGCTGCCAGTTTTCCTTCGCCTGCGACGGCAGGAAGAAGCGCATCGACAACCCCGCTGCCTACCAGACCGCACAGGATGTCGCCATGGCCGTCACAGCCGGCAAGATCTTCATTCCGGAAGTCGGCTCGTCGACCCATTATTACGCCAACTACGTCCATCCGGGCTGGGCGCGGACGATGCAGAAAATGACCAGGATCGGCCTGCACATCTTCTACCGCACCTATGGCGGCGGCTGGAGCTGAGCGCTCGGGCAGCCCTTGCATCTTTCCCGCGAGAGCGGCCGATCGAAGACGCATCGCCGTAGGGATTCGGCCGCAGCCCGCCAGAGGCCGCGTCGGGCACGATGTCGCACCCGAGCAAGTAGCTGATTTATAACAAAAAAATACTTGAGCTTGAACGTCCGCCCGTGGCTTGACGGGCGCGGACCCTCTAACTATGTTGCCGGCGACTTTAAGAAGCGGACGGACGGCGACGGTCTGACCGGGCAGGAGGGGGTTGCGTGGCCGACAAGAATGGGCCAGACGGAACCGGCAAAACCGGCCGCGGCAAGCAGCATGAAGCCGACATCCGCGACGACGATCTTGAGCGCCGCCGGCGCGACCTTGAAGCATCGCTTGCGACAAGGCGGCCTGATCGGCTCGAGGGGAAAGACGACGCGAAAGCGGGCAGTGTGGCCGGGTACGGCCAGGCGCTCAAGCTGTCCAGCGAGTTCATCGCCGGGATAGTGGTCGGCGCGGCTCTCGGCTGGTTTATCGATCGCGTGGCGGGGACATCGCCATGGGGTCTGATAGTCGGGCTGCTGCTGGGTTTTGGCGCCGGCGTGCTCAATGTCCTGCGTTCAGCCGGGCTTGTGTCGGAATTCGGAACGGGCGACAAGCCGCGCGATCCGAAAGAATGAATTGAGGCGCCGCATGCCGGCGCATTGAACAGGATACTGAAGCCGTCTGCGGCTTTGATGGGGATTTAAAGTGGCTGCTGACAAGGTCGATCCGATCCACCAATTCCAGATCCATCCGATCATTCCGATTCACATCGGCGGCTACGACCTGTCTTTCACCAATTCGGCACTGTTCATGCTTGCGACGGTCGCTGTCGCATCGGCGTTTCTCTACCTCAGCACGTCGAGCCGCAGCCTGGTTCCGGGCCGCCTTCAGTCGGTCTCGGAAATGGCCTATGAATTTGTCGGCAATATGCTGAGGGACGCGGCGGGCACGCAAGGCATGAAGTTCTTCCCCTTTGTGTTCTCGCTGTTCATGTTCGTGCTTGTCGCCAACCTGCTTGGCCTGTTCCCGTATTTCTTCACCATCACCAGCCACATCATCGTCACTTTCGGCCTCGCTGCGCTGGTGATCGGAACGGTCGTTGTCTACGGCTTCACCAAGCACGGCCTTGGCTTCCTGAAGCTGTTCGTCCCGCACGGCGTGCCGGTTTACCTGCTGCCGTTGGTGGTGCTGATTGAGGTGATTTCCTTCGTCTCGCGTCCGGTCAGCCTCTCGGTTCGTCTGTTCGCCAACATGCTCGCCGGTCACATCACGCTGAAAGTGTTCTCGGGGTTTGTCGTCAGCCTGAGCGCGCTCGGCGCGGTCGGCGTGGCGGGTTCGGTTTTGCCGCTGGCGATGGCCGTGGCGCTGACGGCGCTGGAGCTGCTGGTCGCGTTCCTGCAGGCCTACGTCTTTGCCGTGCTGACCTGCATGTATCTCAACGACGCCCTGCATCCCGGGCACTGACAAGGTTTCCGGCATTGCCGCCGGATCGAATTTGCAACGGAATTTTAGATCCAAAGGAGTTGAATAAATGGACGCAGAAGCAGCAAAGTACATCGGCGCCGGCATCGCATGCCTCGGCATGGGCGGCGCGGGCATTGGCCTCGGCAACATTTTCGGCAGCTATCTGGCGGGCGCGCTGCGCAACCCGTCGGCCGCCGACGGCCAGTTCGGCCGTCTGATCTTCGGCTTCGCCGTGACCGAAGCGCTGGGTATTTTCTCGCTTCTCATCGCGCTTCTCGCCCTGTTCGGCTGAATGCTTGTTCGGCTGAACATTGGGAAGAATTGAACAGGCCGGCCGCGATCCTGCGGCGGGCCTGAATTTCGGGGATAGTCCATGTTCGTGACATCTGCCTTTGCGCAAGAGCCCGCGCCCGCCGTCGAAGGTGGCAGCGCTGGCACCGGTGTGCCTGCCGAGGCGCACGGCACGTTCCCGCCATTCAATCCGGCGACGTACCCCTCGCAGCTTCTATGGCTGGCAATCACCTTCGGGCTGTTTTATCTCTTCTTGAAACGGGTGGTGATGCCGCGCGTTGGTGGCATCATCGACGTGCGCAACGACCGCATTACCCAGGATCTCGACCATGCTGCCCGGCTGAAAAGCGAGGCCGATGCCGCCGTTGCCGCCTATGAGCAGGAATTGGCGGAAGCCAAGGGCAAGGCCAATGCGATCGGCCAGCAGGCCAACGATGCGGCCAAGGCGGAAGCCGAAGCTGCCCGCAAGACGATCGAAGCCGCCCTCGACCAGAAGCTTGGCGAGGCCGAGGCGCGTATTTCTTCCATCAAGGCCAATGCCATGAAGGAAGTCGGCACGATCGCCGAGGATACCGCTTCAGCCATCGTCGAGGCGCTTGTCGGCGGCAAGGCCAGCAAGGCCGAAATCGCGGCCGCGGTCAAATCCGTGGCCGGGTGAGGAGCGCATCATGGACGCCACATCTCTCGCGACGCTTTGGGCAACGGTTGCTCTCGTAATCTTCCTCGGCATCGCCATCTACATCAAGGTGCCGGGCATGATCGCCAAGGCGCTCGATGCGCGTGCCGACAAGATCAGCTCCGAGCTCGAGGAAGCGCGGCGGTTGCGCGAAGAGGCCCAGCAACTGCTCGGCCAATACCAGCGCAAGCGCAAGGAAGCCGAGCAGGAGGCCGCGGCCATCGTCGCCGCCGCCAAGCGTGAAGCCGACATGCTTGCCGCCGAGGCGCACAAGAAGACCGAGGACTATGTCGCCCGGCGCACCGCCTTGGCCGAGCAGAAGATCGGCCAGGCCGAGCGCGAAGCGATCGGCGAAGTGCGCACCAGCGCCGTCGATATCGCGGTCGAAGCCGCGCGCGCGCTGCTGGCCGGCAAGATCGACGCCAAGGCCGGCGCCGACCTGTTCAACGCCTCGCTGCAGGATTTGAAGTCGAAGCTGAACTGAGCGGAGCGTAATCTCCCCCCTCGAGGGGGAGATGGCCGGCAGGCCAGAGGGGGTCGCCGCGCGTGAAGCGCCAGCCTTCTCTTTCGTCCCGCATGGCGTCGCGCCAGGACGTACCGACCCCCTCTGTCGCCTTTGGCGACATCTCCCCCTCGAGGGGGAGATCACACCATGCCGAATCGCTCAATCCAAACCCGAAAAACCCTCTTCCTCCAGCACCTCGGTGCCGCCGAACCGGAACGGCGCGAAGGAGGCGCGGTGCAGCCGCGCCACTGGTCCATGCAGATCGATCGCCGTGCGATGGCGCACAGTGGCGTAGCCCATATGGAGTTCGAAGCCGTAACGCGCATGATGGCTGCCGCAGCCGCACATCATGCGGTCGCGCATCACCTTGGCGACGATCGAGGCTGCGGCGATCGACTGCGAGCGCTGGTCGCCCTTGATCAGTGCTTTGCCCTCGCAGGGCAGGCCGGGCGGCACGTCGCGGCCGTCGGCCAGTGCCAGCTTCGGCCGGATTGACAGGCCGGCCACGGCACGGCGCATCGCCTCCAGGCTGGCCTTGAGGATGTTGGAGGCATCGATGCCTTCGGCGCTGACCGACGCCATCGATACGGCGAGTGCGGAGCCAAGGATTTTCAGGAACAGCGCCTCACGCTGCAAATGCGTCAGCCGCTTGGAATCGTCGAGGCCGTCGGGGATGTTGGCGGGATCGAGCACCACCGCTGCCGCTACCACCGGCCCGGCGAGCGGGCCGCGGCCGGCCTCGTCCATCCCCGCCACCGGCCACAGGCCTTCGGCCACCGCCTTCGTCTCGAACGAGAAGTCGGGTTTCTCGACGATTTCGAAGAGAAGCGGAGAATCGGAACGCGGGCGAGCCATGGTGCGGCGAGGTTCGCATCGGCTCCGATTCTCCGCAAGTCCCTCCGGGTCGGGCGGGGCACCGGACCAGGAGGGGCTACCGTCTGCAAGCCCGGGGACAGGACAGGCCGGACGGGATGTTTCGCCTGCTGCGGCCGCTTCAAGCGGCTGGCGCGAGACGCTTTGTCACAGCAGCATCAGCTGCTCGGTTGCCTTGGCAGCGGGGACGAACTGGTCGGTCCTGAGCGAGCGCCGCTCGGCGTTGAGGCCGAGCCGTTTGGCGGCGATCTCGAAACGCCGGCCGATCTGCCAGGCATACGGGCCGGAGCCTTTCATGCGCTTGCCCCATTCCGAATCGTAGTCCTTGCCGTCGCGCATCGAACGGATCAGCGACATGACGTGGCGATAGCGGTCGGGATAGTGGCGCAGCAGCCAGTCCTTGAAGATAGGCGCGACCTCCAGCGGTAGGCGCAGCAGCACATAACCGGCCTCGCGTGCGCCAGCTGCCTGCGCCGAATCGAGGATGCGCTCCATTTCCGGGTCGGTCAGTCCGGGGATGATCGGCGCGACCATCACCGAGGCCGGAATGCCGGCGTCCGAAAGCTGCCTGATCGCCTCCAGCCGCTTGGTCGGCGTCGACGCGCGTGGCTCCATGGTGCGCGCCAGCATGCGGTCGAGCGTCGTCACCGACAATGCCACCTTGGCCAGCCCGCGTTCGGCCATGCGTGACAGAATGTCGATGTCACGCGTCACCAGTGCCGATTTGGTGACGATGCCGACCGGATGGCCGCGCGCCTCCAGCACTTCGAGGATCTCGCGCATGATCCGGTATTGCTTCTCTATCGGCTGGTAAGGATCGGTGTTGGTGCCTATGGCGATGGTGCGCGGCTGGTAATTATCCCTGGACAATTCCTTGTCGAGCAGCCGCGCCGCATCCGGCTTGGCAAACAGCTTCGATTCGAAATCCAGCCCCGGCGACAGGCCCATGAAGCTGTGCGTCGGCCGCGCGAAACAATAGACGCAGCCATGTTCGCAGCCGCGATAGGGGTTGATCGAGCGGTCGAAGGAGATGTCGGGCGATTCGTTGCGCGTGATGATGGTGCGCGGCTTCTCGACCTGTACCTCGGTCTTGAACGGCGGCAGCTCCTCCAGCGAATTCCAGCCATCGTCGAACACATGCCTGCTGACCGGCTCGAAACGGCCGGACGGATTGATGCCCGCCGACCTGCCGCGATTGCGGTCCGGACGGACGCGCATGCCGCTCTGCTCGATCATAGCATTCGCCATTTCGGCCCTGCCAGCGCCGAAGGCTGCAATGTCGGCACGCACGATCTGTTCCATCTTGGCCCTTTCCCAGGGACTGTCCGCCCGCTGTCGAATCGCTCTGCTCATGAATGTATTCCTATCGTATTGATGAGAACAAAGCAAGAACTTTCTCGCGGCGCGCCGCAAAAACTGGCGCTGCCCACCGCTTTCCGCTATTCGGCTAAACATGCTCAGCGTCCTGATCGAAACCCTGAATGACGAGGAGGGCCTTGCCCGCACGCTCGCCTCGCTGATCGGCGGCGCGGTCGAAGGCGTGGTGCGCGACGTTCTCGTCTGCGACACCGGCTCGACCGATCAGACGCACCGCGTCGCCGAACATGCCGGCTGCCACTATGTCAGCGGCGGCATCGCCGCCGGCATCAGGCAGGCCAAGGGCGACTGGCTGCTCTTGCTGGAACCGGGCGCGCGGCTGGGAGAGGGCTGGATCGACGAGGTCGTCGCCCATACCGCCAGGCAAACCATGGCGGCGCGGTTCTCGCGGGCACGCGGCAGCCGCGCGCCGTTCCTGTCGCGCGTCTTTGCCGGAAATCGCGCTCTCGCCGAAGGCTTGGTGATCAGCAAGCGTCAGGCCGCGGCGCTGTCGAAGAACGCCCGCAGCGCCGAAGCGATCGCCCGCGGCCTGGCGACCAGGAGGCTCCACGCCGAGATCTGGGTCGCGCCGCGGAATTGACGGCTTACCGTCCCGGTCCGGGGAACCCGCCCCAAGCAAATTTTCTGGCGGGTCGTCGTTTATTGTGCATTGCACAAAATCGGGCCGGGGGTTACCATTCCCGGCGATATGGGCGAATAGGGTTTGGGGTGTGCCGGAGCGGCGACGACTAACGTCGATGCTGTTCCCTCGATATTGTGAGGACCCCGATGACCCTTTCAAGCCCTGACAAGTCCGGCGCTGCAAGCCTCGAGGCGATCGCACGCAACGGCGGTACGCTGCGCCGCATCGCCGCCCGCATCCCGACCTATCTTTCCGACCTTCGCGAGAATCCGGCATGGCTGCCGATGTTCATGCTGGCGCGCACCATGCCGGCGCGGCGCCTGCACTGGCGCGGCGCGAAGCCGGTTCCGCCGGCGCGCAATGTCGGTGAAACGATGTTCGCCGGCGTCGATCGCGATGCCGTCGTCGGCGCGCTGCGGACGGAGGGGCTCTATTCGGGCCTGATGCTGCCGGCCGCCATCCATGAGGAGATCGCCCGCTTCGCCGAGCGCACGCCATGCTTCGGCAATTTCGACCGCCGGCTGGAATTCCTGCCCGAAAAACACGCCGATGCCGAAAAGCATTTCGGCCGCCCGCTGCTCAGCGGTCACTATTTCGAACGGGTCCTCGACTGCAACGCTGCGGTCGCCGTGCAGCGCGATCCGCTGCTTCTCGATATCGCAGCGCACTATCTCGGCAGCCAGGCCAAGCTGATCACGACCCGCGTCTGGTGGAGCTTTCCGACCGGTGGCGTCTCGGACGCCGACAAGAACATGGCCTCGCTCGGCAAATACCATTTCGACCTCGACGACTGGCGCATGCTGAAGTTCTTTTTCTACCTGGTGCCGGTCGACGCCGACACTGGGCCGCATGTCTATGTCCGCGGCTCCCATAACCGCCGCATCCTGAAGCATCAGCTGACGCTGCTGGTCGGCCATTCGGCGGAAGAGGTGCTGGGCGTCTACGGCGAGCAGAGCCCGGTCACGCTGACCGGGCCGGCCGGCCTCGGCTTTGTCGAGGATCCGTTCGGCTTCCATATGGGCACCGTGCCGACGCGCACGCCGCGGCTGATGATGGAGGTTGGCTTCGGCGTGTCGCCGCCGTCGCGCCGGCGTTTTCACGGCGAGCCGGTCATTCGCTAAACCGAGGTCGCTTGGCTGATACCTCGGTTCGTCTCAGCCGCGCCGCAAATGCTCGTCCAGCCGCGGCATGATCTCGACGAAGTTGCAGGGCATGTGCCGATAATCGAGCTGCGGCTTCAAGATGCCGTCCCAGGCGTCCTTGCAGGCGCCGGGCGAGCCCGGCAGCACGAAAACGAAGGTGGCGTTGACGACGCCGCCGGTTGCCCGGCTCTGGATCGTCGAAGTGCCGATCTTGTCGTAGGAGATGCGGTGGAACACTTCGGAAAAGCCGTCCATGCGCTTTTCGAAGATCGGCTCCAGCGCTTCCGGCGTCACGTCGCGGCCGGTGAAGCCGGTGCCGCCGGTGGTGATGACGACATCAATCGCTTCGTCCCTTGACCAACCCAGGACCTTGTCGCGGATCTTGTCGCGGTCGTCGGTGACGATGTCGCGGGCGGCCAGGACATGGCCAGCCTCGGCAATGCGGTCGGCCAGCGTCTGCCCGGATTTGTCGTCGGCGAGGCTGCGCGTATCGGAAACGGTCAGTACCGCGATGCGCACGGGAACGAAGGGGCGGCTCTCGTCAATCCTGGCCATGGGCATCAACCTCCGATGTCACGCTTCGCGTCGCCGCGACAAACCAGTCGGGATGGCGGCTGCGAATATCGACGGCCGCGCGCTTGGCCACATTGCCGGTCTCGAACAGCCCGAAGCAGGTGGCGCCTGAACCGGACATCCTGGCAAAACCGGCTCCGGCCTTGTTGAGCACGGAAAGCGCCTTGCCGATCGCGGGCTGGATTGCGCGCGCCGCAGGCTCGAGATCATTGCGGGTGATCTCCAGCCAGTTGCGGATGCTGTGGAAGTCGAGGTTGCGCGGCAGCGGCGGCAGCCCCGCATTGTCGCGGCGGCCAAGCGCCTCGAACACGTCGGCCGTCGAGACGGCAGTGCCGGGATTGACGAGCACCAGACCCAGCGCCGGGAAACCCGGCACGAGCGTCAGCTCGTCGCCGATGCCGCGGGCTATCAGCGGCTTGGCTGCGAGGCACATCGGCACGTCGGCGCCGAGTGACAGGCCGATCCGCGCCAGTTCGGCATCGCCGACATCAAGTCCCCAGGTCTGGACCAGGGCGCGCAGCACAGCCGCCGCATCGCTCGACCCGCCGCCGACACCGGACGCGACCGGCAGGTTCTTTTCGAGCCTGATGGCGACAGCAGGTGCGTGCTGGGGACCGGCCTCGCGCCGCAGTGCATCGCGCGCTCTCACCACCAGATTATTGTCGTCGACCGGCACCGCGGAGGCGTATTTGCCGGACACGGAAAACCCATCGCTGTCGGCAAGTTCCGTCTCGATGCGGTCGCCGAAGCGCGTGAACACAGCCAGGCTTTCGATCGTGTGATAACCGTCGGCGCGCCGGCCGGTGACGTGCAGCGCGAGATTTATCTTGGCGTGCGCGTGCGACGCCCGGATGCTGGCCTCGGAGTTCACTGGCTCGGCCGCGTGGGGGACGACGGTCAATCCTTGGCCAGACGGTATTCGCCGGTCTTCGGGTCCTTGACCAATGTTCCCATCGTGCCGTTGGCGGCCTGCTTTTCGGTACGCCGCACCTTGGCGGTCACACGCTCGGCTTCCCTGACGAAGGAGCGGTAGCCGAAATAGGCGGCAATGCCGACGACGGCGAAGAAAATGATCTGCGGCATGTCAAACTCCTCCCTCGCAAGGCCGGCAAGGCGGCCGGTCGGGTCGGTTGATGATTTATGCTAGACGCTTTCACCAGCTTTTCAAAGCCCGAAGCGCGCCCACAGCGCGCGCTCTTCCGCCGCATCGATGACGCCGCTTGCCGCGGCGGCGGCAATATCGGGCGCCGAAAAGCTCGAGCCGAACAGGCCGAAGCGGCCGAACAGGCCGCGCGGCGCGGTGATCAGCTTGAGCTGGGTTTTCGGCCCGAAACGGCTCTTCAGCACGCTGCGCATGTCGCCGAGCGCATCGACCAGCCCGAGCTCCAGCCCCTTTTTGGCCGTCCAGAAAAGTCCGGTGAACAGGTCGGGATCGTCCTTGAGCTTGCTGCCGCGCCTGTCCTTGACGAGATCGATGAAGGTCTCGTGGACCTCGAGCTGCAGCGCCTTCAGGCGCTCGACGTCTTCCTTCTTTTCCGGCTTGAACGGGTCGAGCACCGCCTTGTTCTGGCCGGCGGTGTGGACGCGGCGCTCGACGCCGATCTTCTTCAACAGCTCCGGAAAGCCGAACGAGGCCGACACCACGCCGATCGAGCCGACGATGGAGGACGGGTCGGCAAAGATCTCGTCGCCGGCGACCGCGATCATGTAGCCGCCCGAGGCCGCCACGTCCTCGACGAAAACCAGGACTTTCTTGTTCTTCTCGCTCGCCAGGTCGCGGATGCGCCTGAAGATCAGCCGCGACTGCACCGGCGAGCCACCTGGCGAATTGATCGAGATGGCGACCGCCGGCGCGTCGAAGGAAAACAGCTTTTCGAGAAGGCCGGCGGTGGAAGCGAGCGACAGGCTCGGCCGGAACTGGCCGCCGCCGGGCATGATCGTGCCGTGCAGCCGGATGACCGGAATGGTGACGACGGTGGAGCGCCAGGATTTCGGCAGCAGGCGGTTGAAAAGGCGTTTCACGAGGGGGCTGTCTCCGGTCGATATGCTTGAGGCATGTAGGAATTCGCCGGCCAACGGCAATGCCGTCACCCCGGCAATCAAAATGGATCAATCTCCGAACAGCGACGCCAGCCCGTTATTGATCAGCTCCGCCCGTTCCGAGGGGCCATTGCCTGAGTAGGCATGCAGCATCAGCGGCGGCCGGATCGACAGTTTGCCGCGTGCGCCGAGAATTGCCCGGACGACGATGCGGATCGCTGCCGCCTCGGGGCGAGGGTGGACGGCCAGCATCTCGGCATCGCCGAAGCGGCCGGCGATGGCATCGAGGATGGCGCCGAGCTGTTCCGGCCTGGCGATGACGGCCAGCCCGCCGCCCGGCCTGACCACCGCGGCCGCGCTGCGGATCCAGCTGTCGAACTGCCCATCCTCCGAGACATGCGCGGCCTTTCTCAGCGGATCGGGCGTCGCGCGATCCTCGGCGGCATTGAACGGCGGGTTCATGATGACGAAATCGAAGCTGTTGTCCTCGAGGCCGGCGGCCGTTCGCGCCCGGCCCGACAGCGCGACATCGGCGACGAGCACCGAGGCGCGGTCGCTGAGATGCGCATTGCGGGGATGGGCAAGCGTGGTGGTGGCGAAGGCCGCCATTTCCGGGGAACGCTCGACAAGCACGGCCTCTGCAGCGGGGCAGCGCGACAGTACCGCCAGGCCGGCGGCACCGGCACCCGCGCCAAAGTCGGCAAGCCGCCCGGCGAACGAGGACGGCACGGCAGCCGCCAGCATCATCGCATCCATGCCGGCGCGGTGGCCCGCCTTTCTCGGCTGCACCAGCCAGAAGCGACCGCGATGGAAGGCGTCGACCGTATGAGCCGGCATGTCCGGGACAAGGGCAGCGGGCGACGCGGACATTATTTTTGGCGGATCTCGTTGGCGATGCCGGCATCCGTCAGGATGCGCCGCGCCGCATCGGCCTTGTCGGCATCCACCATGACACGGCGGGGCAGGATGCCGATCGAGCCGTCGAGGACGCTCATGTTCTGGTCGGCGACGAAACAGCCGATGCCGGCATCGCGCATCAGCGATTCGACAAACGAAATGATGACGGCGTCGTTGGTGCGGATGAGCTCTATCATCGGATGAAACTCGCAGTTTGCGGCGTTGATGTAAACGTAGGCGTGATCATGTACCAGAGCCGGCGCGCCAATTCGCCTCTTGCCGCGCCGGTGGGTGACACCCTAGAGTCTGTCCAGGGACCATGTTGCCGTCGTGCATATCGAGGTTGGGAGTTTTGCCGTGGGTGTCGTTCTCAACATTGAAAACGGGAAGCGCGAAGCCGCCTCGATAAAGGACCTCATCGACCTGACCGTGGCCGACATGGGGCGCGTCAACAAATTGATCCTGTCGAAGGCCGGCTCCGATGTCGAGATGATCCCGGAGATTGCCAACCATCTGATCTCGTCCGGCGGCAAACGGCTGCGGCCGATGCTGACGCTCGCCGCGGCCCAGATGTTCGGCTATTCCGGCGACGGCCATGTCAAGCTCGCCACATCGGTCGAATTCATGCATACCGCGACACTTCTCCACGACGACGTCGTCGACGAAAGCGGCATGCGGCGCGGCAAGAAGACGGCGCGTATGATCTGGGGCAACCAGGCCAGTGTTCTGGTCGGTGATTTCCTGCTCGGCCAAGCCTTTCGCATGATGGTCGATGTCGGCTCGCTTGAAGCGCTCGATATCCTGTCGAGCGCAGCCTCGGTCATCGCCGAAGGCGAGGTGATGCAGCTCGCTGCCGCAAAAAACCTCGAGACCACCGAGGATGAGCATTTCGCGGTGATCAAGGCCAAGACCGCGGCGCTGTTTTCGGCCGCCGCCGAGGTCGGCCCCGTCATCGCTCAGGCGACGCGCAATGATCGCGCAGCACTCCGCTCCTACGGCATGAATCTCGGCCTTGCCTTCCAGCTGATCGATGACGCGCTGGATTACGGCGGCACCAGCAAGGACCTCGGCAAGAATGTCGGCGACGATTTCCGCGAGGGCAAGGTCACGCTGCCGGTGATCCTCGCCTATCGGCGCGGCACCAAGGCCGAGCGCAGCTTCTGGAAACGCGCCATCGAGGACAATGCCGCCGACGATGCCGGGCTGGAGAAGGCCATCGGCCTGATGCTCCGCCACGGCGCAATTGCCGACACCATCGGGCGCGCCCGCCATTTCGGCGAGATCGCCCGCGACGCGCTGGCGCCGCTCGAGGCGACGCCGCAGAAATCGGCGCTGATCGACGTCATCGATTTCTGCATCAGCCGGGTGAATTGAGAGGCATCGGCGCCCCGCGCTTGTTCTCATCGAGCCTTTGCCGGAAGAACCATTGCTGCCAGCAGGCTAACGACGATACCCGCCGCCGCGAGCCAGAAGGCGACCTGGATGCCGTCGGCGACGGCAATTTTCAACGCATTGCCGGACAATTCGCCGATTTGGCTGTTGGCAATCGCAATCAGCACGGCCATGCCGATGGCGTTGCCGACATTGAGCGTCGTCGAAGCCATCCCCGAGGCGACGCCTTGCTGGTCATGGGCAACGCCGGAAGCGGCGGCAATCCACATTGCGGTCCAGACGATGCCTTGTCCGACGCCGGAGACGATCAGGCCGGGTACGAGGGACAGATAGCTGCTGTCGGCAGTCGCGCCTGATACCATCAATGCTGTGCCGACCGCGCCGACGATCATGCCGCCGACCAGGGTGCTGCGCGTCGAAAAGCGCGTTGCCAGACGCTCGCCGGCTTGCGTACCGGTGGCGATGGCGACCGACGGCACGAGAAAGGCGAGGCCCGTCTGCAAGGCAGTGAAGCCGTGCACGTTCTGCAGCAGCACGGTGAGGAAGTAGGGCAGCGCGCCGAAAGTGGCCATGCAGAGGAAGGTTATCGTCATGCCGGCGACAAGGCTGCGGTTGTGGAACAGGCGCAGCGGCATCAGCGGATCGGCGCTGTTGGCCTCGATTACGGTGAAGGCGATCAGGAAGAATGCCGCCAGTGCCGCGCTGGCGATGATTGCGCCAGAGCCCCAGCCATATTCGGGCCCCTGAACCAGGGTGAAGACAAGCAGCGTCGCGCCGGCGGTGACGGTCAGAGCGCCCGGCAGATCGAAGCTGCGCTGCTCGTGCCACTTGCGATCGCGCGGGATGATGGCGAAAGCCGCGATGATGGCGATCCCGGCCAGCAGCACGTTGACATAGAAGACCGACGGCCAGCCGAAGGCGCTGGTCAGAAACCCGCCGGCAAGCGAACCGAGCGTCAGGCCGCTGGCGCCCGCGCCGCCCCAGACGGCGACCGCCCGGTTGCGTTCCGGTCCCTCGGCGAACAGGCGGTTGATCAGCGACAGCGTCGCAGGAAACAGGAACGCGGCGCCGATGCCTTGCACGGCGCGGGCCGCGATGATGATTTCCGGCGACCAGGCGAGGCCGCCGACCAGAGATGAGAGCGCGTAGAGCCAGAGCGCGAAGATGAAGACGCGGCGCTGGCCGATCAGGTCGGCGGCCCGGCCGCCGAACAGCAGGAAGCCGCCGGTGAACACGGTGTAGGCGCTGACCACCCACTGCAGGGTCTGGCCTGAAAATCCGAGGCCGGCGCCGATCTCCGGCAGCGCCACGAAGACGATGTTGAGGTCGAGCGAGATGATGAGCTGCGCGAAGGCGAGCAGCGCCAGCGTTGCGCCATGTTTCGCCGTGCTTGCTCCTTGCGTTATCGCCCCGAGCGGCGCGCCTTGATCGAGTGAACTCATGTCGGACTCCTTGTCGACAATTATTTAATGATCGACAAAGAACTGAGATTTGCAATCCCAAGTCAAGCGGATTATTTGTTGATCGACAAAAATTGGAGACCGCCATGGCAGGCAGGCCAAGGCAATTCGACCGCGACCAGGCGCTGGAGAAAGCCCGCGACGCTTTCTGGAGGCGCGGCTACGAGGGCACTTCGATGGCCGATCTCGTATCGGCGCTTGGCCTCGCATCGGCGCGCATCTATGCCGCCTTCGGCTCGAAGGAGGATCTGTTTCGCGAAGCGGTGGCGCTTTACGAGGCCAATGAGGGCGGCTTCGCCACGCGCGCGCTGGAGGAAGAACCAAATGTCCGGCGCGTCATCGAGCGCATGCTTCGCGAAGCCGTAGAAATTTATACGAGGCCGGGGCGGCCGCAGGGCTGCATGGTGGTGACGGCCGCGACCAATTGCGCCGTGGAAAATGACGCCGTGCTGCAATGGCTGGCGGAGCATCGGCTGGCGCGTACCGCGTCGATCGTCGAGCGATTGAAAAAGGCCGTGCGCGATGGCGAATTGAAGCCGGATACCGATGCCGAGACGCTGGGTGACTATTACGCCACGCTGATGCACGGCCTTTCGGTCCAGGCACGCGACGGCGTGCCGAAAAAGCGGCTGCACGATCTTGTCACCATCGCCATGCAGGCGCTCGATCCAAGCCTTTGGCAAACGTCCTGAGTTCCGGGCCGTGACGCCGGTTTGCCATTGCCGGATTGTCGCAATGCAGTCGCGCGACCTCTTTCGGCATGGTTTATTAATTGCTTGACCCGATTGTGAATTCGGGCCGGGTTGAAGCACGACCCCAAAAAGGCCATGCTTTATCTGTAAAGATCGAGTCTACGGCGATCCCGCTGACGCGGAGATGGCGTTTGGCTGAAAGGGATATGATGCGGCAAGGATATGCGCGCTGGCTGACGGGGCTGGCAATCGCGACGGGCATGGCGATCTCGGCTTTGCCGGCGCATGCCAAACAGACCGCCGAGCCGGTCAGGATCACATCCTTCTCGGGGGCCTATCTTGCCGCCAGGATCGCCGACGGCGACAACGACCTCGACAGCGCCATTTCCTATTACAAGCAGGCGCTTGCGTTCGATCCGAACGATACGGGACTGCAGCAGAGCCTGATGCTGTCGCTGATCGCGCAGGGTCGCTTCGACGAATCCCTGGTCTATGCCGACAAGCTCAAGGCGGTTCCCGACGTCGAGCGCTTCTCGCGCCTGGCGCTGGCCATCGATTCCTTCCACAAGAAGGATTTCTCCAAGGCCGAATACTGGCTCAAGCTGTCGCTCGAATCCGATCTCGACCGGCTGATCTCCGGCGTCATGACCGGCTGGGCCAAGCAAGGTGCGGGTGACGCCGGCGAGGCCATGGCTTCCATCGACAAGCTGCAGGGCCCCGACTGGTTCAGCCTGTTCAAGTCCTTCCACCGCGCCTTGATTGCCGACGCCTCCGGCCTGCCCGACAGGGCGGATGCGCTCTACACCGCCACCGTGCAGGACACGGCGGCAGGCGGTGCGGCCCCCGAAACATGGATGCGCAACGCGCAGGCCTACGCCTCTTTCCTCGCCCGCAAAGGCGACAAGGCCAAGGCGCTGTCGGTGCTCGACAAGGCCGAGGCGTTCGCCCCCGGCAAGGTCGAGATTGCGGCCCTTCGCGACAAGATCAACAAGGGCGAAAAGATCGAGCCCTTCGTTGCCGGTCCGTCGGACGGCGCCTCGGAAATCCTGCTCGATCTCGCCACCGCGCTCAACCGCGGCGGTGGCGAGCCGTTCGTGCGGCTTTATCTGCAATATGCGCTGGCGCTGCGGCCCGACAACGACGCGGCGCTCGTTCAGCTCGCCGCCGTTGCCGAGCAGTTGAAGGACGGCGAGGGCGCCATCGCGCTCTATCGCCGCATTCCCGCTGGCTCGCCGCTGAAGGAGCTTTCGGACCTGCAGCTTGGCCTCAACCTTGCCGATCTCGACCGCAACGACGAGGCGATCGCTCACCTCAAGGCCATCGTCGATGCGCATCCAGACGACATGCGCGCCTATCTGGCGCTCGGCGGCGTCTATTCCTCGAAGGAGGATTTCCGCTCCGCCGCCAATCTTTACGACAAGGCAGTCGAGGTGCTGAAGACGCCGACCGCCGCCAACTGGAACATTTTCTACCAGCGCGGCATCGCCTATGAGCGACTGAAGGAATGGCCGAAGGCCGAGCCGAATTTCCGCAAGGCGCTGGAGCTCTACCCCGACCAGCCGCAGGTTCTGAACTATCTCGGCTATTCCTGGGTCGACAAGAACATGAACCTCAAGGAAGGCCTCGCGATGATCCAGAAGGCCGTCGACCTGAGGCCGAGCGACGGCTACATCGTTGATTCGCTGGGCTGGGCCTATTACCGCCTTGGCCAGTTCGACGATGCGGTGCGCGAAATGGAACGCGCCGTTTCGTTGAAGCCGGAGGATCCGGTGCTCAACGATCACCTCGGCGACGTCTACTGGCGCGTCGGCCGCAAGCTGGAAGCCACCTTCCAGTGGAACCAGGCCCGCGACCTGAAGCCGGACCCGGACGTGCTTGCCGCCTTGCAGCAAAAGCTGATGAAAGGCCTGCCGCCGATCGAATCCAACACAGCGCAGGAAACCCCGAACGTAAAGCCCGTGCCGGCGCCCGCGCCGAAGGGGTGACCCCTTCTTTCCTTCTCCCCTTGTGGGAGAAGGTGGATCGGCGCGCAGCGCCGAGACGGTTGAGGGGTGTTGGACGGATTGCCGTCGGTGCCAAGCTGGAACACCCCTCATCCGACCGAGCTTCGCTCGGCCACCTTCTCCCACAAGGAGGGCTTTGCACGGGAAGCGAAATCCTGGTTGGTGAGTTAATGGGGCTTTTTTGAAGGCCGGGAAAG
>NZ_JAMYTF010000052.1:0-34095 GCF_040322295.1 Mesorhizobium sp. M0159
AGCGACCGACGTCGCCGTCGAGGGCGTGGGAATCCTTGATGCGCTCTCGTGCGGCCTGCTCCAGTGCCTTCTGCTGATCGGGGGTGTTCATGCCAGTTCCTCCGTGTGGGGCCAGATGGTCATCGGCGGGGTCGGTCGGCACCTGATGCCGCCTCGCAACCGGCTTCAAAACTCGTGCCAATTGGCCGAACGAGGCGAAGAAAACATTTTTCGTGGCTCTTTCCAGCTATTTGGCCTGAGGCAAACTAAGGAGTTTGGCAACAAGCCTTTGTCGCGGACCCGACAAGACTGACAGAATGTCCGATGCCATCACTTGAAACCACCATAGTTTGACGTCCCCGGACAGCCACAACGGCGGGCGACCCTTCCCCGCGCATACGGCAGGGCTGTTCGGCGAAACTGTCTGGGAATGGAAAAGACGCGGGCGCATGGCCATACGACGGCGGCTCTGGTTTTGAGACTCAGAGGGGACGAGGCATGCCAAAGTAGCCAACGATTCAGCCCATCTGGGAACCACTCAGTGAGTTCAAAGAAGGGCTCAACGCCTTTATATGGATCGGCCAGAATGGGTCACTATTGAAACCGCGGTCGGACATGGGATAGGATTGCGCTTGAATGACGGGGATTCCGCTTCCCCTCGCGGTACGAAGCTTGCCAATAGTTACGGGAACACCGGGCACTGACGCAATGTCGGCTTTGTCAAGTCCGTGACGATGGGCGTTCGGCTTCGTTGCTGATGGCCTCTCATTTAAACCTTCTGAATAATATGTAGAACATTTTTTCTGACGCGCCTTCCGCTCCGTTGGCACGACTTTTGAATCTTGGTGTTCATGAACGAAATGGATTATTGTGACGCGCCAAGGCCAGCAAGGCTGGCTCCCCTTTTGGGCGTCACGCCACCTCTTGTATTTCACCGACCTGCGGCCTGCACGTACCAGAACATTGCAATAACGGGGTCCCATCGAACTGCTGGACGAAACCGGCGCCCGGCACCGAATCGATGCTCCTTCGGGTCTCATAGGGCAGGTCGCGGACACCACTCGCGCACTCAACAGAGAAAGAGGCTTCAGTGCAGATGCTCACATCACGATTAAGATTGAAACTTCGGACATCGAATGACGCGCCGGCCGCAGCCGAGGCGGCGGCCTCGTGCGATGTTGCCCATCGCCGTCAGATCAGGCCCACAGAGCCGTCAGCTCTGATTGAGAAATTTGTCCTTGGTGTCGCGTACCACAGGCTTGAGGTGGCTGGCTACAAGGCGTCGGAGCCATCCGAAGAAGAAACGCAACTAACTATCTTGCCGCACTGGGCGATGCCGACTTCACCGCCAAAGACAGCGCTCGCGTCGCTGAGGCAGTGGATAGGCCGCGACCACGCGGGAGAAGATGTCCGGGTCAACACGGTCTGCCGCAACGAATGCGACACCCCGATGCTGCGCATGGGCTTCGCCGTACGCGGGCTGGACCGGAATACGGCGGTGGCCGATCTGGACGGCTCGGTGCCGCTTGGTCGCGTCGCGCGGCCGGAAGACATCGCTGATGTTGTCCTGTTGTTGGCGTCCGATGCGGCGCGTTGCATGTGCGGCGCGCTTGTCGAAGTGAACGGCGGAAAGGCTGTAGCATGACCCGCTTCGCGGGGAAGGTCGCCCTGTGACGGGCGCCAGCCGGCAATCGCCGACAGGCTTGCTGGCGGGGGAACCAGTGTCTTTGCGGCTCAGCTTGAGGAGGCGGCCGCATAGAATCGATAGTCGCAGAGCTTTGCGACCCCGACGTTCCGGCCATCATCATTGACGACGTCGTTCAACAAGCCGGCCGGCTCGATATCCTCGTCAACAACGCCGGGCCCATGTTGAAGCCAAAGTAGATGAGACGGGGCTGGACGAGTGGCGACGCACGCTGGCGCTCAAACTTGATGCTCGTTTCCTGCTGATCCGTCGCGCCATGCCTCATTTTCGCAGAAGCCGCGGCGCCATCGTCAATATCGGCTCGATAGAGGGATTAGCGTCCAACTCAGGGCACGCGGCCTATTGTGCCTCGAAGGCAGGGCTGCATGGCCTGACGCGTGGCGTGGCGGTCGACGGCGGGCCAGACGGGGTGCGTTGCAATGGCGTGGCGCCTGGCTGGATTGATACGGATCTCAACGCCAATTTTGTCGCCGCATTGCCCGAGCAGGTCGGGGTGCTATTCATCCGTTGGGCCGAATCGGGCGTGTTGAAGAAGTCGCGTCCATGGTAGCATGGATTGCCTGCGACGAGGCAGCATTCGTCACTGGCCAGATCTTTGTCGTCGACGGTGGCCGCACTGCCAAGCTAAGTCTTCCATAAGGGGAAGTCGCCTTCAAGGGCCTCGGACCGGCGGCATAGAACGCCACCGTATCGCGGGATCAGGAGCGCCCGCTCGCCAGCAATTGGGGATCATCGGAGCCCTCCGCGCGGCACTGTCGGCTGCGCGGCGCCTTACAATTGCGACAACCGACATCTTCCCAGTGCTGGAGGTGCGGGACACGAACAGCCCTGCCAGAAGCAATTCAGTCTTCTCGGCGAATCTGCCGCACAATTTCTCAGGCGTGGATGCCACGAATCTGCTCGATGTGTCAGGCCTGTTTCCGAGGAGATCGCGAATACGCTGCTCTAACTTCATGTTCCCACACGACCTTAAGGCCGAAGTTGCATAGAAGTCGCGGATGTCTTTCTCGATGGCGGTTGCTTCAGCTGCTTGCTGGCCGCTAGGAATGCCCGCCGCTTCTGGCTCGTAAAGCGTTTTCACATCCACCGGGCGGTACTGCGGCGAATAGGGATCGACCAGGGACGGCTCAACCTTGACTTGGCGCCGCATGCCTAACCAGTACGATGCTATTAGCAAAAAAATTGCCTGCCGATTGATTTTTATTCGCGTGCCGAGATGCGCCCTTTTTTGTAGCCTGCTGCCTGCGTGAATTGAGCATTCCGGCGGAAGCCCAGCGCTCTTACCGTGCCGAATATCGGTGCCTTCTGCGATGGTACAAAACTGGAATCGGCAAGCAATTGTGGGAGGTTCAGATGAGGTATTTTACCAAGCATGGCAAGCCTATGCCTAAGCTCTTCGACAGTCTCGCCGTGGAAGCAAAAAAGGGCGGGATGGACCGGCGCGAGTTCTTGGCGCTCGCTACCGCTTTCGGGGCGTCGACAGCCATGGCGTACTCGATGCTGGATGCAATGCCGCCGGCACAGGCCGCAGAACTGCCTAAGAAAGGCGGAACTTTGCGAATTGCTATGCAGGTCAGTGGTCAGAAGGACCCGCGCCTAAATGATCTTCCGGATTTAGCAAATATTTACCGTCAATTTCTGGAGCCTTTGGTCAAGTATACAACTGAATACACCTTTGAACCAAGACTTCTTGAAAGTTGGGAAACGAATGACGACGCGACCGAATATGTCCTGAAACTGCGCAAGGGCGTCAAGTGGAACAATGGCGACGATTTCACCGCAGATGACGTGGTGTTTAACCTGCTGCGCTGGTGTGAAAGGGACGTTCCCGGGAACTCAATGGCTGCGCGCATGGCCACGCTCGTTGATGAAAAGACAGGCAAGGCACTAGAAGGTGCCATAACAAAGGTTGACGATCACACGGTTAAACTTCGTTTGCCCAAACCCGATATCACGATCATTCCGGGGGTTGCGGACTATCCCGCGCTGATCGTTCACCGTGACTATGAAAAGAATGGGTCGGACCTCGTCGCACATCCCGTCGGAACCGGGCCGTTTGAATTAGTGTCATGGGATGTGGGTCAAAAGGCCGTCCTGAAGCGTCGAACAAATGGAAGCTGGTGGGGCGGTGAAGCCTACCTTGACGAAGTGCAATTCATTGACTACGGCAGCGATCCGTCCGCGCTTCTGAGCGCTTTTGAATCAGGCGAAGTGGATGCGAACTATCAGACGTTCGCAAACAATGTCAGTTCATTTGATGACCTAGGTTTGGTGAAGTCTGAGGCGAAAACGTCGACGACGCTAGTGTGTCGTGCCCACGTCACTACAAAGCCGTACGACGACAAGCGGGTGCGAAATGCACTGCAGTTGGCTGTCGACAATGGCGCTGTGCTGCAAATTGCCGCCAATGGCTACGGCACCATTGCCGCGAACCATCATGTTGCGCCATTACACCCCGAATTTTACCCTGTCCCGGAAAAGAAACGGAATATTGAGGCTGCCAAGCGCCTCATGGCCGAAGCGGGTCAGATGGATTTTGAACACGACATCATAAGTAATGATGAGGATTGGCATAAGGACACGGGCGATGCGATTGCCGCGCAGTTGCGCGAGGCCGGATTCAAGGTGAAGCGTACGGTTATACCCAGTAGCACTTTTTGGAACGATTGGTTGAAATATCCGCTTTCGACAACCAACTGGAATATGCGGCCGTTGGGCGTACAAGTCTTGGCGCTTGCCTATCGCAGCGGCGCAGCATGGAATGAGGCGGCATGGTCAAACCCGGAATTCGATAAGAAACTCGACGAGGCGTTGACGGTTCCAGATCCACAAAAACGCAAGGCGCTCATGCAGGATATTGAAACAGTCCTGCAGGATTCCGGCGTCATCATTCAGCCTTATTGGCTTTCCCTGTTTAACCATTCGACAAAGAACGTTAGGGGCTACACGATGCACCCAACATTCGAGATTGACCTAGGTAAGGTTTGGCTCCGTCAGACCGCATGAGACAACTGCTGGTATAGTTGCGGAGCTCTTCGGGCACGACGAAGCCCCATGTTATTGGAACCTGCGTATGACAAGGGCAAAGAGCCGTCCAAGCGAAGCCGGGTAGGCTTGCTGCCAGCTAAATACCGAATTGCCGACGAAAAAGCATCGAGGCGGCAGGCTGATCGCCTTTATGCGGCGCCGGCTGAGAAGCTGACGATCGCGTCCCCGGCGTGCGATGGGGGGGGCTTTAAAGGTGCTCCGGCCTCGTCTGTCGACTCAAGCGAGGGGTGATTTTTTTGCAGTTTGATGGCGATGGTGTTTGGCGCCTCAGGTGCTACCACGTACGGCGAGAGCCGCTATCAAGGCGATCATCCTCCCGACAGGTTGGGCGACCATTGCAACAAGAAAACGAGGAGCTCTTCAGCGGGCTAGACCATGGTGCTGATTTGCCGCGAAGGATTCATCGGGGAAATTGTGTCGGTATCGAGGGGTGACAATGCACAGGCGAAGGATTGGCACGCTATGCCCGGTGGCCCGCTATGACGACCGACCGTCCGAGCACTGAGTTCGTGAAGTCTCAATCGGAAAGCTCGCCTGAGAGTGCCGGTGCGGCGGCCGCCCGCACTGCCTTGGCGGGATTTGCCGCTCGTTCTGACCTAGTCCGCGAGTTCCTTGCCGCGCCTTTCGGCCGCCATAGCGCTGAGCTGCGCTTCATTCTGGACGTTATGCGTTCCCAGCCTGTGGCCGGCAAATGGTTCACCGTCATGACTAAGCCCTACAGCGAGTGGCGCGCCTTGCGTTGGTCGCTGGACTTGCCCATGCGGGTCGCGGAAACCGCGCCGGGGCGTTTTCAATCGCGCGAGGATGTTGAGCGCTGGGTTTTCAAGCAGCGTTGGGGGCATCTCATCGGTGCGCTCCCACTGCAGGAGGGTGAGGACGATGCCTGACCGCCCAGTTATTCTCGCCTATGCTGACCGCGACAGCGTGAAACCCGGCGAGAACATCGCTTTCGCTGTGAGCTGTCTGAAACTCAACAGCTTCGACTGCGATTTCGTGCGGTTGCTCGGCTGCGATGCCGGACCGGAGATGCCACCTTTCCAGCCATGCGTCATGGCAGCGCCGGAGGCCGGGCGTTATCCCGGACGGGAGCAACCCATCCGTGCAGGTTCCCACATCGAGGTAGAGGGATCGCAGCGCTTGGCATACCTTGGGCCGATAACCGTTTGCCTAAATATTATGCCGACCCTTGTCGCCAGCCAACCGCGTTGCCTGCTTAGTACGCTGACCGAAGACGGCCGCGGGGGAGTAGCATTGCGGCTCGATTCAGCGGGCTGCCTGACGGCGATGATCGGGGATCCTGAAGGGCTGCGGGTCTATCGCCTGGATCGACCTCTGTCTCTCCGACGCTGGAGCTTTGTCGCTCTGAGCTATGATCCCAAACGCCGTCACTTGCTCGTTATGGTGTATCGTCTCGCCTCCGGGATGCACGACCATGCCGGCGCGAGCTGGCTGGCTGTGGATAACGTGGAACCGCCAGCACGCAGCGACGGCCGCCTTGTGATGGCAGCCCAACGGGGTGACGGCGGATTTCCTTGCCATCACTTCAACGGCAAAATCGAGCGTCCCCGCATCCTGGCTGAGGCACTCTCGCTCGAACAACTCAGCAGTCTGGCTACACGCAAGCCGACGGAACCTGTGGATTGGCCCTGCGTGGCCGATTGGGATTTAATCAGCGAGCCGGCGGCAGACATCGTCCGAGATCATTCGGGCTCTGGCCACGACGGTGTCTGCATTAATCAGCCCACTCGCGCTGTCCAGGGATCGAACTGGGACAGTTCAACCATGGATTGGCGCCTCGCGCCTGAACAGTACGGTGCTATTCACTTCCATCATGATGATATTGAAAGTCTCGGTTGGCAGGAAGACCTGCGGCTTACCGTGCCGATCGACTGGCCCAGCGGCTGCTACGCGGCCCGTCTGCGCGGCGCGGATGCTGAGTTCTACGTCCCGTTCTACGTGCGGCAGGCTATTAAAAGTTCCAGCGACGTTGCCTTCCTGGCGCCGACCGCAACCTACGCGGCATACGTAAACTTGGGCTTCCAGCGGCAGACGGTTGAGTATTATCTCGGTTGCCTTGCCTGCTTCTACACGCCGCTCGACCTTATGGCTGTTGAACTCCCGGGCCTCGGCAAGTCGCTCTATGATCCGCATGACGACGGCAGTCAGCGGTCCATTGGATCACTTCGACGGCCGGTGCTAAACCGGCAGCCCGGAGGCTGGCTCTGGAACTTTCAGATTGATCTTTGTCTTCTCGGCTGGCTAGCCCGCGTAGTCCCGGATCACCAAGTACTGACGGACGAAGACCTCGACCGCGAGGGCTTGGCGGCACTGGATGGCTGCGGCGTACTGGTAACCGGGAGTCATCCGGAGTACTGGTCGGTACCGATGTTGCAGGCCCTCGACGGCTTTCTCGCTCGGGGTGGGCGGCTCATGTATCTCGGCGGCAATGGATTTTATCATGCGATCGATTTCCATCCACAACGGCAGGGCTTGGTCGAGTTGAGGCGGCGTCATTCAAGAAACGGCAGCTATGGTGTCGGCGAAGCCCACAGCAGCTTCACCGGCCGGCTCTGCGGTGCATGGAGGGATCTGGGGAGACCCGAACAGTCGCTCGTTGGCGTCGGATATCGGACAGAGGCTTTCGATCGTTGCAGTTATTATCGTCGGCTGGCAGCAAGCGAGGATCGCCGCGCGAGCTTCATCTTCGAGGGTATCAGCGAGCGCATTATTGGTGATTTTGGTTTCATGGGCGGAGCGGCGGGTATTGAGATCGATGCAATCGACGAAGCGCTCGGTACACCGCGTCATGCGCTAGTGGTAGCCGCGTCCGAGGGGCATGGCAGCTCATACATGCGCGTACTGGGTGGATCCGACTTCTTCACGGGATTGTGGAATGATGCCCCAAGGGAGCCCGTTCGTGCCGATATGACATTTTTCGAGACACCCGCAGGCGGCGCGGTCTTTTCTGTCGGATCGATAGCTTGGGGCAGTAGCCTTCCGCACGCCGGCTATGCCAACAATGTCGCACACATTTCTGAGAACGTGCTCCGCCGCTTTCGCGATCCGACGCCCTTCCAAATGCCTGACTGAATCTCGGCAACCGCTTAAGGTAGATATCAGATGGCCTAAACGGTCAAATCGATCAGCCGCAGCATGGCGGCGAGGGGCGCCGCCGGCCGGCATCGGGGTCAAACGCCTGCCAGGCTGCGAAGGCTGTCGCAGCCACTGAGCGCGCGTAAACCAGCACCTTCAGGCGATCCAATTCTGGAGCGACTTGTCGTAGGCATCTCCATCATGTCTATCCACACACATGGAAGCCACCCCGATTGATCGGTTCAACCAGCTGTCCAAGAATGCCTAGGCGTCAAGCGCATGCTCGGTCCCTTCAGGGTCTCGACAACCAGAAGGTGGGCGCAAAACCGCTTTCTTACGGGCATGCGCCTGCGGCATTTCGATTCATCACAAACCTTCGCCGGACATGCCCGGCAGGGCGATGAGGGCAGCGCACGTGGAACTGTTGCCTTTTTGCAAACGCCGCCACCCGGGGTGACCGGTCATTTCCCCCACCTGCTCGGCATGCGTGGGTTGCTGCCACCTCTTCAGGCTGAAGCATCTCCTCTCCCTGCATCGTTCTCGACAATGCAGGAATCGCCGAAATCCCAATCGTCATCCATGCCTCCTCTCATAACCGAGGGGGTCAGTTCTTCATTTCGTCAGGGGGTCAGTTTCTCAATTCGGCCGACACCGCGATTTGGATGCGTGCATCAGCCGCCAACGCCGTCGGCTTTACCGATGCGACCAGCAGACCCCGATCGCCGACTCGCAGACTCGCAGGGCTACGCGCTAGGCTAGGTGAGCACTCGGAAGGCCTCGGACCTGACGTCGCGTCGGGCGGGGGCTGCTTAGCGCCCGTCCCACTTCCGCTTTTTGCTTGCTGCTGATGTTCTGAGCTGATCTTGTCGTAGGCTCGGGCGTCCAGGTTGTCGGCCTCAAATCGCTCTACGGATTGCGACGTGATCACCGTGTTCGAACAAGAGTGTCCTGACGCCGATTCGTGGCCACCTCCCGGTACGAGTTTTTCGCCAGATGCTATTGGAGGGCATGGTTAGTGCACGGAAGCTCTTGTCCGAAGGGAACACTGGCCCTTATGGTCGGCCCGCGCGGCACCGGGAAAAATACGCTACTGAGCCTCGCAAGAACACACGCGCCAGTGACGAACGGCCATTGCTCTTGGTTGAGATCGTTGTCGTTCAGTTTATATCTCTGCCTTCTGGCATTCGAAGATCTGCCGAGCTTCATTCAAGATGCGCCAAGCTGCGGATAGATGAAGTCAATGAAGAATCGGTCGACGCGGCGTTCCGCGAAAATGCCAACTCATAGACGGAAGATTTGTCGCACACAGAAACGTACATTCCGTCCGGAACTGGGTTCCTGCCCACGATCACCATGATAAAGCCATTCAGCGCGTGGTGGGAGCGGCGAACGCAATCGGCGATGTTTCGGCGGTCGATACACGAAGGCGATGCGATATCCTCCGGGTGCGTATGCCAGCAGCCTACAAAATGCAGCCTGCGCGAAAACATGTCATTGATCTCACGCTGTTCGGCCCGCTCGTCGGGCCGATAAGAATAGCGGGTCCGTCGATCTCCGCGCCTCGGGCCGGTAGCAACGTCGATGTCGATCACTGGAAGCTGAAATCGTGCAAATAGAAGTCCACCGGCCTCCTTGTGCCAAAAGCGGGTTTGACGGTGTTGGTTGAAGTGCTCCAGAATGCTGTCACTGAACGCGAGCGATTGTTCCGATTGTCCGATGTCGAAGGAGATCACGCAGCCAGCTCCTTCACGGCCGGGCTCCATCGTCTTTCGATCATGGTCGCGCCGTCGAGCGCATGCGGAGCGATGGCTCGCAGTTCGTCGCTCCATGTGCCGCCCGCAGCTTCCACGAAGGCGCGGCGCGCGAGCCAGATGCGATGTGTGGCCGATGCCGCCTCACCGAGAAGGGCGTCGAGTGCGGTCTGCGCCACCATCGAGGTGATGAAGCCTAACTCGACAGGGCCGTAGGGGTCGAATGCCGCCCCGCAGGCAGGCTCGTACCGCCGGGTTTCCTGTGCCCAGCGCGTGGCGACGAGGTGCGGCGATCCAGTGGCATCCAGTCCGTCGCGCAGGCGGTCGCCGCCGCCGGAGACGATGATCGCGTGCCCGGCAGCGGCATGCGGTTCCGCCCAACCGTAAACGATCGGAAAGCGTCGCGTTTGGACAGCCTGCCATTCGTCGAGAAGGGATTCGCTCGGCCAATCGCCGAGTGCCGAGACGATGAGGTCGACACCGGCGAGGGGACCATCGGCGCCAAGCAAAACGTTCTGCACGAGTGAGTTATGAAACCCCACCTGGACGTGCGGCAGGTCCGAGCGGATGCGCTTCGCGAGTTCGATTGTTTTGGCTGCGCCGATCGAGCCGACTCCGAGAGGGTGTCTGCCGACATTGGCCCCCGTGAAGGTCTGATTGTCGACGAGGATGAGCTTCCCGACGCCGGCTCGAGCCAGCGTCATCGCAACCGGACCGCCGACTGATCCGCATCCGAGAACGGCGACGATCGCCCCACGCAGCGTGAGAATCCGCGGATCGCGGTCGCGCCCATGGACCCATGTCGGATCGACGCGTTCGACCGACGTGCGGTCGGCGGCATTTCCTCCGAACAGTCGGGCGTGTAACACATTCTCGGGCACACGCGAAGGGCGAAACCCGGCGATCAGCGGATCCGATCCACGAACGAGCTTCGGTCGATTGACGACCGTAGTTGCGAGCGCGGGCCCGTTCTCAGTACTCGCGCCCAGCATCACGATCAGCCGTTGACGCATCTCGCGGGCAAGTTCGTCGAGATGGGCGGCGACGCCGGCGCGGGCAGCGATATCGTAGACGTCCTTCGCCGAGGAGGGGTATTCCGAGGGCAGCGGGACGACGTCCATCCAGACCAGCAAGCCGCTATTGAAGCGGAGCTCGGCTGCGGGGATTGCCGGAGCGAAATTGCGAAGCCAATCGCGCAACGTGCCGTCATTGTCGGCGATGATAGTTCTTCTTGCTCCTTCCCAGATACTGACGGTCCGCGATGGCGGCGCGGGTTCGATCAGCGACAGGATGGTCCGGGCCCGTCCGCGCCCTGCATGATGCCAATATGTGAGAAACTCGCTTTGGAAGTCGGCATCGCGTTCGCCGCGGATCAGCGCTTCGATCAGATCGAACGTCATCTCAAGCAGTTCGCCGATGCCAGCATATGGATCGTCGATGGGAAACGTGGCGTGATCCGGCACCAGACAGAGCGCGCCGTCGCTTTCGACATGGGGCCAAGTCAAAAAGGAAGGACGATCGACCAGCGCGATCCGCGCGGGCGCAAAAGGAAAGGCCGCGGTCACCAAAACGTCGAGCCGGCGTCGGCGATCGGAAAAGTCGCAGTCGAATCGCCAGCCGATTTCGGGGAAGCGCCCTCCGTAGCTAGCGAGTTGTCTGGCGTCGAGCCTTAGCGGGCGCAAGCCAGCTTGCTGCCAGCATAATTCAACGACGCTGACAGCTGAGTTGAAGCGCTGAGCGAGAGGGTCGACACCCTCAGGCATTCCGGCGATCTCCCTCCATACGGACGGCCGAATTCCGCGCCTGCGCCTCGCTGCGGACGAGACCGGCGGTCAGCAGGGCCGGTGTACTGAGCCGAGCGGCCGAACGTCGCCGCGTCTGGTCCGCAATGCCGGCACCAACGTCCTTGGCAAGTTGCTCGGTGATCAGTTCCTTGTTCGACAGCTGCGCCAACGCTGTGAAGTCGGCGCGGGCCTTTCGCAGCCAGTTGTGGAATTCTTTCTCCCGCTCTGGATGCTCCTTCCACTTGTCGGCGAAGTTCTCCAGCGGATCGCTGGGATTGGCGATGAGACGGCTGCCGTCCGCCGCGGTACCAATGAAGCTGTCCATCTTCGTCAGGATCACGAACAGCGCCTCGGCGATCTTCTCCTCTCCGTCGTAGGAGTGGGCGGCGAGCGTCGTCAGGATGATCGAGATCGGCTTGTCGTCGCTGCGGTCGGTGTACATGATGTCTCGATGGCGCTTCAGGATCATGATTGCGTACTGCAGCGGGGTGCGGATCCGGTAGTCCGGAATCGGTTCGGTGCCGGCCCTCACGCCTTTCTGAAGAAGCTCTTGCTTGCGCTTATCGTAGGCTTTCGCCAGGCGTGTCAGAAACCATTTCAGATAGCCGCGTGGATTTGACCGCTGCCAGTCGGCCGCGATAATCTGGTAGTGTGGGTGCCGGTTGTCGGTGATCGAGATCGCGGTCTCGGCGAGCGAAGCATCGAAGCCGCGCGTTTTCAGGAGTTGGGTCAGTTCGCCGCCGCTCGGAATTCCGGGCGTGACGTCCATATGGAATTGAGCTTCGTCGGCGTACGGCTGCCTCCAGCAGCGGCGATGCTCCTCCAGTGGCTTGATCATGTTTTTGCTGCGCGCGTATAGTCTCATTTCGGTTTCGAGCAGGCGCTTCAGATTGGCCTGCGTGGTCTCGTTCTTCGTCAGACGGTGAAACTCACAGACGGCATCGATGTCGTAGTGTTCGTCCGCGGTGAGTGGCGGCGTGACGGTACTGAGACCGAACGACCCCTGGACGTGGACTTGGGGCCCGTATTGCCGAATTGTCGACTCCGGTCGATTGAGCCAGTCGCCCAACGACTTGTAGCTCGTCGCCGCCTGTTCGTATCGACGCTCGGGAATCTCAAGTTCTTTGCCGAGGTCTTCGAGAACTTCGTGGGCCTCTTGAGTGATCGTCTGGCTCATATGCACGTTCATGAAAAACTCCTCGTTAGCTGGCGTGTTCAAGTTCATGGGCGAAAATGAAGCCGCCCAGCTTCTTGTTTTGGTCGTAGATCTTGAGAGCGGGGTGCGCCTTCGGCTGCCAGGAGCGACCGGACTCGATGGCGACGGAAACCGGAATGGCGGGAAACACGTGCACGATCGTGTTCTCGCCGTGGGCTACCTTGATGGCGTCCAGCGTTGTTCTAAAAAGACGCGCGAACTCGACGATATCGGCCTGGCTGCGCATGATATCGTTATGGGCTCCGTCGGCCGCGATGGACCAGATCGCTACATCGGTGCCAAGGACCGCGTGGATCCGCTCGTCTGCCAGGCGTGCGCTGATCTCCAGCTTCAGCGCGACCTGGCCGGCCAGCCCGCATCGTCGCAGGACCTTGAAGCGGAGCGGCGGAGCCTCAGGGTCCCACTTCCAGCCCTTGGGGCTGCGCAGCAACTGCCGGACGTCTGCAGTCGCGATGTCGGAGATCAGACGGCCCAGCTCGAACAGGAGCGGGATCGGCGCCAATCCGAATACTGTCAAGCGACGGATTTCCTGCCGCTCCATCCGTCCGCGGACTTTCTCGGCGAAGCCGGTGCGCAGATTGCGGATTTGGACGCGCCAGAAATCAGGGTCGTGATCCGGCAGGTCGAGCGTCGCGAGATCGAGATCGATCCAACCGCCGTCAAGCGGATAGCGATCTGGGATCATTGACCATTTGAGGTCACCCATAGCCACGGGCGATTCGTTGGTCCCGATCCTCGCAGCGTATCGAATGACGTGGCTGCCGAGATCCTCGTCGATGGCTGTGACCGTCCGGATTCGGTCTTCGTGGCGACGCTTCATTGCCATCAAGACATCGGCGGGATGCTCAGCAACCATCTCGCGATCGAAAACGCGGTGGTGACGGTCGCAGACGAGCATCAGGTTATCCGGCTCCTGGGCAAGTTTGGGTGATAGAATCGGATCGCCTCGCGGCCCCTCCTTGGAGTCCGCAATGATGTGCCCGATATAGGCCGCGTTAGCGTCCCCTGCTCCCGACACCTCATCGCCTATCAGCAGGGCATTGCATCCCGCATACTGGCACCGTCCCGCAGCGCGGCCCCATACGATGTTCTTGACCTTGTCCGGTAGCGGTCGGCGGCGACCGCGACGCGGCTCTGCCGGCACCTGATCTTTCATCTCGGGTTCTGCAACCATACTCATTTTTTCGTATCACGCTTAATGTACGATTCGTTTGATTTTTGCGGCAAGCCTGAGCCAGCCGCGAAACCTCTTAATTGTCGCTCGGCGCCGACGGCACCGAGTAGCAAACTTACGTTGCCCCAAATAGGGACGTACTTTCAGGAGACGTACCTTGGGTCGAGGCCGCAGGAGCTCAACATTGGCCTTCAAGTACACAACTTTGGGTGTCCGACCAGCAAGGCGTGCTTCCCCACGACAGGGACGCTCCGAAATCGGCGCAGCAGCTTTACTGTGTCTGCCGAAAGACGGCCGTCTGACCCTGCCGCCAGATCAATGTTTCCCAGGCGGCCAGCAGTTCGATTGGCCTTACCCTGCGAGTGCTCCGCCTTCCGTGCTAGGCTCGGAGTTTAGACACATTTTCCATTGATCGACCAAGGATGGATATGGCTTCGTCCAGAATCTCGTTCGAAGTTGTGAGTGGCACAAGGAAGCGGATCACGTTGTGAAAGCGTCCTGCCGAGGCCAGTAGCAGGCCGTTTTGAGCGGCTTCTTGGATGATTCTCGTGGTGACATCTGTCGCTGGCTCGCGGCTGACGCTATCCGTAACCAATTCTATGCCAATCATTGCGCCGAGCCTACGGATCTCGCCGATCTCTGCATGTTTGCTTCTAAATTCGGAGGCGCTCAAATCCGCTTGTAGGCGCGCACCGATTTCTTCCGCCCGAGTGAGCAATCCTTCGTTCTCAAGAACGTCTAGGACTGCCAGTGCGGCTGCGCATGCCAATGGATTACCCCCGTAAGTGCCCCCGAGCCCCCCGCGGTGAACCGAGTCCATGATCTCGGCCTTGCCGATCACGGCTGCAAGTGGCAGGCCACCCGCAAGGCTCTTGGCGGCAGCTATCAAATCCGGCTGAACGTCAAAGTTTTCTATGGCGAAAAGTCTGCCCGTCCGTCCGAAACCCGACTGGACCTCATCAGCGACCAACACTATGCCGTGAGTGTCGCAGATCTGTCTAAGGGCTTTAAGGAATTCAGAGGATGCCGGCAGGAAACCACCTTCGCCCTGCACCGGCTCAATAACAATAGCGGCTACTTCTGATGCATTGAGTTCTGTTTCAAACAGAGCATGGAGGGCTGACAGGGCGTCTTCCGTGCTGATTCCGCGATAAGCGTACGGGAACGGAACACGATAAATATCTCCTGGAAATGGACCAAAACCCATTTTGTAAGGGTTTACCTGTGCTGTCATTCCTAGTGTCAGGAGCGTTCGGCCATGAAAGCTTCCGCTAAAGACAATAATTCCCCGGCGGCCCGTGTGGTAACGAGCGATCTTAACTGCGTTCTCGACTGCTTCCGCGCCGGTTGTAACGAGCAGGGTCTTGGCTGGAGCCATCGGTGCAAGAGCATTTAGTCGCTCGGCCAAGGCAACATAGCCTTCATAAGGGGCAGTTCCAAAAAAGGTGTGAGTAAAGCGATTCAACTGATCGCGAACCGCTGCTACGATTCCAGGATGCGAATGACCAACAGCGAGGGCACCCATTCCACCCACGAAGTCGATGTAACGTCGTCCGTCAACGTCCCAAAGCTCTGCGTTAAGAGCTCTATCAGCGAAAATTGGGAACGCGCAGGCTACACCACTGGGAACCGCTGCTATGCGCCTGCTCTCAAGTTCGCGGTTTGTGACGCTCATATTTTGTTCCTCTGCCAATAGGCAAATTACTTGGCTGCGGCCCTTTTAGTCGCCACCTTTTTTGACTTGCCGATTAGCAGCGCACGATCAAAGGGTTAGGGACGATTAGCACGTATCGAAGCCTTGCAGAGATGCAAAAAAATAGCCTGCCGATTGACTTTAGTTCGAGTGGCTCCCCGAGGTGGATCGGTAGATACGTGAACGGCCGTCGGATACGCTCGCGCATGTGCGCGGAGGTGGCCGATCGGGTGGAAGTGCCAGTGGCGCTCGCCAATTTGCCCGAGCCTCCGAAAAGCTTGCCCGGTCACCATGCTGATCCCGCTCGACGACACGCAAGGGGCAACCGGACCGGTAGACGAAAGGCAAAGGCACAGAGATGAGCGAAGTGGCTGGCGCAGATGCGGATGTAATTTCGCCAGCGACGTTTGCGCCGCTCAAGAATCGAACCTTTCGCTTCATCTGGCTCGCCACGCAGGTCTCAAGTCTTGGTTGGCTGATGCAGACTGTTGCCATGAGCTGGCTGATGGCGACGATCTCGACATCCGATCTGATGGTTGCGCTGGTGCAGGCTTCATCGACGCTACCTGCGTTTATTCTATCTGTCTTCGTCGGGGCCATCGCCGACAATTTCAGCCGTCGCAGGGTCATGTTCGCCGGCTGGTGCCTTATGGCGGCGGCGTCTGCGATGCTGACCGCTGTTGTGGCGCTGGGCTTTGTCGACCCATGGATGATCCTCGGCTTTAGCTTCTTGATCGCATGCGGCGGCGCTCTCAACGATCCCGCTTGGCAGGCCTCGGTTGGCGACATTGTGGACCGACGCGATGTTCCTGCTGCCGTTACCCTCCTCTCGGTCGGCTTCAACACTGTACGGACCGTTGGCCCGGCGCTCGGCGGCATCGTGGTTGCCTCATTCGGGCTTCTGACGGCTTTCGCCGTAACCACGCTCACCTATTTGGTCCCTCTGGCCACCATATGGCGATGCAAGTGGAAGGTTCGCTCCTCACCGCTCCCGCGTGAATCCATGAAGACGGCGATCTATGACGGGCTGCGCTTCACGGCGATGTCATCTGAAATCAAGGCGGCGATCACCCGTGGAACCCTCTTTGGCCTGGCAAGCATCGCCATACTCGCGCTGCTGCCCCTGATTGTCCGCGATCAGCTGGGAGGAGGGCCCGTCGCCTACGGCGCGCTCATGGCCGGCTTCGGGACAGGCGCTGTGTTCGCCGGCATCTCCAATAACCTCTTCAGACGGATCTTGTCACAAGAACGGCTGATGACCCTCTCCTGTGTCGCGTGCGCGGCGTGCTCCCTCTCCCTTGCGCTGACCTCTTCGCTTGCAGTGGCGGCATTTGCACTCGCCCTGGGCGGCGCTGGTTGGGTCACCGCCTGGTCGGGGCTTGGCGTGAGCGTGCAGCTGGCGAGCCCGCGCTGGGTCGTGGGGCGCACGATCTCGATCTATTATGCGTTGATAGATGGCGGCATAGCGGCCGGCAGTTGGGTGTGGGGCACGGTGGCGCAGAACCATTCCCTGACCTTGGCGCTGGAGGGTTCCGCCGGTGCTCTGTTGCTGGTCGCCGCGACAGGGGCCTTGTTTCCTCTTCGCGAGCGCCGCGAATCCGAGCCCGATCCTTCGGAGGAATTCAACCCCCCGGCAGTCGCGCTTGATCTCAAGCCACGAAGCGGTCCCATCGTTGTCAAGATTGAGTATCTGGTAGCCGCGGAAAATGTCGAGTCCTTCCTGGACCTCATGCGCGAGCGCCGGCATGTAAACAGCCGCGTCGGTGCTCGGCACTGGACGCTGCAGCGCAACCTGCAGGAGCCCATGCAATGGACGGAGACGTTCCGCACGCCGACCTGGACGGACTATCTTCGCCTGAACCATCGTCTCACGGAAGCAGACAAGGAACTGGATAAAAGGGTCCTCCTCCTGCACGCAGGAGAGTTTCCACCTCAGATCACACTTTCGATCGAGCGGCCGACGGGGCCCAATCGCAAATCCGAGCAATCCGTTCCTTATTTTCCCCGCCGTTGACCCTCTCACAAGGCTGAGAGCACGTGACGACATGCGGAATTGTGGCTTTCACCGTTCGCCGTGGTCGACGAACGGCTAAGCGCTCGCGGAGTCGGTACCCCATCGAATTGGTCGGTACTTCAATGAAATGTTATGAGCTCGCGCTTCGCCGCGGGATGGGACTGGAGCTTCAACGGGCTCTGGTCCGTACTTCGACCGCGGCTTTAGGCAATCCGAATGATACGGAGTGCTCCCTGACCAGATATCAGCCAGAAACCCTAGCTTTGAGCTGCCGATGCGACCTCCTGGAGTTTCTCAACAGTCTCGACACAAGGCGATGTACCCTCATAACCCCCGATTAGGCAAGGATAGCAACGAATATTAGCCGTCAGATGAGCGACTTGCTCGTGTCAGGCGGCGCGGCGATACGCCGATTCTCCTAGGTATGCTCGATCATAGGCCGAACCGTAAAAAAGTTGCCTGCCAAGTGACTTTATTTCGACTGCTCCCGCTACTCAGCTTGCATATAACACTGACCTGTAGCCCGAATTGGAGACAGGCAGATGTCATTCAAAGGCGTTATTCCGCCCGTCACAACGCCCTTTCATGCGGACGGATCGATCGACCGTGACGGCTTCTGCGTCATGGTCGAGCACCTGGTCGCAGCTGGCGTCCACGGTATCATTGTCGGTGGCACGACAGGCGAGTACTACGCCGAGTCACGCGACGAGCGTGTCAGCCTGCTTAAGCTTGCCAGGAGCGTGGTGAAGGGGAAGATGCCCCTGATCGCTGGCGTCGGCGCCATTCGTACCGAGGATTGCATCGAATATGCGCTAGTTGCAAAGGACCTGAAGTACGACGGCATCCTGATCGGCTCGCCGTACTACGCTGTTCCCACGCAGCTCGAACTTGCCAATCATGCGCTTGCGATCGACAAGGCAGCCAATCTGCCGGTGATGCTCTACAACTATCCCGAACGCACAGGCACGATGATGGACCTCGAGTTCCTGGACCGGGTCGGTCGCAGCTCCAATTTCTGCGCCATCAAGGAATCCAGCGGCAGCATGAATCAGCTGCACGCTTTGGCTCGTGACTATCCGCACATCGATCTGTTTTGCGGCATGGATGATCAGGCCCTCGAATTCTTCGCCTGGGGCGCAAAAGGGTGGGTCTGCGGCGCCGGCAACTGCCTGCCGGCAGAGCACCTCGCGCTCTACGAAGCCTGCGTGATCGAGAAGGACTTCACCAAGGGCCGGCAGATCATGTCGGCGCTTCTGCCTCTGATGAGGCTTCTCGAACAGGGCGGCAAATTCGTCCAGAGCATCAAGTTCGGGTGCGAATTGGCTGGATTGCCGGCTGGGCCCGTGCGCCTGCCGATGCGGGCACTCGGCGACGAACAGAAGCGGGAACTCGAGTCGAAGATCCGCACCCTTAAGACAGTCATCGCGTCAATCACTGCAAAATCCCAGAAGAGGGCTTCCGAGAATGTCATCGCTATTAACGCGTGATGAGTACCAGAACCTGGCCGACAGCCTGCCACTGCCGACCAGCGCAGTAATCGACGGCAAGGCGCGGGCTGCACAATCTGGGGATACTTTCGAGACCATCAATCCCGCGACAGGGCAGGTCATCGCCAGGATCGCTTCCTGCGGCCAGGCCGATGTCGATCTCGCTGTCGAGAAGGCGCGACTGGCGTTTGAATCGGGCGCCTGGTCGCGTGCGCATCCGAGCGAGCGCAAGCGCGTTCTGCGGCGGCTCGTGAAACTGATGAAGCGAAACGCCCATGAGCTTGCAGTGCTTGAGACGCTCGAAAGCGGCAAGCCGATCTACGACGTCGAAACCATAGACATCCCCGAGGCTCTGCATTGCCTGGAATGGCATGCGGAAGCCACCGATAAGCTCTACGGCCAGACGTCACCTTCGGGCGACGATGTCGTGTCGATGATCGTGCGCCAGCCGCTGGGCGTGGTCGCCTGCGTTTTGCCCTGGAATTTCCCGATCCTGATGCTGGCCTGGAAGATCGGGCCGGCGCTCGCGACCGGGAACTCGGTCATCGTCAAGCCGGCCGAGCAGACCAACATGTCGACGTTGCGGATCGCCGAACTGGCGCATGAGGCCGGGCTGCCGTCAGGCGTCCTGCAAATCGTCACCGGTCCGGGCGAAGTGACCGGCAAGGCACTCGGCGTGCATCCCGATATCGACATGGTCGCCTTCACCGGGTCAACTGACGTCGGCCGGAAATTCCTGGAATATTCCGCCAAGTCTAACCTCAAGCGCATCGTGCTCGAATGCGGCGGGAAGAATCCTTGCATCGTGCTGGACGACGCCGAGAACCTCGATGTTGTAGCGCAGCATGTCACCCAGGCTGTTTTCTGGAACATGGGCGAGAACTGCTCGTCCAATTCCCGCCTGATCGTGCACGAGAAGATCAAGGACCGCTTGGTGGAAACCGTCCTCCATAAGCTAAAGGAATGGCCTTTGGGCGAGCCGCTGGATCCGGGCAATCGGCTTGGCGCCATTGTGTCGAAGGAGCAGTTCGATCGGATCATGGGCTACATCAAGAAGGGGCGGGCGGAAGGCGCCAGGATCGTAACGGGCGGCAACGCCCACAAGTACGGCAAAGGCTATTTCATCGAGCCTACCGTATTCGACGATGTCACGCCCGAAATGGCGATTGCGCGAGAAGAAATTTTCGGTCCAGTGCTGTCGGTAATCAAAGTCGCCAACGCCGACGAGGCGCTTCGGGTCGCCAACGACACGCAATACGGGCTTGCAGCATCGATCTTTACCGCCAATCTCGGCAAGGCGCACCGCATCGCAAGGGATATTCGCGCCGGGACGGTGACCATCAATTGCTACGGCGAAGGAGACGTCTCGACACCCTTCGGCGGCTTCAAGCTTTCGGGCTTCGGGGGACGAGACAAGTCTTTGCATGCCCACGACCAATATACTGAACTCAAGACCATCTGGGCGGACATCTCCGATCCTAAGGTCTCGCGTTCGGTAGACTAGCCTGGTCGCATCGATGAGCGTTTATGAGGCTGTCCGCACGCCTGCGGACACATCCATGCCCGGCTGGTACGGTATTCTGCCGCCTCCCAAGGCACCTGAGGTGCTGCGCGGCCGTCACAAGGCGGACTGGCTCATTGTAGGAGCTGGGTTTGCTGGCTTGGCGGCCGCGCGGCGCCTCTCAAAATTGGTGCCTAACGAGCGCATAGTGGTGGTCGATGCTCAGCGCGTAGGTTGGGGCGCTGCCGGGCGCAACTCCGGCTTCATGATCGATCTTCCGCACGAGCTCGGCGGGGAGCATTACGCGGGAAGCCACGACCACGATCGCAAGCGCATCCGCATGAACCGGGCCGCGATCGAATTCTCTGCTTCGGCGGCGGACGAATACGGGTTGCAGAAATTCTTCGTTCGGGCCGGCAAGTACCATGGAGCTGCAACCGAACACGGTGTTGCCGCCCTGGGCGAATTCGAAAAGCACCTGACGGGGTTAGGCGAGCCATTCGAGCGGCTCGACGGGCCACAGCTGAAGAAAATCACAGGAACCGGTTTCTTCGTCGGCGGTACCTTCACGCCAGGAACGGTAATGGCACAGCCGGCCGGCTTCATCCGTGGACTCGCCGAAGGCTTGTCGAGGCGTGTGCAGCTATTCGAGAATTCACCGATCACATCTTTGCAGACCGGCAAACTGCACACTGCCAAGACGGCTGAGGGCGAGATCACCGCGCCGCGGTTGATACTGACAGTAAACGGTCATCTGGAAAGCTTTGGCTTCTTCAAAAAACGTCTGCTGCACGTGTTCACCTACGCCAGCATGACAAGGCCTCTCTCCAAGAGTAAACAGGCAGCTCTGGGCGGGAAACCGCATTGGGGCTTGATCCCGGCTGACCCGATGGGCTCAACCATCCGGAGGAGCGGCGACCGGATCGTCGTTCGCAACACCTTCACCTATAATCCGGACATGTCAACCAGTGAGAAGCAGATCCGTCGGATCGGCGCTGCGCACGATCGATCGTTCCGGGCGCGCTTCCCGATGTTGGGTGAAACACCGATGGAATTTCGCTGGGGAGGCCACTTGTGTCTCTCCCTCAATTCCGCGCCCGCATTCGGTGAAATTGAAGACAGAGTCTTCGTAGCCGGATGCTGCAATGGCCTGGGAACGGTGCAGGGCACCCTCTACGGGATGCTGGCTGCCGATCTTGCCGTTGGCAGCAACGAGCCAATGGTTGCAGACGCCCTAAAAGAGCCAGCCCCGATTCAGCTTTATCCAGAACCGCTGATGTCGATTGGAGCGCCGCTGAAGTTGTGGGCGATGCAGAAGCGCGCAGGCAGAGAGCTCTAACTTTCTCGTTCTTGCGCCGCCACTTCCCGGATCCAGCTACGGAGGCTCTGGGCGGCGGGGGAAAGCGTGCGATTTTGATACCAGGTGAGATAGTAGCTGCCAGGTGCTGGCAATTCGAGATCGGTCAGTCTGACAAGTTTCCCCTCATCAATCTGCGCCTTGACAAGCCGGTGCCAGCCAACGGCCACACCTTGGTCGGCTTGAGCGGCCTGAAGCGCCACGAAGAACTTGCCGAAGCGCCGACCGCGGGTCGGCCCATGCGAGACTCCCGCGCGCCGTAGGACCTCGTCCCAGCCGGCCCAGTCGGGATCTACCCAATCAACATGCAGCAAGGGGAGGTCGGCCAACGATTCCGTCGTTGCATCGCGATGCTTGCTTGCGAACCCGGGCCCGCATACCGGGTAGATCGTTTCATCGAAAAGGAGCTCAGCATCTTCATTCGACCACGATCCGAACCCGTAACGAAGGCGCAATTCGACCTCGGCACGGCGGTAATCGCGAGGATTGTCCGAGATAAGATGGTCAACGGCGATATCCTGGTACCGGGTCCAAAAGTCCGGCATCCGCGGGATCAGCCACGTTGACGCGAAGGCGTCCGTGCACGCCAGGGTTACGTTCTTGGAACGGTCGCCGCGTTTCACATTTCGGACGATGTCTGCGGCCCGCGAAAAACCGCTGGCCAACACACCATAAAGGTCTTCGCCGGCGCTTGTCAGCGCCACACCGGTTCCCAATCGGGTAAACAGCGGTACCCCCAGTTCGTCCTCGATCGCTTTGATCTGCCGGCTGACGGCGCCGGGAGTGACGTTCAGTTCCGCAGCAGCCAATTTGAATGACAGGTGCCGGGCAGACGCCTCAAAAACAGCCAAAGCAGTCAGGGACGGCAGGTCGTAATAGCGGCGAACCATCTCAAGCTCCAAAGACTTCGACAATCGCGCCGCGCGACAAATAGAGCAAGCCGGCTCAAGATGTCGGGTAAACCATTGCAAGTCGACGCGATAGCCTGCGTTTTCGACCGACCATGGCTGCGATCCCCAACCCATTTGCGGCGCAACGTAGGAGATCTGTACGGCCCATGCTTCGCGATCTGCGACCCCGCCCAATCCCATGTCCGACGCGGCTGCAGCGTAGCATGCCCGGGTTATGTCTGCGCTCGCGCAACTCAACGAGGGGGTGAGACTTTTGCAGGGCTGCCCCACTGGTCTTAGATAGCTGTTCAGTGATTATGAGCTGAACTTCTCCTCTCAAAGATGGCTTGAGCTATGACTGGCATTGAAAAGAAAACTGCGGTGATAACAGGAGCGGCGGGAGGTATCGGGCAAGCGATCTCCAGATTGTTCATTGCGAACGGCTTTCGTGTGGTTGCGGGCGACGCCGACCAGGTCGGCCTGGACAGGCTCGAGGCCGAACTCAACCGAACTGGACAGAATATCTGGAGCAAGGCCGGCGACCTCAGGAACAAGGCTTATTGCGAAGATTTGATTGAGTACTCCGTGCAGGCCACAGGGCGGCTGGACGTGCTCGTCAACAATGCCGGGATTATCACGAGGGGCAATATCCTCGAGACGACCGATGAGGATTGGGAGCGGACGTTCGACATCAACCTGACATCGATATTCTACACGTGCCGGAGGGCGATCGGCCATATGAAGGGCCACGGCGGCGGCGCGATCGTGAACATCGCATCGTGCTGGGGACTTTATCCCGGACCCGGGCATGCCGCCTACTGCACCAGCAAGGCGGCCGTCGCGGCGTTGTCGAAGTGCCTTGGCCGCGACCATGCCGGTGATGGGATACGAGTCAACGCGGTGTGTCCGAATGAGGTCAACACGCCGATGCTGCGCACCGGCTTCGCCAAGCGCGGCTTCAATCCCGACACTGCCATAGCGGAGCTCAACAAGACGGTTCCGCTCGGGCGCATTGCCGAGCCGGAAGACATCGCCGATGCGGTGTATTTCTTGAGTTCCGATGCCGCCCGCTACATCGCCGGCACGACGGTTGAGGTGAACGGCGCCAAGCCGGTCTATTGAGGACATCCTATGGTTGACAGACTTGCAGGAAGAATCGCTATCATCACTGGCGGCGGCCGTGGCATCGGCGCCGGCATCACGCGACGTTTCGTGGAGGAGGGCGCCAAGGTTGCCATTGTGCAGAGGAACCCGCCACCCGACGAGATCCTCAACGATCGCACCATTTACGTGAAGGCGGACCTTGCGAACTCCGAGCACATCGCTTCGGCCGTTCAGGCCGTTGTCGAGCGACTTGGCGGCCTTGACATCCTCGTCAACAACGCCGGGATCATGTTCGAGAAGACGGTCGAGGAAATGACCGAGACGGACTGGGACCAGATGATGAACATCAACCTCAGGGCCCCATTTCTGTTGACGAAGGCGGCAATGCCGCATCTTCGCCAGCGCGGCATTGCAAGCATCGTCAACATCGGCTCGATCGAAGGCTTGGCGTCTAATCCGGGTCACCCTGCATATTCCGCTTCGAAAGCTGGCATTCACGGCTTTACAGCAGCCGTCGCCGTGGACCATGGGCACGAGGGTATCCGGTGCAATGCCATTGCGCCGGGCTGGATCAATTCTGACCTCAGTGAGATCTACATCAACAGCATGGCTGACAGTTCGCGTGTCCGCAGGGAACTGCTCGCCATGCATCCGGTTGGACGTCTTGGTGAGCCGACTGATGTCGGAAACCTTGCCGTTTGGCTTGCCTCGGAAGAGAGCTCCTTCGTGACCGGGCAAGTCTATGTCACCGATGGCGGGCGCACCAAGAAGCTGCCGCTGCCGATTACGTGAAGAGGAGAAGCCCGGCCATTGACCGGGCTTCATGTTTGTCAGGCCGTCGGATCAACTTTCTCGCTAATTCGCCTAGTGATGCGATCGATCAGGATTGCCAAAACAACGACCGCAAGGCCAGCTTCGACGCCCCTCCCAACCTGGAGACGAGAGATCGACCGAATGATTTCGTCGCCCAGGCCGCCGGCCCCTATCATGGATGCGATGATGACCATCGATAATGACATCATCACGCACTGATTGACGCCCGCCATAATCGAACGAAACGCCAGCGGCAATTTGATCAGGAACAGCACGGCTAGGCGACTTGCGCCAAAGGCTTCTCCGGCTTCGACCATTTCCGGCTCGACCATCTTGAGACCATGGGCAGTGAGCCTGATCGGCAGCGGCATGGCGAAGAAGATCGTCGCCACGATGCCCGGAACCGTTCCGACACCGAAGAAAAACACTGCTGGGACGAGGAGCACGAAGGGGGGCATCGTCTGCATGAAGTCGAGTATTGGCTCGGCCACCGCGTTCAGGCGTTTCGATTCAGCAATGAGAGTACCGGTTGGTATCCCGACGGCCAGGGCGACGACGGCCGCCGTAAGGACCAGTGACAGTGTCACCATCGCAGGCGCCCAGAGATTCATGACGAAGATGAAGGCCAGCCCAAATCCACTGAGGGTAGCAAGCGAGAGCCGGCCAAGCAGCACACCGCCGATCACAGCGATTGCGATGATCAGCCAGGCCGGCGCGCTCGTCAGGACCGTGGCCAAGGGCCGCTGTATGCCCAGGATCACCGTCGAGATGAAATCGAATACAAATCCGAAATGCGCTGAGAGGTAGTTCGTGAAGTCGTCGATTGACGCGGCAACCGTGCCTGCAAACTCCGAAAAATCCATCGTCATGAATCCGCAGCTAGAGTCGTTTGAGGCTGACGTTCGTTATTGTGTCGCCCGTTCTGCAGCGGCGTTTGCCCTCGTCGTGTCGGCAGGTTTCAGTTTCTCGATCTTCGGCGCCGCGCCGGCTATCGAGGAATGGGCCGCGAGCGCTCTGATAACGGACTTAGTGGTGACCGTCCCGACGGGCGTTCCGTCGTTCTGAACCACGATCAAAGCGCGCTGCTCTTTCGCCAGCTCATCGAGATAGGGGGCGATCAGATCGTCGGGCGCGAGCTTTACGAAGTCTTTCAACAGATGTTTCGTCCATTCCGAGATCGGCTTGTTCGCCAGTTCCACCGGCGGGCAGACGGCGTCCATAACTTGGCCAGCCGACAGCACCTTGAACACATCAATGCCCCGCACGAAGTCCCTGACGTAGTCGCTGGCGGGGGAGAGCACGATATCGATCGGCTGGCCTTCCTGGACGACCTCTCCCTTGAGGAGAATGGCGATGCGATCGCCGATCGTTGCCGCTTCGTTTGGGTCGTGTGTCACAAAAACAATTGTCTTGTTCAGGGTGCTCTGAAGCCGAAGCAACTCCTGTTGCATCTCCTCGCGAATGAGCGGGTCGAGCGCGCTGAACGGCTCATCCATCAGCAGCACCGGCGTGTCCATCACCAGGGCACGCGCCAGGCCGACGCGCTGGCGCATGCCGCCGCTTAGGTTCGACGGCTTGCGGTCGCCCCATCCGCTGAGCCCTACGAGCTCTAGTGCCTTGCCTGCGCGCTCGCGTCGCTCCTTGCGTCCGACCCCGGCGACACGGAGCCCAAACGCAACATTGTCGATGACCGACATGTGCGGCAGGAGCGCAAAATGTTGAAACACCATTCCGATCATGCTGGAGCGGATCTGGCGGAGTTCCTTTTTGCCGGCTTTCGTGACGTCCTGCCCATTGACCACGATCTGGCCGGCAGTGGGGTCGATAAGTCGGTTGATGCAGCGAAGAAGGGTCGATTTCCCGCTGCCTGAGAGACCCATTACGACGAAGATTTTCCCGGTTTCAATGGTCATGTTGATGTTGTTGAGCGCGACGAAACCGATGCCCTCGTCGGGGCCGCAGGCGCCCGAACGCAGTCTGTCCAGTTTCACTTCGGGGTTGCCGCCATAAATCTTGTAGAGATCCTTGATCTCGACGGCCGGCTTTCGCGTGCTCATGCGAGGCTCCCGCGCATAATACATGTGGTGATGCAGGGGTCGGCGCGGACCCCGGCACTCCTTGGGAGGATGCGTGCTTCGGGATCAGGCGAGCCACGGCTCGATGATGCCCTTGCCTTTCACTTCGCCGATCCACTTTGCGGCGGCGTCTTCAGGCTTCATCCCGCTGTCGATCCAGCCCATGATCTTGGCTTCTTCGTCATTCGGGATGTGGAACCTTGTCAGAAATGCCTGGGCCTTCGGGAAGTTGGATTCAAAGTCCTTCGACGTGACGTGGAAACAGTAGTAGGGCTCCGACATCATCGTCTTCTTGGGATCTTCGAGATACCTCATCTTGAATTTGCTCCACATCGGGAGCGGCTCCCAAGTGGTGACCACGATTGGTTCGTTCTTCGAGTAAGCCCGCTGGAAGGCCGCTTCCATGGCAGCTTCGCTGCCCGGGACCAGGTTGAGCTTGAGACCGTAAGCCTTCACCGTTGCATCCGAGGCCTGCATGAGGCCGGAGCCGGCGTCGATGCCGATGATGCCGCTTGGGAACTTGTCGGCGTGGTCGTTGAGCTCGGCGATGCTCTTGATGTCAACATAGTCCGGAACGGCAAGGCCCTGCGTCATCGGGCCTTCCGAAACGCCGACGACTTTGATGGAACCGGCGACTTTCTTTACATAGTCCGCCTGACCGCCGTGATAGTCGCCTTTGAGCGGGCCCATCCCCTGCATATACGAGTTCGAATAGAGGTCGGCCTTCCCGGTTTGAAGCGAGGCATAGATCACGCCCGGCTCCGCCTGCAGCGGCTGGACCTTGTAGCCGAAATTGTCCTCGATGAGCTTCGCGCCGACATAGGTGATTGCCAGCGCGTCGGACCATGCCGCGAAGGCATAGACCAGCGGCCGGGACGCGTCGGCCCTGGCACCCGTCGTCAGGCTGCTCATGACCAGCGCGGCGGCGCCGCCGGCCTTCAGCAAGGTTCTGCGCGACGTGCTCGCGCTGAGTACATTATTGACGAGATTTGGCCTTGGCATTCAAATCCTCCTGTCGCTACCCATCTGATGCCTAGATGAGTCCGAGGTTGTCGTTTTTGTTCACCTCGCCTGATCCGGGAATGGGCTGTTCTGTTCTTGCCCCGCACCACGCAAGAAACGTGCTACCACGGATCCGCGGAAGCCAGTCGACGCAAAAAAGTCGGCTGCCGATTGACTTTATTTCGCTCGCTTGCCGCAATGCATCATCGTCTCTGCCTGTCGGGGTGCCTACGGTTTTGGGCGATTCCGTCCAAGTTTGCGCGATATCCGTAAAGGCTGGGGCTGGGACGGTGGAACGGCTCCGCCGCTGCTCGACCGAACCATCTCTCAAGTGTCCGGGTCAGCGAGCCGGCGGTGCAGCCCTTTAGTCAACACGCGCGTGAGACTTTTGCAGTAGGTCAAAGCTCAGAGCTCCGGCAATAGTTGAGCGCGGTCCGGTTTCGGTGTCGCGACTTATTTGTCTGGAGGCCGGCATGACTGCTCAACTACAGCTCTCTCGTAGAGGAGGGCGGGAAGCGCGGCGGACGATCCGCACGGCGCCAAAGGTCGACATGTTGCCGACGCTGAAGCGTGGACTGCCCGTGGTCGAGCCGATGGATGCCGAGCAGGTTGAACGCATTCACGAAGCTTCTCTCGCGATCCTGGAAGAAGTAGGCGTGGTGTTTCGCGATCCGATCGCGATTGAGGACTGGAAGAGAGCCGGAGCGGACGTTCGCGCGGATGACCGCGTTCATCTCGACCGCGGCCTGGTCATGGAGCTCATCAAGACCATTCCCCCCAACGTCGAATATTTCGCGCGTGATCCTGCGAAGAATGTCGAACTCGGAGGCGACAAATCCATCTTCGTGCCGATGACCGGCGCGCCTTACATGCGCGACCTCGATGACGTGAGGCGTGGCCCGACGATTGCGGACCTTGGGACCTTCCACAAGCTGGCGCACATGATGCCGGCGTTGCATTCATCGGCTCACCACATCGTCGAGCCAATGGACATTGTTGTTGCGCATCGGCACCTGCACATCACCTATTCGTCAATGAAGCACTCCGACAAGATATTCATGGGCATGACCACCTCGCCCAAGAATGCCGAGGACGTGCTCGACATGTGCGAGATCCTTTTCGGCGACGGCTTCCTCGAGAAGCATGCAGTGACCACCGGAAACTGCAATGGCAATTCGCCGCTCGTATGGGACCAGGTCATGCTGGGCGGCATGCGTGCTTTCTGCCGGCGCAACCAGCCCGTCTTGTGCTCGCCCTTCGTTCTCGGCGGCGCGAACACGCCAGCGTCCACCGCGGCGGCAGTGGCGCAGCTCAATGCGGAGGCGCTTTCGGCACTCGCCTACACGCAGGTGGTGCGCAAGGGCTGCCCTGCGATTTATGGGCATTACCTGTCGACCGTATCGATGCAATCGGGAGCGCCGATGGCGGGAACGCCAGAGATATCGCTCATGAATTTCATGATCGGCCAGATGGCTCGTCGCTATAACGTGCCCTGGCGCACTTCGAACCTGCTCGGTGGAGCCAAGATCTTCGATGCGCAAGCTGGCTATGAAAGTGCGATGACGATGATGGCCGTGCTGATGTCAGGCGCAAACTACATCTGGCATTCGGCTGGCTGGAATGAAGCCGGCATGCACTGCTCGATCGCAAAGTTCGTTGTCGACGCCGAAGTCTGCGCCATGGGCTATCGCATGACGCAAGGCATCCAGTGGGACGATTTTGATGAAGCCCTGGCCGCGGTCCGCGATGTCGGTCCAGGCGGCCATTACTTTGGCCATCCGCATACACAGGCGAACTTCGAGAAGGCCTTCTTTATTCCGAAACTCTTCGACAATAACTCGATCGAGCAGTGGTACGCTGATGGCTCCAAGGATATCAAGCAACGTGCCCTCGATCATGCGCGCCTCCTTCTGGCCGAATATCAAGAACCTAAGCTCGATGTCGCGAAGGACGAGGAATTGCGCGCTTATATCGATCGTCGCTCAAGGGAAATCCCCGCCGTCGACGCACTCAACGAGGAATACTGAGCATCATGCGCATTGACCGGATCAACGTCTATAGTACCAAGCTGCCTGTTAAAGGCGGCACCTATCGAATGGCAAGCACCGACGTCGACGCGCTTGACAGCACCCTTGTCGAGGTTGTGACAAATGACGGGTTGACTGGCTGGGGCGAAACCTGCCCGGTAGGGCCGGTTTATCAGCCGCATCATGCACTCGGCGCACGCGCGGCGATTGCCGAAATCGCGCCGGGTCTTATCGGCGCTGAGATTGCCTCGATCCGGCTTCTCGCCAAACGCATGGGCGAGCGCTTGAACGGGCATGACTATGCCAAGGCAGCGTTCGACATAGCGTTTCTCGATCTCCTTGGGCAACGGCTGGGAGTGCCGGTTTCAACGCTGTTGGGCGGCGCCCTGACCGATCGCGTCCCGTCCTACTACTCGCTGATTGTTGGCTCACCGGACGAAACGGCCAGGATTGCCAACGACAAGGTGAAGTCAGGTTATCCACGCCTGCAGGTCAAAATCTCGGGCCGAAATCTCGAAAAGGATGTCGCCACGGTTCACAAGGTTTGGGAGGTGGTCGGCCATAATGCGCGTATCGCAGTGGATGGCAACAGGGGCCTCACTGTCGCTGCAGCGATCCATCTCGATCGGCTTTGCCAGGCGATCCCCTTTGTTTTCGAACAGCCCTGCAACACTATGGATGAGGTCGCCACTCTAAAGGGCAGGGTCACGCATCCGATCTATCTGGATGAGAACACCGAAGATCAGAATGCAGTGCTCCGGGCGATCTCCCTCGGCATCGCAGATGGCTTCGGCTTCAAGGTCACCCGTCTTGGCGGCCTCACCAAAATGGCGACGATGCGTGACCTTTGCGCCATCCGCTCGTTACCGCACAGCTGTGATGACGCATGGGGTGGCGACATAATCGCGGCGGCTTGCGTGCATTTAGCTTCCACTGTGGAGCCGCGCCGTTTCGAGGGCGCCTGGATCGCGCAGGAATATATCGAAGGACATTTCGACGCGAAGAATCCCATCGTCATCGAAAATGGTCACATCGCCGTACCCCAGCTGCCAGGCCTCGGTGTCAAACCGGAACCCGGCATCTTCGGTGAGCCGGTAGTCACGTACGGATCCTAGTGAACGCGCCCGCCAACATCATCGCAATGACGTCGTTGGCCAAGCCGAATATTTCGGCGGCGGCCGATCGACCGTTTGACTTGGTGGTTCTTTTGTTACCCGGCTTCTCGCACCTGGCGCTTCACGCCTATATCGAACCTTTTCGCATCGCCAACACGGTATCGAGGCTGCCACTGTTCCGGTGGCGAATCGCGGGGCTTGACCCTCGGCCAATCGAGGGCGCCAACGGCCTTTCGGTTGCCGTTGATGTCGCGATAGACGAGCTGGTTTCCGGTTCGGGCGATCGCAGACCGAACCAGCTCGCTATCGTGACGGGCGAGCTGGTAGAGCAGCAACTGACGCCTGAACTCAACGGATTTCTGCGAACGATGGCGCGTCGCGGGCTGCCGATATCTGCGGTTGGGACAGCGACATGGCTGCTTGCTCGGACGGGTCTTCTGGCAGGCACACGCTGCACGATACACTGGTCGCGGCTCGCTGCTTTCGCCGAAGTGTTCAACCAGCCCCGCATAAGCGATTCCTTGTTTGTCAAGGACGGCCAGTATTCAACCTGCGCGGGAGAACTGGCAGCTTTCGACCTGGCGATCGATCTGATCGGCAGCCATGCCGGCGGGTATATTGCACAGGAGGTCTGCCGCCACGCGACTGTCCAAGGTCAGCGGTCAGGATCAAACCGCCAGACCGGGCCGTCGGGTCTAGCCTTTGCCGGTGTGAGCGACAAGCTCCTGATGGCAATGCGGATCATGGAAGAAAATGTGGAGTTCCCGCTGACAATGGAGGAGGTCGCGCAACGGGCCGGAGTATCGCGGCGCCAGCTGGAACGCTTGTTCGCTTCCCATATCGGACTTCCGCCAGTGCGTCACTATCTCCGGATTCGCACAGACCATGCGAAGCGCCTGATCGAAGGCACACGGATGCCCATCATCGACATTGCCATGGCCTGCGGGTTTACGTCTGCTTCGCACTTCGCAAAGTGCTTCAGAGCCTTCAATCGAATGTCGCCGCAGCAGTGTCGAGCGATAGTGCCGGCTTGGGTTGGACCCGGCTTAAGATGATAGATTGGTATTTGAATTTAGCGGAGAACAGCGGCACCTCTAGCCATGCTAAATGTTTGGAGTCGATCTGCCCACCAACGATCAGAAAGCGGCGCAACAATACGTCCGGATCATAGCGCTCAAAGCGGCGAGATGCGCCTATCCGTTGTGCTCTTCCGTGTCGACCGACGTTCACGCGGCAACCATTGGATTGATGACGGCTTTGATACGGCCCCGATCATGGTGGCGCAGGATGACTTCTCACCATTGCATGATGCGGGGGCGGCGAGGATTTCATTTCGCCCCAAGAAGCTCTCTGATTGCACTATTGCGTTGGGAAGATGCTGTAGCTTCTCGGTGATGGTCGTTCAAACAGTCCAGCGCAGCTGCGGTTGGCGACGACCGGTGCGAAGATCATGCAAGCTCCGTCGCATTCTGTAACGACGGTCAGCCCGACCACTCCCCGCAAAACCCGGCCGCAGTTGTGCGGCCGGGTTGGCGGAGTCTCCAGATCTGGGTGGCGCGCAGTAGACGGATGGAGGGATCGAGTCAGGACAATGACGAAGAAGATGCCGCTTCTCTTCGAGGCATTTGTGGAAAAGCTGTCGGAGAGTGTCGATGAAACAGATTTCCGGGATGCCATGGCCGGGGCGGCCACAGCACTTGATCTACTCACCTTTGCCTATCTGGCGTTGCCATTGCAATCTTGTGGCGAGCCCAAGCTGATCTCGAATTATCCGCCTCCCTGGACCGCGCACTATCTGCAAAACCAGTATCAGAAAGTCGATCCCGTCATCATGCGTGCGCGGTGTGGCGGCTGCCCGTTTCCATGGGGATCGGATTTGCGTGGCGTTGAGATGTCGCCGGCTCAACAGAAGCTATTTGATGAGGCGGCCCAGTTTAGCATCCGCTGCGGTTTGACGATCCCGATTATCGATCGTAGAGGCTGTGTTGCAGCGATGACGTTTGCCGCTGATAAGCCCAATTCCGCATTCCTGCGCGTTGCTGAGCGATATGAACAGGCGCTCCAACTCATGGCGACATTTTTTCACATTTATGCTCGTCGAAAGCTGTCCGGCAACCGAACAGTGGACGGCGTTTCGTTGACACCTCGTGAATATGAATGTCTGCAATGGGCGGTGCGCGGAAGGTCCGCCTGGGCTATGGGCTGCATCTTGGGCATCAAACCGCGCACCGTCGCTTTCCACCTCGAGAATGCGAAGAAGAAGCTCGGCGTGCACACCAAGGATCAGGCCGTAGCCCTGCTGGCCTCCTCGCGTTCTTCAATTCTCTGAGAAACTGAATTCGTCTTTGGTCGTCCTGAGCCTGAGCACAGGCTGTTTGGGGTCGCCATTCGCCTCCAATGCAGGGCATTCCTTCCCAGACGCCGTCATGATGCAACTTATTGCACCCGATTGGTACGGTGACTTTGCCAACGAACTACATGCAATGCACCCTCTGCGAGACCGCGTTTTCAAGGAGCGTTTCCTTGCTTGAAAGGCGAAACGGAGCGCACAGCCGGATTGTTCAGCCGGCGAACAATTCCTTGTAGCCAGTTGTGACCATCCAGTTCGCACGGTCGAGATGACTACGAAGAGCCTTCCTGGCGCGCTCCGGTTCGCGTGCTGGATCGATGCCGAGGATGAGGTGGGCCATCTCTTCTTCGCTCGCATCATCGGCGGAGGCGTCTAGGAGCCGCATATAAGTCGTGAAATGCGCTTTATCGTATGCCGTGAGGCTGTCCGACCAGTGCACTTCGTCGGCAATTGGCGTGCTCGATTTAGGCTGTAACATCGCTGGTTATATCTCCGGAAACGGCCTCCGCGATGCCCCTCCGCCAGCGATTTAGATGCTCGATGTGGATTACATATTATAGTTGATAAACTCAAGCTGCCTAATCCGCTGGCTGTCGTGCATGGATATGCGCAGGTTGGTCGGACGTAATGTGCAGAGGATCAGGCTAAGGAAGCGTCTGACGCAGGAGCAGCTTGCCGAGATTTCCGGGTTCAGCCAGCAGTACATCAGCGGCTTGGAGAAGGGCCGAAGAAATCCGACGATCATCACGATCTATGAACTGGCATTGGCCCTCGGCGTCAGCCACACGGATCTGGTTCGGCCCGACAAACAGGCCTGACGCACCCACTTCCAAGTAATTGCTACGGGCCCGGGGGGGGGGGGGGGGGGGGGGGGGGGGGGGGGGGGGGGGGCTGCGGGGGTGGGGGGGGGGGGGGGG
>NZ_JAMYTF010000053.1:0-33462 GCF_040322295.1 Mesorhizobium sp. M0159
TCGGCAGATCCTGGTGGACGACGAAGCGTGCCCAGATAAGGCGACTGAAGCCAAGCACCATGGAGAATAGCCAGACGATTCTCGGGGTGGTCGGCTCATCGGCAAAGACGACATTGAACTGGGCGAAGTCGACCTGCGCCTGCTCGCCGGGCGGGGTCTCGAAGCGAACCTCGTATCCACGCTCCGCCGCGGCAGGACGGACGTCGCGCAGGAAGTCGGTGACGGCCGTGTAGCCGCCGCCATAGCCGAGGTCCTTCAGTTCGCGGAAAAGCCGGCTGCCGGTGAGCCCGGGATATCGCGTGACCCGCTCGCGAAGATAGGCTGTGAAGGGATCGATCACCGCCTGACGCGGCTTGCGCGGTCCGTAGGCCGGAGCCTCGAGCCCGCGCGCAATGTATTTGCGCACCGTCTTGCGGTCGATCCCGCTCTCCCTGGCGATCGCCGACACCGACAGGCCCTGCCGATGCAAATCCAGTATCATCATCATCTCCCCGATCTTGATCACCGAAATCCCTCTCCCGACCATCAGGAGAAGCATCAACGATCACGCGCCGCCGGTCTCCCGGAGCGCGCTCCGGAAGACCGGCGACAGCGCTAAACTGGGGAAGATTCAAACGGCACTTCTGGGGAGTATTGAGCCGGCATCGACAGCAGCGGCAAATCGTTCTTTCGCAGGTAGTGCATCACGGCCCGTGCACTGTGAAGCTCGCGGAATTTGGCGAAGACGAGGCCGAGCCTCGCCTGCACCTGCTCATCGGGATTGAGAATGATCTCGCCGGAGCGACCATGCGCCAGTCCGGCGGGAACAGGAAGGCGTAGCTCGCCGCGTGCCGCCTTCTGACGCTCGCCCTGATGGAGGCGCTGCTTGATCTGGTGCAACTCCGCTTCGCTCATGATGCCCGACAAACCGAGCAACAGGCGGTCATGGTAGGCGCAGGGATCGTAGAGACGTTCGCCATCGGCAATGACGACGCCGAAGAGCGAGCACAAATCGAGGAGCTGATGCCAATCGCGGTTGTTGCCAGCAAGGCGGGAGGCATCGAGACTGATGACCAGACCGGCATTCCCCAATCCGATCTCGGCGATCAGCTTCTTGAAGCCCATCCGCTCGATGATCCCGGCTCGTGCGGGGGATCCGGAGTTGGCCGAACACCCGAATCCTGATCCGGGCCGATAGCCACTATTGTAGTCACGACTGGTGCCGCGCCAACGATCTCGACTTCATCCTCAGGCTGGCGCCCACCACGACGCTGCGCAAGCAGATCGCGGATTTGGAAGCCAGCACGCTGGCGCGTTTTGAGGCGTCGGCGAAAACGAACAAGGTCCGCAGGTTCAAGGAGTTCGTTGACGGCGCCGCGAGCTGGAGCCGCGTCGAGCGCCATCGCCCGGGTCGAGCTCGGCGCCGCCCAAGGTGCCGACACCTGTTTCATTGTCCGCGGGAAGGCCAAGGCGCTCTACGAGGATGGCTACTGCCGGCGCGGAGGCCGAAACCACATCAAATCGTGGAAAACATCTCGCCGCCGACCGCACATCCTGCACCAGAGCCACAGCCAACCAGTTCCGGCTTCTCTATTCGGCGTGCTTAAGGTCAAACGCTTTTCGAGCTTTCCGCCTCAGCGGCATTGCACGTCATTCGCGGGGCCTTGCTTCTCTTCGGGATCGGCGCTCTGGCCCTACCCTCCATGGGGATTCAGAGGAATGAGGTGGAACAATCTGTTACGCGTCCTGATGCCCTAGCAGGCTTCTCTGATTGGGGTCGGTGAGGTCAAACTTTTCCTGTCTTTTCCGGACGAGGTCGCCCCGTGGGTCATTCGCTTCTCTTCGCGGTCGGCGCCGGGCCGCCGCATGATGGGGTCAGGAGAGCGAGGCGTCTCAATCTGTTGAGCGGCCTTGGGAGAATCTCTAGCCTGCCAACGAGATCGTTGCCCATCGTCCCCACGGGAACGATCCGGATCACCCTCTCACCTGCTTTGTCAGTCGCCCGCAAGGAGCAAGTCTGTCGGCGACTGATGAGCGTTCCAGGTGTGGGGCCCATCACCGCGCTCGCCTTCCGTGCCACAATCGATCAGACGGACCGCTTTCGCCGGTCGAGGGATGTGGGCGCGCATCTGGGCTTGACCCCGGTATGTTATCAATCCGGTGAAACGGACATTCAGGGCAAGGTCAGCCGAAGCGGCGACGAACTCGCCCGCACCGCTCTCTATGAGGCGGCGCATTCGCTGCTTGTGCTCAGCAAGAAATGGTCGAGCATCAGAGCATGGGGCATGAGTGTCGCCAAACGGCGCGGCATGGCATAGCCCGGGTCGCGGTTGCCCGCAAGCTCGCCGTCATCCTGCATCGCATGTGGAGCGATGCGACCGCGTCCGCTTGGCAGAAAGCCGGCGGCCCCGCGTCGGCATGAAATAGCTAGGACAACGAAGAGGAACATACAGACAGTGATTTACCCGAGAGGGTGATCCGGATTGTTCCCGTGGAGACGATGGGCAAGGCGATCTCGTTGGCAGGCTAGATCCTGGATAGATTCTCCCAAGGTCGCTCAACAGATTGAGACGCCTCGCTCTCCTGACCCCATCATCCGGCGGCCCGGCGCCGACCGCGAAGAGAAGCGAGTGACCCACGGGGCGCCATCGTCCGGAAAAGCTTGACCTCACCGACCCCAATCAGAGAAGCCTGCTAGCCTTTGTAAGCTTGGCCCGATATTCCTCGTCCAGGATGGACGGCAAGGATATTTTCTTGGTTCGGGCGCCATCTACAGCGATCATTTCACCGCTAACGAAACTCGATTCGTCGCTAGCCAACCAAAGGACCGCATTTGCTATCTCCTTTGGAGATCCGATCCTTCCCACGGGGTGTACTTGCGCCAATTCCCGCTCGACCAAGCTTCGGTCCGGGTGGAGCTCGACGTAGGCGCGATTCAGATCAGTCTCGATCCAGCCGGGGCAAACAGTATTGCAGCGGACACCATCGGGTCCGAGGTCAACTGCCAATCCCAGTGTAAGACCGTGTACGCCGGCCTTCGTAGCGGCGTAGGCTGTATGCCGCGGGTTGACCATGAAGCCCTCGACCGACCCAATGTTAACTATTGTGCCCGAGCCGGCTCGTCTCATTTCTGGGGCCACATACTTGGCCATTAAAAACGGCCCACGGAGATTGACCGCCATCAGTCGATCCCAATCCTCGACTGTCTGTTCGTCAATGGACTTATGGAGGATGATACCAGCATTATTGACCAGCACATCGATACTGCCAAACTGCTGAAGAACCTCGTCAATGAATTCACGAACCGATGCCTCTTTTGTGACGTCCAGAGACATAAACGTGAGCCTCTCGACGCTGCTTAAAGAGGGGGAGCGCCCGTCGAGCAAATCGCCGACTACAACCATCGCCTCCTCATCAGCGAGCCTCTCAGCAATGGCCCGGCCTATGCCTCGATTGCCACCGGTGACGACGGCAACTTTGCCTGATAGCCGATTACCCAAAAATTCCTCCTATCCTACCGTGACCCCGCCATCTATCGGAAGCGCGGCCCCGGTGATGTGCCTAGCCTCCTCGCTCGCGAGGTACAGCGTCAAGCTTGCGATTCTTGCGAGTAGCCACGCGACCCTAGGGTATCGCATCAACATTCCTTTGAAGGGCCTCTTCGACGCTAGCCGGCTTGTCATGGCCGACACGAGCGTGGGCGTATCAAGGGCGCCAGGGCAGACGGCATTGATACTGATTTGATACTGATTTGCTCTTTGGCGTGATCAAGGGCCATGGCTCGCGTTAGCAGAACGACCGCGCCTTTCGACGCACAATACGCAGCCAGCGCCGGACAATCGACCAGAGCCACACTCGGGCTATGTTGATAATGCTGCCGCCGCCTGTCCTTCTCATAGCCTTCGCCGCGGCGCGGCTAAAATAGAACACGCCATTGACATTAGCTTGGAATGTATGATGCCAATCATCGTCAGTTGTCTCAAGGGCGCTTCCACGCCCATCACACCAGCGCTGTTGACGATTCCGCTGACCTTCCCGAACCGTTCTACGGTAAAATTAATCACATGGTCCGCGCAGGCCGAGTCGGTCACATCGCCGAGCATCAATTCGGCCGGACAATTGAGTTTCTGAACCGACTCTAGGGCACGTTGGCCTCGCTCTTTATCGCGGCCGACGATTGACGCCTCTGTCGAGGCTAAGGCGTGTACGACGGCCTCCCCTGTCCCCGACGTTGCGCCAGTAACGATAACCACCTGCTTGGAATACGTCATGGTAGTGATTGCCCAGCCGGAGCGGTGAGGCCTAGAGTATTTTCGGCGGCCTGCTTACTAATCAAAGCTCGCATATCGCTAGTTCCCTCCTTTTTCGCAAGCGACCAGAAATCGTGCTGACAAGCTGAAATGATGAGGCGCCTTTGCACATCTCAGACGGCCTTGTGGTACCTTTTGCAAGCCCTTCGGCAAACCCAGAATGGCTTTGGGTTGGCGGATGTTCATCATATTCTGGAAGCTCTTTTCTAAAAGACGTATACATCTCCATTTTAATTCTATCGCTATTTTAGTCTCAAGCTAATATATCCGACAATTTAAAATCGAGTCTGGAAAACAATGCACTTTTTATCACCAATTCGGAAAGTTGGTAAACACTTTTAGTTGTAAATTTTTACTAAATACTTGTGAATGAATATTGCACTTTGAATAGAGGCTTTCCAGATTCGGACCGACAATGCCTGTTCGCAGGAAGTCTGTCGTCGCCCCAAGCTGTGGACGGCCTAGTCCGGGCAGCGTGGATCGTCGACGCAGCGCCAGACGCTCGGCGACACACAGCCGCTTTCCCCACCCGGGCCAGAGCCAGAACGTCGCTGTTGGAAGACAGCATGCCGCCGTCGAAACGCCGATATGATCGGCTTTCGCACGAAGATGATCGCCGCCGGCTAGGAGGATAGCAATCACGCATACCCGAGCCCGCTTGGCAGCGACGCGCGCGCGACGCTGCTGGTTCTTGGGGACGATTTGCCGGCGGCATGGAACCATTCCTGCGCTTGCGCCGAGACCCGCAAGCGGATTTTCCCACCGTCCTCAGGAGATCGTCGTGACGGCTGGGGCCGGCCGGCTGCGCCTCACGCTGCACTGGCAGGGCAGGGATCACAGGGGGCTCGAAGTGATGAAGAACCGGTCCGACCAAAATCGCTGGAAGACCGACCTGGTGCGAGCAGCTGGTGCGCGAACTCGCTCGCCTTGCAGGATCACAGCATCGCGCCCGTTCTCAAGCGGCTCGGCATACGCTCGGCCAGAGGACAGACCTGGACTCAGTTGCGGGTGCGCAACTTCCGCGGCGCGCATCACATACGGACTATCGGCAGAGCGAACGGGCGCAGCGCGATGACTCATCCTGAGCGAAAGCCGTCTCGGCGTGGCCAAGATGACCGTCGTTCGCTTGATCCGGGATGGACTGCTGCTTGCACGGCAGGTTTGCGCCGGCGCCCCCCCTACGCATCCGCGAAGATGACCTCGCGCAGCCGATAGTCCGGCGGGCAGTCGCGAAGGGTCGCCGCAGCTCAGTATCTCCGATTGGCGATAAGAAGTCTGTCTTTTCAGTAAGATCATGAGGTACTCATGTTCGGTGACAATCACGTCCTACCGGACGTCACCTCGCTGATGCGGCGACGCAAGCCTCAGGTTGGTCTTATTCGCCAGGGATCGGAAATGGTATGATCGACCAATCGATTGCGTCGACGCCACGCTGAAGTGCGACCTTGGTCTCAGCAAGGTTGGGTGAGGCGGCGATGACATGTCCGATGCTGTCTCGGTAATCGCCTTTCCTGACGATCGGCGTCTTGGGTTCAACATAAAATTTGACCTCCGCGACACCTGATACAGCAGCCGCCCGACTGTCGCCACCGATCCAATCGAGCATGCCATCGCGATCAGGAACTAGGAACCGCGCGGCCGCAGTCTGCGAATTGCTTCTGCGTAGATCCCATTCGTCGCCGATGACAAGCTTGAGGTGCTCGGTGACGAGATCGACACCGTAAGCCAGCTGAATCAGTTCAGGACCGGGCGAACCCGTAAGACGCGGATTTACTTCAATGACGACTGGTCCACGCTTCGTCCACCGGAGTTCAACGTTCGTTGGCCCCCAGCCAAGGCCGAGAGCTCGCAAACAGCTCAGCGAAACGTCGGCGATACGCTCATGCTCGTCATCATTCAGCGGGGCCGGAATGGCGCACTCACGAATGACGAAATGCGGTGGAGAGCCGCAGTCAGCAATGCTAATTGCAATGATCTGATCTCCCATTGTGTCCGCCCAATAATGAGGGCCTTGTGCGAATTCTTCGACGAGTATCCTCGGCGAAGAACGCCATATGTGCCCCCCGCCCAACAGATAGGTAGTATGTTCGGCCAACTCGTCGACGTTGCGGCACAATCGTACGCCGCAGCTGCCGCTGCCGACGGCGGGCTTAAGAATCACCGGAAGGCCGATCTCCGCGGCAGAGCTTTGTACGTCCATCGCAGTCGCTGCCAGGCGATAAGCCGGTATTGGAATGCCGGCTTGTTCGAGGAGCTGGCGTTGAGTAAATTTGTCGCAGCATTGTACAATGGATTCGGGGTTCGGTCCCGGCAGACCGAAGTGCCGGCAAAGCTTGCCAACCATCGCATAGACAGGTTCCGCTGCGCTCGTGATGCCCGCAAGGTCATAGGTCGCACGCAGCCGGGAACATTCGCGGATCAGCGCATCTAGATTGTCTGTATCCACGCGGACAGTCTCAATGCCTTCCGCCGCAAGATACTCGTACCGAGTTGGATCAGCCGACAGGGTGACTGGATGAAGCCCAAGACTTTGGGCCGCGTGGACGTATGGCGGACCATTACCCATTCTGCCTTCAAGCATGATAAGTGCTCTTGTTGCCATGACCGTTACCTCCGAGATTTTGTGCTGTGCGCGTTCTGAGCCTAATCGGCATCAGCTTTTTTATTGATACCAGAGCTCAGACCTTGCGGTGAACGTACCATTGTCAGTGATCTGCGGTCACAAAGATTCTGTGAAATTATTTGAAGCGTGTGTTGCAACGATTTGGTTGCCGGCTGCGGCTCGGATCCCGTCAGACAACTTCGGAGGGATGCAGTTCAAGCAGTCATTCAGCCTGGCTGCACGTGCACCGGTAGCCCCCGCCTACAATCTGAAGCCTGCGTGATCTTGAACAGAAGATCATGCTTGACGTCGACTTCCGCCTTGCGCTCAGCCGCCGGGAGGCCAGAATTCCTTGACGCCGGCCGTCTCACCGTTGGGCGCTCTTCTGGTTGTCCAACCCGGAGACATAGGTAACAGATTGTACTTAAGACATGGGTGACAACCTCGTGCCGAACGGGTTGTCGATGGTCTGCAAGGTCCTCTGTTCCAAGTCGATATACCCGAGATCGTAATGGGCGTTGCTCGAGCCGTTCCTGCCGGGAACGAAGACAACGGGACGACCGCGGACGACAGAACTTCGGGCGGTCGTGGACGTGCTCCTCTACATCGCCTGGACCGGCTGCCAATGGCGGGCATTGCCGGATCGGTTCCCGCCGGTCTCGACGGTTCAACGCTATTTCTATGCCTGGCGGGACAACGGGCTGTGGAAGACCATCAACTTCCACTTGGTGGCTGCGGCACGCCTGGCGCTTGGTCGCGAGGCGAGCCCGAGCGCCGGTGTCATCGACAGCCAATCGGCAAAGACCACGGACGTTGCCGGTTTGCGTGGTTACGACGTCGGCAAGAAGGTCAAAGGCCGCAAGCGCCATATCATTACTGCCACCGAGGGACACTTGGTCGGGCTGACGGTGCACACGGCCGACATCCAGGAAGGCAGTCGGCGTCATCGCCTCGATTCGACGGCTTTCTCCCTGGTTGCGGCATCTGTTCGCCGACGGCGGCTATGCCGGAGAAAAACTGTCGCAGGCACTGGCCAATCTCGGCACATGGACCATCGAAATCATCAAGCGCTCCGACGCGGCCAAGGGCTTTGAGGTGCTGCCACGACGATGGGTCCTCGAGCGAACTTTCGCCTGGCTGGGACGTTGTCGCCGGCTCGCCAAAGACTTCGAGGCGACCATCGCCAGCGCCGAGGCATGGATCTTCATCGGCTCGATCCGCCTCATGCTTCGTCGCATGGCAGCTCCGCGTCGTGCGGAACCGAGTTTTGAGTCAGGCTCTTAAGCCCTACTTGATTTGGTGGCTCCCCAAGGGAGGAAGGCCATGGTTTATTTGGTTGTAGGGGATCAATCGAGCTCACCCTCAAGGGACAATGACAGACGCCGTTAGGAGATAGACCTATGAAACTTGCTTCGGGCTATAAGGCTTTCTGCGAAGCCGCCCTCAAGAACTACCCGGATCAAATAAAGTCGGGTGGATATTTTGATTGGGCAATCACACTAAGCAGCGCTATGAATGCTGATTGTTCCGACCGCTTTGCAAAGCCATCGGCACGAGGATGGAACTCGTCTTTTCACGCAAAGCTTTTTCCTAACCAATACACAAAAGTTGGGGCCTTGGCGCAGACGTACAAAGGGTTAATCAATCTCAAGACCCCTTTTGATCTATATTTGTATACGAGGCTTATCTGGGAACTTCAGCCAAAGACAATTCTGGAACTCGGTTCTCTTCAGGGTGGAAGCGGACTGTGGTTCGCCGATCAAATGTCTGTTCTCTGCGACGATCAGGGTGAAATTCATTCTTTCGATATCAATACGGAATGCATCCATGAACATGCAAAGCATACAATGATTACATTTCATCAAATTGATCTTTCAAACGCTTCCAATTTCGATGAAAATCTACTGATTAGGCTACCTCATCCTTGGCTTGTAATCGACGACGCCCACGTTCAAATATTTTCTATATTTTCTTACTTGCAAAAATTCCTTGTGTCTGGAGATTACTACGTAATAGAGGATAATCCAATGCGAGCAAATAAGGAGATTATTGAAGGCTTACAGTTGGTCGAGAAATTTGGATTTCTGGTCGACACTTATTACACTGACGCGTTTGGTACCAATTTTACTTGTGCTCCAAATGCATGGCTTCGAAAGTCGTAAGTGTCCGTTCCAAAAAGACTTGAGTGATTTCAGCAGGTTGTGATTCCGTCGGATCTGGGAGATTCGATGGAAATCACGATGGCCTGCACTTGTGTGGATGCCACCCGCTTTGCAAGGAAAATTTGAACTGTTGTGCGCGTAATGGAGTGCGGACTTGTGTCAGGCCTTGGTTTGCGGCCTTTCACATGCCGCGGGCCGATATGGTGATGCGTCGATCAGGTCCAAATCTGAAAATGCGAGCTCATGAGGCTCTATGTCCAGGACAGGTTTTCCTGACCCCGATCTGATCGATCATTTGCCTCTGCGGTTCTTGCCTTCCTCACATTCCCCGACGTGCCGGCAGGTGCGTTGCTGAATTATCATGACCACACCATCGCCGGATCCCGGCAATCTTCCTGTTTCGCCAGCATGGCCCAGACGCCACGCGCCATCTTGTTGGCCAGCGCGATCGCCACCAGCATACGCGGCTTCTTCGCCATCATGCGGGCAAGCCAGCAGCCCTTGGGCGCTCCCTTGGAGGTGCGTACCGTTGAATATCGGATGACGGGCCACCCTCAGGCCCAGCAATCATAGGGACTAGTCCATGACCCAACTTGGCCCGTCCTATTCATGAGCCTTGTGGTTCGAGCGCCGCTGAGCGTTCGGTCATGCAGGTGTGAGGCGTCTTTTTCACCGCAGCTGAGACTGGACTTTGGAACGCGCTGGAGGGTCAAGGTTTGGATTCGGCGGGGCTTTGATGCCCCGGCGCTCATGGTCCTGCGGGCTGCAGCGTGAGAGCGATTTGTGGGAACAGGCTGGCCTCGGGACAGGCGCCGGCGAAGGTCAGGCGGATGCGCGATACGGTTTCGATGACGCGGGCGCCGAGCTTGAGGAGCCTGAGCCGCAGCGTGGCGAACTCGGCGTTGCTTAATCGGGGTCCGACAGGTAGTTTACGGCAGGCGCCGAGCGGACGGCCACCAAACTTCAAAGACACCTTGATCACCTCGTTGCGAATTTCCCACGTGCATCGAACAAAAGCGCGGCCGTGGTCTGATGACCGGCCTCAAGTGCCGTTCACAGGCCCTTGTCGGCCGTGTGCACGATGTGGCGTTCGAAGACGGCGTGCTGATCGAATCGTCAGCGGCCAAATCGCCACGTCATCAAAGTCCTCCCGCCCACAACTATCACCGATGACGAGCTCGATCATGCCATCACCATCCTTGATCAGGCACTACAGGAGCAAGAAATGGAGAATAACCGAAGCGCCAGCCATCTCACCCCTTTCGATCAGAGAACGAACCGGCTCGATCAGCACTGCGGAGATCATCTCAGTCCTGAAAGGTGAGATCATCGGTCTGCACATCGAACAAGCTTTCAGCACCGAAGTAGCCGAGGAGATCACAGCGAACTTTGGTGGCAGAGCCGACAGTCGCAGTGTGTGGAGACCACGGGCGTATCCCTACTCGGCAGCTTATCTCAATGCTGTTCCTTGTCGCGACTTCCAGTTCAAGGCCGGGGATATCGCCCTAATTGAAGGCGGTTTCATTCACGTCGCCAATCAATCAGGAAAGCGGCGCGTGCTGCTGAACAGCTTTTTCAGGTTGCGCGGCCGGATCTTGTTCTCTGGTGGACCTGAGGTGGAGGTCGTAGCGACCTACCGCTTCCGCCGGCAGTTAAGCGTGAACAACCTTCGCAACGGGGAGGTATTCTAGTCATAGAGCCTCGTGCTGATCCAAGATGACATTGCCATGAAAAATCGCGAAGCGCTCTCTTGTTCGGAACATTCCAGCACTTCCTTCGGTGTCGCGGCGTTCAGCATCGGTTCCGCCAGCAGCTTCTTGAGCCTGCGGTTTTCCTCCTCAACTCTCTCCAACCTGGAGCATTCAACACTTCAATGCCCCATGGCTGCTGCGTCAATTGTGGAACTTTGCTTGGCTGATCCCCTCGCTCCCGCAGAAATGCTGATTTGACAAACGAAGCGGACCCGCCCCATTGGGCGGAAATACCCGCAATCCATGCATACTGAACGGTTTGTCGAGTCTACGACACAGGGGCTGTTCGGCCACCTTCCTGCGTACCTTAGCCAATAGATTGATAAACCGGAATAAAATCTTTGCTGCCAAGCTGGTACGAATCTTGAAGGTCCCTCGTCAGGTGCCGATGGGAGCTCCGACCCGATGGCATATTCAAGCCTGCGTCAGACCACACAGGCGCATTTGCGATGCTGGCCTGCCGACGGCGGCGTATAGAGCCACAGGGCTCATACAGCCGTCTGCTTGCGACGACGCAAGGAAGGGGAAACGATGGGACTCCCGCGGATTGGGGTCGAGTTTGGCCGATTTCTCGACGAGACTGATGGTATAGCTCAATCCGAACAGTTGTTCGACCTATTGTCTGCTTTTGCGTTGAATTTTGATTGCCCCTGGATCGCCTACGGTCCTCTTGCACCCGACCAAAAGGTTTTGAAGCCGGCCCAACCAGATTCGGCGGTCATGTTGAATTACCCCGACGAATGGAAAGAACGGTACTTCAAAATGGGTTATGACAGAATAGACCCGATCGTCAAGAAAAGTCGAAACAGGGTCGGCGCCATTCAATGGAGCGACGTGTATAAGGATGCAAGCACGACTGAAAATGAACGGCGCGTTTTAGACGAAGCCGCGACGTTCGGCTTAAAGTCAGGCGTTACTGTTCCATTGCACGGCCCCGCCGGCCGCTTTACCATCATGAGCTTTGCTCAACCTTGGGACCGAGAATTCCGAAATACAACAATTACATACTTGCAACTAGCCGCGCTACATTTCCATGTAAGGGTTACGAAATTCGGCAATTCGAACGCTTTGAACCAGGTTCATAAGTTATCTTTTAGACAGAAAGAGTGCATTCTGTGGACAGCGAGAGGTAAATCTTCATGGGAAATAGGGAAGATTTTAGGAATATCCGCGAACACTGTAAATTTCCATTTAAAAAACGCGATGCGGAAGCTGGATACCGCCAGCAGAACTGTCGCTGCTATTAAAGCAACAAACCTTGGAATTATCGAAGTATGAAACGTGTGTCATGTAGTGCCTTCTCTGATTGGGGCCGCTGTGGTCAAGGTGCTCCTGCACTATTCTCCGTCCGTTCCGTGGGTCACTCGCTTCTCTTCGCAGTCGGCGCTCTGGCCGCCGCATGATGGGGTCAGGAGAGCGAGGCGTCTCAATCTGTTTCACGACCTTGCCGAGTTTTGGCTGTTCGGGACTCTTAACGAGATCGCCTCGCCCATGGTTCCGCGGAAGATCCTGGCATCGCCGGGTCGGGCGAAAGCTCTGCTTTTGCTCCTTCGGTGCTCGTCGCGGCTTAGGCCGCCAGCGCGGCAGGCTAATTTCGAAGCGGAATTCGGTCGCGTCAGCCCATATGCGGTGCAGGATGACGGCGAACTTGCGGGCTACCGCCAGGCGGGAGGGCGGTGCGGGCGAGTTCGTCGCCGCAGCGGCTACTTGCCCTGGATGTCGGTCTCGCCGGACTGGTAGCGCGCCGGCGTCAGCCCCAGATGCGCCCGCACCGCAACCGGCTCCGACGCTGTGCTGATGGAAGGCGCTGCGCCTCCGCCGGTTGCTCAACCCGCGCCAAGAGGCGTAACAGAAACGGCCAAGGCTCTAATCGCCGCTGGATGAATGTTCAGTGGCAGGTCACAGCGTCCCGATTATCTGTTCTTCCGTGAACCGTGAGGGTCGCATCGTCCGTCTCCATGATCGACGGACTCTACCCAAATCTGGACGAAGTTCAGGGTCTCAGGTCAGAGGCAACACGACACCCATGCGGCCTACGCGAACATTCGGGCCATTGGCGCTGTCTCTACCCGGCCATCGATAAGCGACACACCCCTGTCGGTTTGTCCCACCTGCAACATAGTGGCGTGGGCCCAATTTTGCACCGCACTCTGGCTTAAACATCTGGTCTTAATATCAAAAAACTTTGTCCCAGGCTCTTTCTGCGAAGTTGGCACCATTTTTGAAGCGTTGATGGCGTGTCAACAAGCCCTGCAAATCTCGTTATAGCTTCAGCGATGCCGGGCGCGCCGACGACGGCGGCGGAGCAGCAGGTAGTGAACATGTGGCCATTGAGAACAAGCTGCCTCAGGTGATCGGTGGCCAGACCCTTTACAATAGGAATTTTAGATGATCGACGTCATCCCGCGACATAATTCCCCATCCGGGCCACTCGGGCAACGAAAACCACTCGGAGTGGTCGGCGGAATGGGAAGCTTGGCAACTGCAAAATTCTTGGAGGTTCTGGCTCGAAAAAGCCGAGTTGAAACAGACCAAGATCACATCCCATTTGTTGCTCTATCGCTTCCTAGCATCTCGGATCGTTCGCAGGCAATTTCAATCGGAAGTGACGCGCCCTTGCGGCAAATTTTGGAACGCGCGTATTGGTTAGAGAAAGCTGGGTGCGGAGCAATCGCCATCCCCTGCAATACTGCTCATCTCTGGGTATCAGAAATAGAACAAGCGCTCTCAGTAAAATTGATCAACATGGTTGAGATAACAAGACAAGCGATACAAGACTTACGTGGCAGCGAAATACACAATATTCGCTCAATTGCTCTGGGGACAAGCGCATCTATGCACCAGCCCCTTTACGTTCGACCAAGCGAAAACGGGTTTGGCAACGACCTTTCCCACGCCCTAAAAGACATTCAAAGAGAGACCGTAGAAATTATTGCCGACGTCAAGTCAGGTAAAATCAAACACGCACGAACCCACCTAGCGCACGTTGTCAAGTCCGTAAGATCTTTTGACCCCGATATAATTATTCTAGCGTGCAGCGAACTGTCCGCGGTATCCGGGGACTTGGTCGACGATAATGACATTATTGACCCTATTAACATACTTGCTGATGCTTGTGTCGAGTGGTGGACAACAGAAGGGCAATCACGCTCCAAATTATCGACCGACCTCATAAGGTAGAAAACGATGACCGCAGTAGTACTAGGAAATGTCGGGTCCGATGCAATGGCTCCATCAGTTCACCTGCTGTCGGACAGCTGTTTGCAAGCATATGCGGCTACAGCCAAACGAATGATTTGGTTCGCGAAGAACACTGACGTAGTTATTACCCCGACGCCCGTAACACGCCCATTTTTAGACTATGTTAACGATCTAAAGGGTGGTAGCAACATTGTGTCGCTCACGACTTCCTCAATACATACCAAGCGTCCTTTCCCGATCTCGAAAAAAGACATCGAGGCTGGCAGTCTTTTGTCCAAGTCCCTGAGCTTGTTGGCTTCGGACCGCGTTTCGTGTCTGGAGCCGTATATCGCCGACGAAATATCTATTTGCATTGCAAAATTTTTGGGGGATGTTCCCGTAACGTTTTCAAATCAGACCGTTCGGGCAAATCCCGAAGCAACTCGTCGTTTCAACGACAAGGCGAAATTTCGTGAGTATGCGCCCGATCTCGGCGTACCGATTGCAAGTGGCAGTGTCTGTGTAGACACCCAGGAAGTGGTGGATGCTGCGTGTAGAGCCCTTACAGTTTCCGATAAGGTTATTCTGAAGGTGGCTCGTCATTCAGGTGGTAGTGGCAACTTGGTCATGTCGAAGAGTATCGAAAGATCGTTCCAGGGCGCGACGCGCGCGGTATGTATTCACGAGGCTGATGTCAGCTCTATACGCGCGGTGGTTCAAGAAACAGGATTGATTGCGACGGAGAAAGCGCCTGTGATCGTTGAGGAATATAGCGAAAATGAGTCTTCGGTAGGCATACACTTCGACATTAAAAGAGACAGAGTAGAACTTGTAGGCGTTGCGTCAATCCTGTTCAATCCAGGATATGGAGGCGCATATTGGGATAAATCACTTATTGAACAACTGCCAAAAGACGTTCTGGCTTGGTGCCATAATCTTGGCAATTATGCCCGTGAAGCCGGGTATTGTGGACCGCTAAGCGTCGATATCGTTAAGGCCAAAGATGTCGGTTTCTTTGCATGTGAAGTAAACGGGCGACACGGAGGTTTCTCTTCGGTCAAGGCCGTATTAAATTCTCTAGGATTAGAACCAGATATCAAAGCCGGAGACCGCGTCGTCTTATCGCGAAACTCTATCCCTATTGACATTCGGTTTCCCGATCTTGTTGAAGTGCTTGAAAAAAAACAACTTCACTACAATTCTTCTGTCAAACGTGGAGCAGTTGTGATGGTTGAGGGCTATGGAGATAACGGTCCGTTTGACTTCGTGATCGTCGGAAGCGATCTGAGAGATGTTCAAGGCATAGAATGCGACCTCATTGATTTGGCCGAGAGAGGATATTGAATACTATTTTTCGTCGTGAATTATTAGGGTGGTAATAATGAGTGATATTACAAAGGCGGTGGATATCGAAGTTGGCAACCTTGTGCGGCTGGAGGAACATCGGCAGTTATCCCAGATAAGCTTGGTCGCCTCTGAAAATTATTCCTCTCCTGCGATCAAGGCGTTTGAAGGAAGTATATTTGCCGACAAGAATGCGGAGGGTTACCCGGGTAAGCGGTGTGTCTCTGGTTGCGAATACGCTGACCAACTCGAAAATTTAGCCGTCGAGAGGGCAAAAACTGCTTTCGGATGCGAACACGCGAATGTTCAGGCCATGAGTGCTACCATTGCCAATTTCGCGATAATGAATGAGCTTTTTCAGCCACCCGACGGACTGATGGCAATGCGGCTTCAGGACGGCGGTCACTTAAGCCACGGCGCCCCCTTCCATGCAAGCGGCCAAAATTTTCGATGGTGTTTCTACGGAGTTTCAAAGGCTGATGAGCAACTGGATTATGATGAAGTGCGATCAGTTGCGCTGGAAAATCGACCTGCAGCAATCATCTGCGGAGGTTCGTCGTATCCGAGATTGATTGAGTATGAGAAAATGAATCAGATCGCACGAGAGGTTGACGCGCTTCTTTGGGTGGATTTGTCACATACCGCAGGTCTTGTGGCGGGACGCGCAACCCCCTCTCCTTTCCCTCACGCCGACATAGTGACCACTTCCACACACAAAACCCTTCGAGGACCACGTGGCGGTGGATTGGTATTGTGTAAAAGTAGTTTAGCTAAACAAATAGATAGAGCAATATTTCCAGGCTTGCAGGGCGCGCCGAAAATGGACTTAATTGCAGCGCGAGCGGCTTTACTTTCAGAAGTAACGACTGTTCGGTTTCAGGAGTATGCAAGAGATGTGTTGGGAAATGCGAAGGCGTTGGAGCGAGGCCTGCTCTATGCGGGGGCTACGCTTGTTTCCGGCGGTACTTCCTCGCATCTACTGCTTCTTAATTTGTTGAGGTGTCGCACGACCGGTAATGAAGTTGAAAACTCGTTGCTAGAAGCTCAAGTCGTCGCGAATAAAAATCCGATCCCCTTTGACACGCTTCCGCCATCTAAGGCAGGTGGACTCAGAATCGGAAGTGCTGCACTGACAACACGAGGGTTTGATGAACAGCAATTTTTTGAGCTTGGGGTAATGATTGGAAAGGTCGTTACGTCTGCATGTAATCATGACAGAGTGGCGGACCTGAGATCCTTTGTAAAGGAAAGCACGCAGGGACTTCCATTGTTTAATCAGAAGTGGGTCGGGTAGTTGGCGTAAAACCGTCGAATACAATCGGATGGCATAACGCAGCCCTCCGCCAATACTCGTGCCTCGATTTGACACTTGGCTTGAGTTTAGGGAGCTGGATTGAAGGACGAAGAAAAAGTGAATTTGCATGCTATCGGGTGGGTCCGCTCAAGGTGCCTCGGTGCCTTACATCTGGCATTCGGCAAGGCTGGTCCGAGGCCGGGATGCACTGCTCGGTCGCAAAATTCGTTGTCTATGCCGAGCAAGGCGCCATGGCCTACCGAACGGCAGAGGGTCCCAAATGGGACGACTTCGATCAGGCACTTTCTGCGATACCGGATGTAGGCCCGGGCGGACACTAACTGGGCCATCCGCATACGCAGGAGAATTTCCAGCCCGCGTGCTTCATGCCCGAGCTCTTCGACAACAACTCGATCGGGCAATGGCAGGCAGAGGGCGGCGGCGGCCTGGACACCACGAAACGCGCGCTGAAATCCGCCCGCAGGCTTTTGTCGGAATACCAGGAACCGAAGCTCGATGAGGCCAAAGACGAGGCCCTACGCGACTACATCGCGCACGGCGTGAGCGGGAAATTCCGGCGGCCGATGAACTCAATCCGAGCTACTGATTTGCTCCCGGATCCGACCGCCAGCACGGCCGGCACTCCCATGTTGCGGCCCGGACTTGACACGCGAGCGGGCGGTCTAGCGGACCACCGCACGTGATATGAAACGAGGAAACGAGATGAAGATGGAAACAGTGCTTCTTACCGGTCATAGCGGCTTCGAGAAGCTCGAACATCGCACTGACGTGCCCGTTCGACGCCACGCCGCGGCGAGGTCCTGATCCGGGTCGGAGCTGCCGGTATCAACAACACCAACATCAACACGCGTTCAGGCTGGTACTCCAAGAGCGCGGCCGCCGAAACGAACACGGGCGCCGCGGACGGGTTCGCCGCGGCCGAAGGCGGCGATGCCAGTTGGTCGGGAACGCCGCTGGCGTTTCTCCGGATCCAGGGAGCGGACGTGTGCGGCCGCATTGTTGCGGTCAGCGACGACGTCGACCCGTCGAGGATCCGCTAGCGCGTGCTCGTTCGCAACATGCTGCCTTTGGCAGCGGGCAGTCTATTACTCTTTACGCGCAGCGTGCCTTTCCCTTGAGTTTCGATCTTCATCGTCGACCGCCATTATCGGCGGCGCTGTTGCCACTCAACGGGGTAGGTCGACACAGCACAGGTCCGCACTGGTTGGACATTCAAGAGGTCGTAGTAATCGAAGCCGAGGTCATACAGGCCCTTCGCGTCTGCTGTGGCAATTTCGCAATTTCCCCCTACCCGATTTGCGAGTTTGTTGACAAATAGCCACGGCTAGGCATCAAGAACCAGAAAGCTTGTCTTGGCCCGTGAGACGCAGGGGCAAATCTGGTCATTGGTCGCCTTTTCTCGAGCTGAGAGAAACACGTCGCGATGATCGGGTTCGCCCTGCAGAACACCGGTCGCGCACGAACCGCAAACACCCTGACGGCATGAAGAGGGTATTTTGACGCCCTGCTTCTCGAGCACTTCGAGAATACTCAAGTCGGCGGGTATAAAGAAGCTTCCCCCCGAGCGGGCCAAGCGAACCTCGAAGCTCGATTGTGGGCCGACCGATGCCGCCGGATCGGCGGAGAAACGCTCTATATGGACAGCCGCCTCTTGCCAGCTCGCCTGTGCTGTCGCCTTGGCCAAATCCATAAACCCCTCCGGTCCGCATAGATAGAGATGGCCATCGGCGGGCGGGACCGCGAGCATATGGACGAAGCGGTCCTTAATAGCGGCCGGCTCCAGCCCAAAACGGAAATGTACCTGACGGGAATAGGGTGCTTTGGACAGTTCGTGGCGAAACGGCGCCTGTTCGGACGACCGGGCAAAGTAATGGAGTTCAAAACTTCTCCCTGTCCGTGCGAGGCGGTCGGCCATCGACAAGATCGGTGTGATTCCGATCCCTCCCGCTATAAGCAGGGTATGCGACGCCGCTTCGTTCAGGGGGAAGTTGTTGCGCGGCTGGCCTATTTCCAGCTGGTCGCCTGCCGACAACGCTTCATGCATGAATCGAGATCCACCGCGAGAGGCGCTCTCGAGCTTCACCGCAATTCGGTAATTGGAAGCGTCGTGGGGATCGGTGAATATGGAATACGTCCGCGACAGACCAGGTTTCATGTAAACTTCGACATGAGAACCCGGAGCGAAGGGTGGCAACGTCGACCCACTCGCCGGACTGAGCACGAACGAGCGTACATTAAGTGCCTCTTCACGTACAGCAGCGACGCGAACGGTGAGTGTGGTGGGAAGGGGGGCGGTTTTTCGAGCGCCGCCGAACGCGCGTGACCAAATACTCATATCTAAATGCTCACTTACCACTGAGCCGTTTGCGCATTTGCTCGGTGGACTCGGCTCTACCGTCATGGAACGAACCAAACCACTTGTCCCACGGAACGTTCTCAGAGCCGTAATTGCATTCGAAAAAGCGATGATGGAGCTGATGGTAAAAACTTCCTAGCGCCATCTGCTTCTTGTCGTAAGCGAGAAGCTCTTCGAAGCCCGAATGCGAGGCGAGCGGATTCAATACCTGTAAATGCATGTGGAACAGCATCAGAATTGGGTTGGACGGTACCACCACGTGAATGAGACACGAGGACAGGTACAGGACATGCTCTATGGGATGCATGGAGAACCCCGACCACGGCCCGGTCGTGATATTGCGATGATGGAGCGAATGGACAGGCTGATAGAGCGGTCCCCAATGCAGAAATCGGTGGGCCCAATAGAAGTGGAATGAAAGCCAGAACGGGGTCAGCAGGAAAAGAGCCAAACCCAAAATCGGGTTTTGGGAAAAATTCAGCTGCGGGATGTAGCCATTGCTGAGCGCCCAGAAATACAGAACCTCGTAGGCCGTCCAGGTCGTAACACCGCTCCCGAGCGACCAGAACATATTGTCCCAGACCTGGTTGCTCAACGTGAACATCCTCTTGTTCTTGGCAAATTCCTGCGCGATGAATTTGCGCTTCTTGCCCTGCAGCTTGTAGGTGTGAAGATAAAGGTGCAGTCCGCCGGCGATGATCGTGATCAGCGCAAAGTTGCGCAGATAGATCTGGGCGATCCATCCGAACTCGAAAGTGGCGCATCGCTCAAGAGCGGGTTGCAGGTAGTTTGCGGTGAGAATGGCGGTGCCCAGGGTGACCGTCGTCATCGACAGTTCGAACCAGGACTTCGCCAGCCACCTAAATATTGCGCTAGGCCGCAGGGGCCATTCGAACAACGGCGAGTTCGGAATCGGCAAATTGGGATGCCAATTCCATTCCTCGCTCATTTGAGCGTCGTCGATAGGCAAATTGGAGGGATTACGATCCATGACCGCTGCCTTTCCAGAGGAACTGTCTTCTCGTTTTGACATGTCTTCCCCCCAAACTGCTCTCCCAAAGGACGCCGGGCGCGCTGATGGCGTTCGGTATCTGAAGCAGAGGAATGGTCGCACGCAGGCGCAGACCTGTCCAATTTATTATTACTTTATTGGTACTTTTATTCCGAAATTTGATAATATAGCCGAGTGCTCGACCCTACCGGAAACACTGATGCCTATTAAACCCACCTACACCACCAGATGGACACGATCTTTAGGCTGTTTGAAAATCGGCTTGCTGGGGGGTTCCGTCTGAGGCTGGGTTATGATTCAAGCTTTGGACGTGGACAGTGCAGAGCCGTGGCCGGATGGCCGAGATCGCCAACAAGACCAAGCGCTACCCGTCTGATTTGACCGACGAGGAGTGGGAGCAGTTCGCGCCGTTGATGCCAAGCCTGGCGGCGTGGGCTTCTGCGCGAGGTTGATTTTCGCGAGGTGATCAATGCGGTGCGTTGCCTGGTTCGTTCGGGATGCGGCTGGCCGATGCTGCCGCTTCATTTCGGGCCCTGGCAGACGGTCTATGGCTGGTTTCGAGAGCTGACGCGGCGGTTTCTGTTCCAGACCATCCACGACGTGGCTCTGATGCTTGATCGTGAGCGGGCCGGGCGCGAGGCGAGCCCGACGGCGGGCGTGATCGACAGATGGGGTATTCGGCTTGAGCCTCATCTTTTGGCGGAGATGCCATCAAGGTGCTGCGCTTCGAGCTGATGATAAAACGTGGTCGGTTCCCTGGAACAGCCACAAGCCATCAGGAAGGAGAAGCGCAGCGTGAAACATTATGTAGGATTGGACGTCTCGGTGAAAGAGACCGCAATTTGCATCGTCGACGAAACAGGCACGGTGTGCCGCGAGGTGAAGGTGCCGAGCCATCCCGAGGATATTGCGGGGGTGTTGAAGGATCCCGCCTGGCGGTTGGAACGCGTCGGGCTTGAAGCCGGACCTTTGTCGCAATGGCTGTTCGAGGGTCGTGCCAAAGCCGGCTTGCCAGTGGTTTGCATTGAGACGCGTCACGTCAAAGCATTCCTGAAGGCGCAGCCGAACAAGACCGACCGCAATGATGCTCGCGGGATCGCGCAGATGATGCGGGTCAATCTGTTCCGCCCGGTGCATGTCAAGACCCTGACGAGCCAGAAGCGTCGGGCGCTGCTGACGGCGCGCAAGCTCTTAAAGGAAAAGGCGATTGCCATTGAAAATGACATTCGCGGGCTGTTGCGCAATTTTGGGCTCAAGGTCGGCATGGTCGGTTCGGTCGAGTTCGAGGAGCGGATCCGCGAGCTCACCGAAGGCATGCCCGATCTGGCTGAAATCGTCGAACCGCTGCTCGACGCGCGCCGCAAGCTGCGCCAGAATTTTGCCGCCCTGCACCGCAAGCTTCTGGCGATCGTCCGGGATGATGAGGTTTCCCGCCGGCTGATGTCGATCCCCGGTGTCGGCCCCGTCGTGTCGCTGGCCTACACCGCGACGATCGATATCCCGCCCGCTTCCGCAACTCCAAGGCGGTCGGGCCGATTTTGGGCCTGACGCCGGCGCTCCATGAATCGGGCGAAAGCCGCCGGGTGGGCGGGATCTCGTTATGCGGCGACGGCATGATGCGAACGTTGCTCTACGAGTCCGCGCAGACCCTGCTGACGCGGGTGACTAAATGGTCCTGGCTGAAGGCCTGGGCGATGAACGTCGCCAAGCGGCGCGGCTAGCAGAAAGCCATCGTTGCGCTCGCCCGCCGGCTGGCGGTGATCATGCATCGCATCTGGAGCGACGGCACACAGTTCCGCTGGACCAGGACGGAAATCATGCCGGCCGCCGGCTGACCGTGTCACGACCAGCATGAGCATGCCGCCGTGCTCGTGCCCGTCAAGGGCAAGTCGTTGCGCGATGGGCCCTTCGGTCCCCGCCCTTGACGATCACTGCGCGCGGCGGGCAGCGCGGAATCAGATCGGGACGAGGAGATGGTCGCCCAATCGGCCGAACAAGGAGATCGATAGGGAATGGACCAGGATCAAATGTGACAATCATCGCCCCCGATAGAAAGTGGCGACACAGGTCCACCGGCAGGTGGAAAGCTGTCCTTCGCGGGACGAGGATGAGGTGAGTTCGCCGACTGGCTTGCCTTGATTGCCCATCATAGGCAATCAAGGCGCTCGACAGATTGTTCCACCTCATTCTTCTGAAACCCTATAAAAGGTAGGGCCAGAGTGCCGATCCCGGAGAGAAGCAAGGCCCCGCGAAAGACCTCCAATGCCGGCGAAGCGGAAAAGAGCTATAAGGCGCTTGACTTCAAACCGCCGAATAGAGAAGCCAGTCGGTCAAGGCTCCGCATGCGAAAACAAGGAAACAAGGGGTTACGACGCCGGAAAAAAGATCGTCGGACGCAAGCGCCATATCGCGGTCGATACGGATGGGCGGCTGTTGATGGTCAACCTGACGCCGGCCGATATCTCCGACAGCGCCGGCGCTCAGGCGATTTTGGATGGTATCCGCAAGCGCTGGCCCTGGGTGAACCATCTGTTCGCCGATGGCGCCTACGATCGGCTGAAGCTCATGGACAAGGCCGCCTATCTGGACTTCGTGATAGAGATCATCCGCAGATCCGACGAGTTTCGAAGTCTTGCCCCGCCGCTGGGTTGTCGAGCGCACCTTCGGTTGGATGACAAGATGGGCGCCGCCTCGTGCGCGACTCGAGAAGCGCATCGACGTCTCTCACGCCATGATCCTTGTCGCTATGGGCGGCAATCTCATCCGCAGAAACGCTCATCCCTGAATTCAAAACAGAGAGGACTCTTAGGTCCTATTCGCCGTACCGGCGCTCGAGCGCGTTGGCAATTCGCTCGCAAAGCAATTCTGAGGTCACGACTGTGAGGTGGAGACGAAGGCGAACTCCGTGCGTATCAACTAGGGTAGTGACAATCCCGCGATCGGAGTGCTCGGCGATGTCGAGAACATCGTTGATGAGGAAGTCTGGTGTTTCGCGGAGCCTCTTAGGGCGCTCTTCCACTGGGTTCTCCTCCCGATCCAGGTTCAACGCTTGTCAACTACCTTCCAGGCAGGCCGAGCCTAATTCTCTGGCCTTCGGCATAGCTCTCGGCAGCGGCTTGAGCGTCGAATAAATGCCGAGTTATTTTGCCATATTCGACGACCTGGACAATCCATTGGCTGTCAACATTTTTCAATCGCACTCATTCGGTTCTCCGGCAACCACCTTCGTCTTCCGTTTCAGCAATCAAGAACGAGGAATGACAGTGGAAGTCCCAAGCCGCTGTACCGCTCTGTAGACAACAACATCCCCCGACGTGATATTCAAATCCAGATTTTCTGACAGCAGGTCGTCGCACACGACGGCAATCCCTTCGATTCAGTCAGAATGCTCGATGCTCTAGAATGAAGGGCGCCCTGGTCAAGGGCGCCCTTCGCATCGGCGGCAGGCTTCGATCCCGGAGGTGCGGACCTAAGCACTTCGGAAGGAGCCGCCGATGAACCCTTTTGGGCATCCCGCTGAGCCAACCCTGGACGGGCGGGTCTAGCGCACCCAATCGTATGCGACGAGCGCTATGGTTTAACTGCTTCGATCCGTCAGAACGAGCGCTGGAAGCGGAGCTGGCCGCCGAAGTTGTCGTCGTCATCGGCACCGGTCCAGTTGCTGACCGTCTCATCACCAAGATGGAAGTAGCTGGCTTCGGCCGTGATCGTCAGGCCGGGGACGATATCGTAGGCGATGTTCGCCACGACGCCGAGATTCTCGCCCTCGTCATACGAGATCTGGGTGTTGAACGAGGTCTTCTCGTTGATGGTGTAGGTGCCACCGCCCCAGACTGCCCAATTGCCGCTCCACAGCTTGTACATGCCGCGGCCGCCGGCGGAGATTGCGAAGCCGCCATCCGTGTAGTTGTCGTCGGTGCCGTAGCCGGCCATGATGAACAGCGACAGGTTCTCCATCGGGGTGACGTCGAGGCGAACCTTGCCGGCCACTTCTTCATAGTTGCTGTCGTAGGCAATGACGCCGGTGATCGCGCCCCAGCCCTGCGTCCACTTCACGCCGCCTACGACATGCGGAACATAGCTGTCGATCGTGAAGTCGCCGTAACCTTGTTCGAGCGAAACGACGGCCGAGAAGCCGTTGCCGGCGTCGAAGTAGTACTGAACGACGTTGGTGTCGAGCCGCCGTAGGGAACCAGCGTATCGTTGAGGAGTGCCGGCGTAGCCGTTGAACGTATCGAAGGCCGATTCGTCCTTACCGACGCGCAGTCCACCGAGTTGGATCCAGGCGAAGTTCAGCGTAACGCCCGTGTTGCCGGCTTCGTTGAGGAGCGGAGATGTATCGCCTTGGGTGTTGCGGAAGTTGAAGTTGGTCTGGGTGTACGTCTTCAACGTGCCAAGCTCGGTTTCCTGACCGGTCCAGGTCTTCAGCGAGAAGCGGGCACGCTTCCAGTAGGTATCCTGCTCGTCGCCGTCCTCGACGTCGACAGCGCCCGCACCGGTATATGTGCCGATGCCGCCGACGCCGATGTCGTAGCGGACATAGCCGCCGATGCGCAGGCAGGTTTCGGTGCCGGGGATGTAGAAGTAGCCGGCGCCGTAGACGTCGCAGATCTTGACGTATTCAGCGGGTTCCGGCTCGGCAACGACGACGGCGTCGGCGGCGTGCGCACCGGAAACTGCGACCAGTGCCGCAGCGGAGCCGAGAAGAAGGCTCTTGATGTTTATTTTGATCTCCAGTCAAAAGATTAAAAAAAGGGCCAGGGTGTCATTGCTGAAAGACAGCATCCCCTCCCCATTCCCCACGATCGAAGAAGATGCGCATTGCGCTGCTTCCTCGCAGTTTGACGCTATCCGCGCTATTGAATAATGTAAGATATACGGCGCGCAAAGCAGAGATATATAAGGCAACAGTTGCGATTACGTCACGAAAATCGAATATATATTGTACAAATCGCGCAAACTATACAAACAACACAAGCTGGACATTTCGCACAATATGGCAAAATACATTAACCAGTGCGTAGTGGCGCGTGCGAACCTCAACAACGACCAACCGATCGCCGGTGCACTGATTTGCAATTGGTTTCGTCAGTTGGGCTTCATGTCGAGGAAAAGTCTCGTGCAGCACAGATGACTTCTGCAGCCAAATCTTGCCGGAGCATCTCTATGGGAATTCGGGCATCAAGCTGAGGTGAAGGGGAGGTCAGCCAAAGCCACGCCGATCGGGGATTGGCGATCAAGGAGAGCACTTGTCGTATCCCCGGCGCAGGCCTCCCGTCGATGAACTGAGCTAGGGGGAACACATGCTTGCGGGCGCCTTTCCGGAATGCGACTACGTCGTTGTGCCGTTGCCACCAATGCAGTGTCGATCGCGGTATGCCGAAGCGTTGTTCCAGATATGTGGGCCCTGACTGACCCGCCCAGTCTTCAATGCGCACGCATTCGCTTTGCTGATGTCGCGCTTCTAGGACGGCGCCCCCACGGCTTTCCTCGGTTCGCGCCGCGAGCGGAGCCGTCTCGCGAGCGCTGGCATCGAAACGTCGCGCTGCTTCGGCTGCAAGCCCGTGTACAAATGTGGAGGCCAGGGCTGTCGAATCGTCATGAATCGCTTGTTCGCGAGCCGAAAGCAAATCGGCAGCAGGGACATTGCCCGTCCCCACCTGCGATGAGATTGAACTCCTTTCCTTCATAACCTCCTGGTGCTGAGCCAGAACGCGCTGGACCTCTTTTGCAACCAAGCTTGAAAGCTCGTCCTGGCGAGGTTCATTTCCAAAATCAAATGATTTTGTCATGTGTGGCTCCCCTGCCGCGTAAGAGTCCGGTTGATTGCCTGCGCGATCGAATTGTGATTATGGGCTATGTTGTGGACACAAGAGAAGCGAGGCCGGAGGGCCCGAATCGAGCGAAAGACGAAGCGCTATCCGACCGATCTCACCAGTGAGGAATGGGAGCGGACTGCACCGCTGCTGCCGAAGCCGGCCAGGCGGGGCCGCAGGCTGAGCGTTGACCTGCGCGAGGTTCTCAATGCGATCCGCTACATGACGCGCGCGGGCGGCGGTTGTCGGACGCTCCCGAAGGACCTTCCGCCCTGGCAGACGGTCTACTGGTGGTTCCGGCGCTTTGTACGGCTGATGCTGTTTCGCACGATCCACAACATCGCTCTGATGCACGATCGCGAGCGCGCCGGGCGCGAAACCAGCCCGAGTGCCGGTATTGTCGACAGCCATACCGCTAAGCCATCGGCGCTGGGGGCGGAGCGCGGCTATGATGCGGCCAAAACGACGGTCGGGCGCAAGCGCCAAATCGCGGTCGACACCGATGGGCGGCTGCTGATGGTCGATCTCACGCCGGCTGACATCTCCGACAGCGCCGGCGCGCAAATGATCTTCAAGGCAATCCTCAAGCGCTGACAATGGCTCAAGCATCTCTTCGCCGACGGCGGCTACGATCGCAGGCAATTGCTGGACAAGGCCGCCCTCCTCGACTTCGTAGTTGAAGTGAAGCGCCGCATCGGCACCGAGCCCGACTTCAAGGTGCTGCCCAGGCGTTGGGTGGTAAAGCGAACCTTCGGCTGGCTCACACGCTGGCGCCGCCTGGTGCGCGACTACGAACGACGCATCGACGTCTCCGAAACCATGATCTACGCCGCCATGGGCAGTCTCTTGATGCGCAGAATCAGCCATTGAACCAATTCCCAAACGGACTCTTAGAGGGGGCCAGAGTGATCCGGCCCGCCTCAAAATGTCACTGCAGGACACCGTTTTTCTTTGCCGTCCAAGTCGCCAAGTAGTCCATCAAGGCCGGCGAAAGACAATCATAAGGATCGAGCCCCACATCCTTCAATTTTGCGCGGATGCCATCCATCTCCGAGGGATCGACGCCGCCTTCAATCACCGAAGAAACGAAAGCGACAAAGCCGGGCTCCGGCCAGTTGCCGTTATCAAACAGCTCCGGGTGGATGAAGGATAGCCCCTTGAACGCATGGTCCCGCTCTACCGGACCGTACATATGCGTGCCGCATTCCTTGCACGCGTGACGCTGGATAAGGGCAGAAGGGTCGACCACAGCGAGCTTGTCCCCGTTTTCGACGATCGAAACGCTTTCGCTCGGGGCCACGGCCACGACGGAGAACGCCGCGCCATCTGGCTTCCAGCACTTTGTGCAGCCGCAGGCATGGTTGTGGGCGATCCCGGCCGAGACTTTCACCTTGACAGGTCGATCGGTGCATTTGCAGGCAAGAATGCCGCCTGCATGATTGCTATCGCCCTTGTGAAGTCCGTTCTGGATCAAAGGATGAAGAAGTCGAACGCTCATGGTTTCCTCCTGGGTTTTCCCGCGACATGCGGATTGTTGTCAGCGATCAATAGACGATCACTGAACGGATCGACTTGCCTTCGTGCATAAGACCGAAGGCCGTGTTGATCTCATCAAGCGGCATCTTGTGCGTGATCAGGTCATCGATGTTAATCTTGCCTTCCATGTACCAGTCGACGATCTTCGGTACATCGGTACGCCCGCGGGCGCCGCCAAAGGCCGTACCTCTCCAGACGCGGCCGGTAACAAGTTGGAACGGACGGGTGGAGATTTCCTTGCCGGCTTCCGCCACGCCGATGATGATCGATTCTCCCCATCCGCGATGGCAGCATTCGAGTGCCTGGCGCATCACGTTGACGTTGCCAGTTGCGTCGAAAGAGTAATCCGCACCGCCGTCGGTGAGGTCCTGGATAGCCTGGACAACCTTTTCGTTTCCGATTTCTTTGGGATTGATGAAGTCGGTCATGCCGAACTTGCGTGCCATTTCGGCCTTGCCAGGGTTGATATCGACGCCGATGATCTTGTCAGCGCCGACCATGCGTGCGCCCTGAACAACGTTGAGGCCAATCCCGCCGAGACCGAAGACAACGACGTTCGAGCCGGGGCGAACCTTCGCCGTGTAGATCACGGCGCCGATGCCAGTCGTGACGCCGCAGCCGATGTAGCAGATCTTATCGAAAGGCGCGTCTTCGCGAACCTTGGCAAGTGCGATTTCCGGCAGGACGGTGAAGTTGGAGAAGGTCGAGCATCCCATGTAGTGGAAGATCTCGCCGCTATCGCAGGAAAAGCGTGTCGTTTTATCGGGCATAAGCCCAAGTCCTTGCGTCGCCCGGATTGACGTGCAGAGGTTGGAACGCTGCGAGAGGCAGGTTTTGCATTGGCGGCATTCCGGAGTGTAGAGAGGAACGACGTGGTCGCCCGGCTTCAGGGTCGTGACCCCGGGGCCCACTTCACGAACGATGCCCGCACCCTCATGGCCTAGGATAGCCGGAAACTTGCCCTCGGAATCGAGACCCGAAAGGGTGTAGGCATCGGTGTGGCAGACGCCTGTCGCCATGACCTCTACCAGCACTTCGCCAGCCTTCGGGCCGCCTATTTCAACGGTTTCGATGGATACGGGTTTATTTGCCTCCCAGGCGACCGCAGCTCTGCTTTTCATTTTGCCTCCTTCTTGAACTACTGGTAATTTGGGCGGCTGCTTTCGCTGCCGCGCAAACAGTCGATCGATCTTCAGCCCGCTGTTACGATGCCAATCGTGATCGCGTTGGCCGGATCAAAAGGTGCGGATCGGCGGTTTGCGCGATTAGATCCTCCGAAAGGTCTGGCTGCTCGGCCAGGACTTCGCGGATGGTTTTGCCGGAGGCCAAGACCTCTTTCGCAAGCTCCGCTGCCCGCTCGTAGCCGATCGAAGGCGTCAGTGCAGTTGCGACGGCAGTGCTGGCTTCGAGATGTTTGCGGCAAGTCTCTGCATTTGCAGTGATGCCTACGACGCATTTCGTGCGCAGCACGTCGACGGCATTGGTTAGAAGCTCCAACGAATGCAGTATGTTGTAGGCGATGACCGGCTCCATCACGTTCAACTGCAGCTGCCCCGCTTCGGAGGCGAGAGTGATCGTGAGATCGTAACCGATGATCTGAAAGGCGACCTGGTTGACCACCTCAGGCACTACAGGATTGACCTTCCCGGGCATAATAGAGGAGCCGGGCTGGAGCGTTGGCAAATTAATTTCGTTTAGGCCGCCTCGAGGGCCGCTGGAAAGCAGTCGCAGATCGTTGCAGATCTTCGAGAGTTTCGTGGCCGTCCGCTTCAGCATTCCAGAGAAGAGCACGAAGGCGCCGGTATCCCAGCAGGCTTCGATCAGATTTCCGGCCGAGACGACGGGCACGCCGGAAATCGCGCGCAACTCCCCGACAGCGGCCGCCTGATAGTCGGGGTTGGTATTGATGCCCGTGCCAATCGCCGTGCCACCGAGGTTGATTTCATGGAAGAAGGCGGCAATCTCACCGAGACGGGCTACATCTTCGCGCAGCGTCGTCGCAAAAGCCTGAAATTCCTGCCCCAACGTCATCGGAACAGCGTCCTGCAACTGAGTCCGACCAAGCTTGATCACGTCAGAAAAGCTTTCGGCCTTGGCCTCAAACTCGCCCGCGATCTGCTCCAAAGCTCGCTGCAACGCCCCGCGTGAAAGAAGGATCGCAAGGCGGATCGCCGTCGGATAAACGTCATTTGTTGACTGAGCGAAGTTCACGTCATTGTTGGGATGCAAAGCGTCGTATTTTCCTCGTGGCAGTCCCATGATTTCAAGGCCGCGGTTGGCGATGACCTCGTTGATGTTCATGTTGGTCGAGGTCCCGGCGCCGCCCTGAAACACATCGAGCGGGAATTCGCCAAGATGCCTGCCCGCCGCGATTTCCTCGCAGACTTGGCAGATGACATCGGCCTTACGTTTGTCGAGATCGCCGAGCGCGGCGTTGGCGCGTGCCGCTGCCATTTTCACGTAGGCAAGCGCCTTGATGAAGTTCGGAAAATGGCTGATTCTAATTCCCGAAATAGGGAAGTTGGCGATGGCCCGCGCCGTCTGAGGGCCGTAGTAGGTATCGACCGGGATGCTTACGGGGCCAAGCGGGTCTTTCTCAATGCGCTCGATTGGAGCGTTCTTCACGATGATACCTCGCGTGATTTGCGGAAGCCGGTGGTCGTTCAGTGGATGATCTGCTTGAGGAATTCGCAGGCCGGGGGCGGAAGAAAGTATCCATGTCGCCAGGACGGGGGGGGTGACGACCGAAAGCGCAATGAGGCTGTTGCGAACTGAAGTACATGCAGTTTAGGCATAGGGCTGGTTTACGATCATGACTGTGTTCCTGATTCACGTCTTCTCGTTATCGGAGCCGCGCAACGATTGAAGCGCGAGCCCGTATGGTATCAGGCGGCCTTGGAGGAGCGGCCGGCCTTTTTGCCGCGTTCCTTTATGACGTCCAGGACGCGATCGATATCGGAAGCGGTGTTGAACATGGCAAGCGAGATGCGAACGCCATCGCGCTCGGGCGAGACCCGCACATCCTTGGAGGCGAAGTAGTCGATCCATTCATCGGCGGGCAGCGCGGCGACGTAGATATGCGGAGCACGGTTTACGCGGTCGCGGGGGCCAACAAGCTTGATATTGAGCGCATCAAGTCCCGCTATGAGCCTGTCGCCCAAATCGAAGCAATGGGCCTGAATCTTCTCGATGCCGATTTCGTCGATCAGATCGAGAGCCGCGCCGAGCCCCTGAATTGCCGGCAGGTTAAAGTTGCCAAGTTCGAAGCGGCCGGCCGTGGGAGCCGGCGCCATGTCGTCAGGGCGGGCGATGAAGTCCGCGGGCGGATTTTCAAGGCTGATAGCCGCCAGATACGCAGGCTCCAATTCCGTACGGGTGCGATCCCAATAGAGCAGGCCCAGGCCTTGGGGAACGAGGAGCCCCTTGTGCGTACCGGAGCCAATGAAGGTGGCGCCGACTTTCTTTGCATCGATTGGCACGACGCCGATCGCCTGCATGATATCGATGATGAAGTAGAGGTTCCTTTCCTTGCAGAGCGCACCTACGCTTTCGATATCAAAGCGATGGCCCGAATGGAAGGCCACAAACGATATCGAGATCGCTTTGGTATTGGCGTCGAGGTGCGGGCGGAAGCTGTCGGCGTTGACGATTTCCGTCATGGGAATGAAGCGGACCTCGACGCCCTTCTTCTTCAGGTTCAGGAATGCGTAGGCGTTGTTGGGATGGTCGCCATGGATCATCAGAACATTGTCGCCCGCCTTCAGCGGGAGAGCGTTCGCGGCGATGTTCATCGCTTCGGACGTGTTTTTCGTGAATGCGATTTCTTCGGTGGCCGCGTTCAGCAAAGCCGCGAGCTTGGCCCGAGTTTCCTCCATGCGGTCAATCCACACGGATTTCGGACCAGCCGTTTCGTAACTTTCCTTTATAAAAGCTTCAAAGGCGTGCTTGACGGGCGTTGACATCGGCGTCTGGAAGCCGGAGTCGAGGTAGGTCATTTTCTCGACGACAGGAAACAGTTTCCTCACCGCGTCAACGTCATAATACTGCGTCATCTATCTCTCCGTTTCGGCTCGCGGCTGAGCCACGTCCTTCTCGTCCGGCAAATATGCGAGTTATCTGCACTCACCTTGTTCTTTGCGCTGCACAACTTTTCCTTGCGAGCAGCAGTGACTAAATCATATGTAAAAAGAGCTATCGGTCCACCAATATATCTTTTATCGGACTTTTTTATTCCAAAAAATGATAAGTGATGGTAATCTGGCCCTCTGGAGGGCGCACTCTGGCTGCGCATCAGCTCCCAGGTTAGACGCGCAGTGAGGAGCGTAGCAGCGCGTTGTGGCGAGCCGCATTTAGTTCCGCCATGCAGCCAGCATGTAAAACACAGCATCGAGGGTTGCGCCGTCCGCGCCCCCGTAGGTCAATGGAGGAGGGATTGGTAGAGTGCGAAATTTGCGGATCGGGCGGGATTAAGGGGCTCGATAGCGGATTCGTTTCAAGTTCCTGTCAGACATTCTCAAATTTGAGGATCGCTGCTATAATTAAATTTCGGGAATTCTATTCTCATATTTTGGACCCTCACGTCAACGCGAGGCATTAATGAGCTTAAAAGTCAATGCGGATGGTCCATTGGATCGAGCATTTGCAATCCTTGATTTTGTGGCCACTCAACTCAAAGCAGTTACTGCGGCGGACATTGCCAAGAATCTCGACCTGCCCTTGCCAACAGCCCACAGATTGATCAGCAACCTCGAGTCTCGCGGACTGCTCCAGCGCGCGGCGGGCACAAAACGATTCGTTGTCGGCAACAACCTAGTCGTGCTTGCTGGGAAGACGATTGGCTCAGCCTTTCGAACGGCGCGACGCCACGCAGTTCTTCAGAATGTCGCAGCAGAAATCGGCGAGCAATGCGAGATTGGAATCGCGCGAAACAATGCTGTGGTCTATGTTGACAGCGTACGAGTTAAGGTCCCCCAAGGACTACAATTTGATCCGGGGCATAGTGCGCCCCTCTATTGTACGTCCACTGGCAAAATTTACATGAGCATGCTTCCTGTTAAGGCGCGTGAAAAGCTGGTTCGGTCTCTGCAGATGGAGCAGCATACTGACAGGACGATAACCGATCCTAATGCCCTTCTCGCTGTTCTAGAAGCAGCTCGCAGGGAAGGATGGGCTCGGACCAACGAAGAGTTCGTCAAAGGTGTGGTTGGATGCGCTGTTCCAATTCTCGCCCCTGGGGGAACTTTGATCGCTTGCCTTGGTGTGTCCGTTCCAGTTGCCCGGGTCAGCTTTGAAGAGCTTCAAAGCTTCCGTGAGCCCTTGGTCCGAGCAGCAAAGTTGCTATCTGAGACGATACTGCAGACCAGCAGCGACTTTTCCGAAGAAGACATCGGCTAAGGCGAAAGCTGCAATCACTGTCCATCACATTAGCTCTCGGCCGGAATCCGCGCCTTCTCAGCGTCTGTGCCCTGCCGCCGGCCTGTCGGACCTTGGATCCCTTCAAGCCGACCGCATAGCCTTCACTTGGGACGTCCAACTGGACGTCCATTGTCCATTTTGCCGTCGCACAAGACCCCGTCCATATCGTAAGCGGTAACCGCTCACGGCGCTGCCCTGGTTCCGTCGACGGTATCGCTGAACGGCCAACTTTTCCGGCCAGTGGCAAAGATTCTGATGTCACGCTCGAGAAGATTATTGTCGATCGGCATGCTGCCGTCCTCGGTGTCCCATTGGTTCAGGGTGTAGGAGACGGCGTCGCCGAGCTTGCTGTCCGGCAAGACTTTTGGGGCGATGTCGTCGAGCCATGCCTTGAGAGCATGGAGGATGGGGACACTATGTTGCTGACGGAGGCGGCGAATGCAGTCATCTCGCGTCTCGCCGTCATCGGGGATTTCGTTCCGCGCCTGCCGTTCAACCCGATAGAGCTTGACCTTGCCCCTCTTATCTAATCCGGTTTGAAGTTCGTTCTGGCCCATCGAGAGGACCAGGACATGAAACGTAGCCGCTTCTCTGAAGAGCAGATCATCGGAATTTTGAAGGAACATGAGGCCGGGGTATCGGTTGCCGATCTGTGCCGCAAGCACGGGGTCAGCGACGCCTCGA
>NZ_JAMYTF010000054.1:0-30296 GCF_040322295.1 Mesorhizobium sp. M0159
GACACCGTCATCGTGCTGACCTCCGACCACGCCGAGATGATGGGCGACCATTTCATGCTGGGCAAGGGCGGCTTCTTCGACTGCAGCTTCCATATTCCGCTGATCATTCGCGATCCGCGCCGCCGCAAGGCTGCCGGCAGCAGCGTCGACCGCTTCACCGAGGCGGTGGATTTGGCACCGACCTTGCTCGAGCTCACTGGGCTCGAGCTCACTGGCTGCGAAGTGCTGCCGCATCTCGACGGCCGCTCGCTGGCGCCTTTCCTGGACGCCACGGAGCCGGACAATTGGCGCGATGCGGCGCATTGGGAGTTCGATTTCCGCTCGATCGCGGATGGTGATGCCGAACGGTATTTCGGCATCGGTCCGCGTCAGTGCAATCTCGCCGTCATCCGCACGCAAAAGTTCAAATATGTGAATTTCGGCGGAGGCCTGCCGCCCTTGCTCTTCGACCTGGAGAAGGATGCGCGCGAGTTGACCAATGTCGCTGACGACCCAGCCTATCTGCTGGCACGGCTGGAATTTGCCGAGAAGTTGCTCGCCTGGCGGGCCGAGCATCTCGACCAGTCTTTGGCGCTCGCCGAATTGACGGACAATGGCGTTGCCGGCCATGTCGCCGGCTTCCCCTCGAGATAAGCAAAGCCCGCGCCGTTGCCGGCGCGGGCTTCTCTGTCGGCCTGTGCGCAGCTTAGCGCATGATCATGCGCTGTTTCTCGCGATTTTGCGCATAGCTGGCCTTGTCATAGGGGGCCTGCGCCTCAAGCTGCTCCTTGGTGAAGTTCGTGTAGAGATAGCGCTTGCCGTTCTTGTCGGTCATGAATTTCAGGTTGTCCATGCCGACCGCCACCTCCTTCTCGCCGATGCCAAGGAAGCCGCCGACGTCGATGATGACCGCGTCGACCTTCTTGTCGCCGCCCAGCACGATATCGCCGATCTCGCCGACGTTGACATCGTTGGCGCCGTAAACGGTTGTTCCAACCAGATCCTCGGCCCGGATTTCGCCTATCGGCATTTCAGTCAGTGTCGACTTGTCGATCGACCCGGTCTTGGTCTGGTCTGCCGTCGTTGCGGGCGCTGGGGCATTTTGAGCCGTCTTACTGGCCTGGTCAGTGTTGTTGGTCGTCGCAGTGTTATCGGTCGTGGCAGTGTTGCTGGCCGTCACGGTAGGCGTGACGACGGCTGGCGCATTAGCCGCGGCATCGTTCGACGCTGTGGTCGCCGGGGCCGGATCATAGGGCTTGCGGTCGAAATCCGGCTGCGCCGTCAGCTCTTCCCTGGTGGTTTGGGCAACCAGCCAGCGATCGCCGTTCCTCTCGGCCCACTGCGCCTTGTCGAAATCATAGGCGACGTTCTTTTCACCTATGCCGAGGAAGCCGCCGACACCGATGACCAGCGATCGCGCCTTGGCTTCCTTGTTGATGACGATGTCGTTTACGTCGCCGATGTTCTGGGCGTCGTCGCCGGTACCGTTGTAGACGGTCTCGCCGATGATATTGGTGGCAAGATTGCCTTCCGCGCGCTTCACGACCGGAGCGGGGTTGTTACCGGCCGGCGCCGCCGGGGCGTTCTGCGCCGTATCGGTGGAGGTCGACGGAGCGGCAGGAGCCGTAGCCGTGGTGTCTGTAGCCGCAGGCGCCGGATCATAGGGCTTGCGGTCGAAATCCGGATGAGCCGTCAGCTCATCCTTCGTCGTTTGCGCTATCAGCCAGCGATCGCCATTTCTTTCGGCCCATTGCATCTTGCTGTAGTCGAAGGCGACGTTCTTGGTCCCAATGCCGAGGAACCCGCCGACGCCGATGACGATGGATTTTACCTGGCCGCGTTCGTCGAAGACGACATCGGTGACCTTGCCGATATTCTCTGCATTGTCGCCGGTGCCGTTATAAACCGACTCGCCGATGATATTGGTGACAAGGCTGCCCTCGGCGCGTTGCACCGGAGCGGCTGGAGCGGAATTCTCTACGGCGGGTGCTTGCGCCGGCGCCGGGGTCGTCGCCGATTGCGCAAATGCACCCGTCGCAATCAATGTTGCGACTGCTGTCGTGGTCAAAAGGGTGCGGATCATCTTAGTGTCTCCTCGTCGGTGATTTCGTGCACGCCGTGCCCGCATGCGTCGCTGCGGGCACAGCGTCTTCTGCATGTTCACAACGTTGTGACCACACTGTTGTTCCGAAAAAAGCCGTGGCGCACCCGGTGCCATGTCGAAGGTTCTCGGATTCGCCACGCTGGTCGAAAGGAACATTTTCTCGGCCGCCCCGTTCCACTCTCGGCTGGGACCCCGTCCCGGCCGGATAGGTGCTGGAAAAATGGAGCGGCCATGCGGTTTGCAGCGGTGCTGAACAAGGACGGCGGCACCCTGCGCACCATCAATCTTGAGGCCTTCGCCAGTCGGATGCGCGGCACGCTTGAGACTGCCGGCCACTCGATCGATATCGAAATCGTCGCCGGCAAGGATATCGTCGCCACGCTGGACGACATAGCTTCCAGGCGCGGCATCGACGTCGTGCTGGCGGGCGGCGGCGACGGGACCATCTCGGCCGCGGCAGCCCGTTTGATGAATGGGGAGAAGGCGCTTGCAATTCTGCCGGCTGGCACAATGAATCTTTTTGCGCGCGGCCTCGGCATTCCGCAGACCCTTGATGCGGCACTGAAATCGTTTGCCGACGGCGAGGTGATGGCGATTGACATTGCAACAGCCAACGGCCGGCCTTTCGTGCATCAATTCTCGATCGGCATGCACGCCAGGATGGTGCAACTGCGCCAGAAGATGGAATTCGGCTCGCGGTTGGGGAAGATGCGTGCCTCGGTGCGGGCCGCTTGGGCAACGATCAACAACCCGCCGGCCATGAACGTAACGCTGACGGTCGGTGAGGCCGAGATCAGAACGCGGATCACCGGCATCGGCATCACCAACAATCTGTTCGGCGAGGGCCACCTGCCCTATGCCGATAATCCGGCAGGCGGCGTGCTGGGCATCTATGTCACCGTGGCAAGGCGGCGCGGCGAGTTGATCAGGTTCCTCTTTGACGTCGCCCGTGGCAAATGGCGCGGCAACGAGCATGTCGAAATTCATCAGGCAAACCGCGCCGTTTTGAAAATCCATTCGTCGAACAGGAAAGTTCAGGCAGTCATGGACGGCGAACTGGTAAAGCTCGATCGCGAGACGACCGTCGAAATCCATCCGCGCGCGTTGAATGTTCTCGTCCCTGCGCGCGCCGCCGAGGCAAAGGTTGCCTGACGTGGGAATGCGTGATGTGGGGTTGTGTGATGCAAACTGGCGCGAGCGATGGAGAGAACCTAGCCGCTGGGCGTGTTGCCCTGTTCGGTCTTCGGCGTCTCGATCATCCAGCCGTAGATTTCGGCGACGCCCCAGGCGATAAAAGCCAGCAACAGCGCGGCGATCAGGATACGAAGGACATGCCGACCCCGCCGCCCTTGACGGGCTTTGTTTTCAGGAATGGTTTTTGGCATTGTCTGGCTCCATATTTGGCGCCGGCAGGCGTAACTGGCGGGGCGTTGGCTGGTAACGGTCCCCCGCCGCGAAAGTTCCGGCTCTGCAAGGCGGCAGACGGGCCGGTTGGCCTGACCAATCAGCGGAGCCGGCCACCGGGGGCATAGTGGACGACAATAGCCAGAACACGCCGGGCCTGCCGGCCGATATTCGCCGTGTGGTGGGCGCCGCGGACCGTCTTGCCGTGCTGCACGGCCTCGACACGCTGGACGGGGCTGCCGACCCTGATTTCGATCGTATCGGCGGTCTTGCCGCTTCGGCGATGCAAACGTCTGTCGCACTGATCACGCTGGTCGATGCCGAGCGGCAGTGGTTCAAGTCCTGTATCGGCCTCGACGAGACCGAAACCGCAACCGAGACATCGTTCTGCGCCTATACCATCGCAGCCGGCAACGTGCCGATGGTGGTGGCCGACGCGGCGGCGGATCCGCGGTTCAAAGCCAATCCGCTGGTCACCGGCGAGCATCATATCCGCTTTTACGCAGGCGTGCCTATCGTAATCGACGGCGCGCTGATCGGCACGCTGTGCGTGCTCGACCGGAAGCCGCACGCACGTCCCTCCTCTGTCCAGCTCGACCAGCTGTCGGCGCTGGCCGGCCTTGCCGCCAGCCTGTTCACGCTGAAGGATGCAACCCGCAGTGCGGCGATTGCCAAGGCAGCACTGGTTCGAGAGGAAAAGCGGCGCGCCATCGCGCTCGACGCGGCTTCGCTTGCCAGCTGGGCATGGGATATCCGCAGCGATATGATCGACTGCGATGTCCTGCTGTCCGAATTGTTCAACCTGCCGAAGTCGAACAGGCTGAGGGCGCGCGACATCCTGACCGCCATCGACCCGCGCGACGTTCACCAGACCGAAACACGCTTTCGCGACGCGTTGACCGGCAGCGACGATTATTTTGGCGAATACCGTGTCAAAGGCCTCGATCCGCCGCGATGGATCGCAACGCGCGGCCGCGTCATAGAGCGCGACGGCGAGGGCAAGCCAACGCTGATCTTCGGCGTCAACTACGATATTACCGAACGCAAGCTTGGCGACGAACGTCAACGGCTGTTGCTGCGCGAGCTCAATCACCGCGTCAAGAACACTTTGGCAACCGTACAGGCGCTGGCGACGCAGACCGTTCGCCATGCCCGCCAGCCAAGCGAATTCCTCGAAGCCTTCAGCGCCAGGCTGCAGGCACTGGGCGTTGCGCACAGCCTGCTGTCGGACCGCGAGTGGCGCGGCATCGGCATCCGCGAGCTGGTGGAGATCGAGCTAAAGCCGTTCCAAGCCGCCGGACAATCGCGCATGGCGATCTCCGGCGCCGATGTCCTGCTGTCACCCGACCAGGCAGTCGGGCTCGGGCTGATCCTGCATGAACTGGCAAGCAACGCACTGCAATACGGGTCGCTCTCGGTTTCCTCCGGAAAGGTCGATCTCGATTGGAGGGTACAAGGCAGGAAGGGCGCACGGCGTCTGTTGCTGGCCTGGCGTGAAAGCGGCGGCCCGCGGGTTGCGCCGCCCAAACGCCATGGCTTCGGCTCGATCCTGATCCGCCGCAGCCTGGCCAAGGTCATTTCCAGCGAGGTGACCCATGAATTCCGGCCGGAAGGCGTGGTCGCCGAAATATCGATTCCGCTCGAAGATTTGTGACGCCAGCATTTTGCGACCGGCGCCAGAATCGTTTGCCCCGAACTATCCCTCCGAACTATTCCCGTTTGCCGATATCCGGATCATCGGAGCCGCGCTTCACGTTCTCGCGGTAGATAGCGTAGGCAGCGAGTGCTATCGCCGGGCCGAGAATCGCGCCCAGTCCGGCCTTCCCCGGGCCACCTTTGCCCTTGAGCAGCGCCGGCAGCACGGCGAGTACCGCAGTGATGCCGATAGCCTTCATGTCGGCGTTGCGTCGCTTCGCCCGGCGCCTGGCGCGCGAGCCGGCCGACATCCGGTAGACGAGCAGGATGAGACCGGCGATTGCCAGAAAGCCGATCCCGAAGCTCAGGGAAGCTGCCATCGGCCCATAGCGGGCCGCCGTCCAGATATAGGCCGCCCCGACGAGGAAGCCGAGGCCGCACAGCGCCGCGAGCGCTGCGATCGAATAGACAATCGCAGCGACGCGTGCGCGTTGCACCGCCGCAATGGTTTCGCCCGAGGCGAGGCCCGAGATCAGCGATGCAAGCATTCCCATGCGTGCAGAACTAACGGCGCGCGAGAAGAGCGAAGAGGAATCCGACGCCTGCGGCGATCGCCAGCGAAGTCACCGGTTTTTCGCGCATATGCGCTATCATCTGCGCCTCGATGTCCCTGGCGTTGCTGCGCAGGCTGTCGAAGGCTGCCTCGCCCTGGGTTCGCAACTGCTCGACGCTTTCGGCGGCGGCTCGCCGTGCTGCCCCGTAGCCATGTTCGCCAGTTTTGGCCAACAGCTTGGTAAGTTGGTCGATGTCGGCCTTCAATTGTGCGATGTCGGCCTCAATATCGGAATTCGTGCGGGCTTCGTTCGCGGCCTTTCCTGCGGCAGTCGCCATTGCTTCACTCTCCATGCTTTTGCTCGGTCGAAACGCCCGACAGACCCCAAGGTTCCGGCACGAACCTCTTCTAACCCTATCTCCGGCAGCGCGCGTTGCAAATGCCTTGCACGGGCCGAGGCCGACGCATCCGCGCCGGCACATCTTTTTTAAATGACAGCATGCCAAATACCGATCATGACTTCCCCCGTTTCACGTTAGAGACGCATTTAAGGAGATATTGCTGCGTGCGCGCATCACTTGACGGTTTGCGGATTCTTATCCTGGAAGATGAGTTCCTGATTGCCATGGATATCGAGCAGCTTTGCCGCGACTACGGCGCGCTCAATGTGGTCATCGCCCGTGAGCTGACTGAGATCGAACAGCAAGACGTTGCGGCGCAGTTCGATGTGGCCATCGTCGACCTCATGCTGAGCGGCGTTTCGACGCTCCAATTTGCTTCGCGGCTGCGTGAAGCGGGCATCCCGTTCGTCTTCGCCTCGGGCTATTCGGATACGGACGAGATCAAGGAATCCTTTCCCGGCGTCAGACTGGTCACCAAGCCCTATTCGGGAGACGATCTCGTCGAGGCAGTGGCGGCGGCCTGCAGGCGAACGCCTCTCCGCTGAGGCGCGGAGCGGTTCGAAGACGCCGCGCTTCACGCAGCCGTCGACCCGGTTACCTGAGCCGAAATTGCGTCCGGGCCATACTCGTCTTCACCGGAGATCTTCAGAATTTCCTGCAGCCGTGTGCGGGCGCGGCTGACGCGGCTCTTGATCGTTCCGACGGCGCAGCCGCAGATCTCGGCCGCTTCCTCGTAGGAGAAGCCCGACGCGCCGATGAGGATAATGGCTTCGCGCTGGTCTTCTGGCAGCAACTCGAGCGCGCCGCGAAAGTCTTCGAGGTCAAGCTGGCCGTGCTGGGCCGGGTGAACGGCAAGCCTGGCCGTCATGACGCCATCGCTGTCCTGCACCTCGCGGCCGCGCTTGCGCATCTGCGAATAGAATTCGTTGCGCAAGATCGTGAACAGCCATGCCTTCAGGTTGGTGCCGGGCTGGAAGCTTTCATGCTTGTCCCAGGCCTTGACCAATGTTTCCTGCACCAGGTCGTCGGCCTTGTCGGCGTTTTGCGTCAGCGACACGGCAAAAGCCCGCAGGCTCGGGATCGAGCCGAGCAAGTCGGTCTTGAAGCCCTGGGAGACGGCCGCCATGCCTCAGTCCTTCTTTTGTACAGGTTCGGCCTTTTCCAACTGGCTGAGCAGTTGGGCGAAGCGATCCGGCACATTGTCGGAGACCAGCTCGTCATAGTATTGTTTGAGTTTGCGGCCGATTTCCGAGTTCGGCCCAAGCGGGTCGCGGGAAGCAGCCCGGCGCCCGTTGCCAACGCCACCCATGGTAGCTTTCGTCATGTTCTTCATTTCGCCCTTTTGTCCCAGCCTTAAGCCGCCCTTCAACACATAACGCAATGCAAGCGGCAGCCTCGTCTGGTTGCCCAACCCGCCCCTAAACGCCAGCCCATATATTTAGTTCCGCATGATCGGAACTTTTTCGCAGAACCTGCGTTTTTAACTTTGGGCTTGCGAACCGTTTTTAGCTGTAACATGCAATCACGTCATATGAGGGAGACGTCCAATATGAGCCTATCAGCAACCATCGCTCCGCACCTGCCGTTCCTGCGCCGCTTCTCGCGCGCAGTATCCGGATCGCAGGAGAGCGGCGACGCGCTGGTCGCCGCAATGCTCGAAGCCATCATTGCCGATGTCGACATCTTTCCGAACGCATCGGACGACCGCATCGCGCTCTACAAGGTCTTTGCCAAGCTCTTCACCTCAGTGGCCATTCGCGTTCCGCAGGAGCATGCCCAGTCGGCATGGGAACAGCGTGCCGCGGCCAATCTGAATGCAATTGCGCCTCGCCCCCGCCAAGCCTTTCTGCTGGTGGCGGTCGAAGGCTTCAGCGAAGACGAGGCGGCGGAGATTCTCGACGTCGACGAACAGGAATTCTCCGAACTCCTCGCGCAGGCGAGCAACGAGATCTCCCGTCAGGTGGCAACCGACGTGCTGATCATCGAGGATGAGCCGCTGATCGCCATGGATATCGAGGAAATGGTCGAAAGCCTCGGCCACCGCGTCGTCGGAACGGCGCGCACCCACGCCGAGGCGGTGGCGATGTTCGGCAAGGCGCGGCCAAAGATGGTGCTTGCCGATATCCAGCTTGCCGACGGAAGTTCGGGCATAGCGGCCGTCAATGAGATCCTGTCGTCGACCTCGGTACCGGTGATCTTCATCACCGCCTTTCCCGAGCGCCTGCTCACCGGCGAGCGGCCGGAACCGGCTTTCCTGGTTACCAAGCCGTTCAATCCGGACATGGTCAAGGCTCTTATCAGCCAGGCCCTGTTCTTTGACCGGCACGCGAAAGCCGCGGCATGAAACAGCGGACGGCCGAACTGCGGCCGCCGAGACAGCCGCTCTCTCGGATCAGATGGGCGTGACGCCGGCTCAATTCACTGGCAACCAACTGGGGCAACCAACTGGACCTTTCCACACACCGCGGCAATTCGGGCCCTGAAGATTTTCAGCATCGTCTTTTTCGGAAAATGGTGGAACAAACGGAGGCGAATCACGTTTTCACCGCAGCATTGGAAGGAGATCGATCATGCTTTACTGGGCGCTCGTATTTCTCGTCGTGGCGATTATCGCCGGTGCGCTTGGTTTCGGCGGCATCGCTGGCACCTCGGCCGGCATAGCGCAGATATTGTTCTTCATCTTTCTCGCCTTCCTGATCATATCGCTTATTGCCGGCCTGATCAGACGAGCGTGAATGCCAAGCGGCCATTCAAGCGAACACTGGAAGCCGCACCCCTCAAACGGTTTCCAGCCACCGCCGGGCAGTGTCCTCCAACGGGATGCCGCTCGGCGGACCGCTTTTTAAGGCTTGATACGAACCTCCTCCTTTTGGAACCCATTTTTCCGCGAACCGTTCAGCCCGACATGGGTTGAGCAAATTGACCGATGCGTTCCAGAGTCGGAAAAATGAAAGACCGCGGCCAGAGTGATGAGATCATCGCTTTGCATCCCGCCGAAAGCGGGATGCAGCTTGGCCGGGCCCTTCTCCATGCACTGCACAATGCCGGGATTTCCGTCCTGTACCAGGATCGCGAGATGAAGACGGTGTGGGCGCGCAACATGCGCGCGCCCTGGACTTCCGATGCCTCCGACAACACCGGCATCTTGCCGCCGGCGCAGGCAGAGCGTATCGGCGCCGCCAAGCACGACGTCATCGTCTCCGGCAATCCTCAACATCTTGAACTCAGCGTGCCGGCCGATGACGGCGCCCGCTGGTTTCAGGTGTGGATAGACGCCGACCGCAGCGAGACCGGCGCGGTGCAGGGCGTCGTGACCACCATGGTCGAAACAACCGAGCAGAAACGCCGGGAGCAGACGTTGAAGGCGCTGCTGCGCGAAGTCAGTCATCGCTCCAAGAACCTTTTGGCCATCATCCAGAGTATCGCCACCCAGACGGGCCGTTATTCCGGCAGCATTGACGATTTCCTGACGCGCTTCCGCGGCCGATTGCAGTCGCTGGCCTCCTCGCAGGATTTGGTTACGTCATCCAACTGGCGGGGAGCGGCGCTGCGCGAGCTGGTTTCCGGTCAGGTCGGCAGGTACGGCGCGGATCCCTTGCACAGCCTACGCTTCCGCGGCGCAAATCCATATCTCAACCCCAATGCCGCCTTGCACATCGGCTTGGCCATGCATGAGCTCGCCGTCAATTCGGTCAGCTATGGCGCACTGTCGCGCAGCGACGGTTTCGTCGAGGTGACGGCCGATCTGACGGCAGCTTCCGCTGGCGAGCCTGCGCTGTCGCTGACATGGGCCGAAGTGATCGGAGCCAACGACAATCAGCGCAGTGAGAAGCGTTTTGGCAGCGTCGCGCTCGAACGCGTCGTGCCCACTTCATTGAATGGAACGGCGACACTTGAGATCACCGGGAACCGCCTCGAATACCGCCTTGTCGTTCCTCACGGCAATTTCGAGACGGATTAACGAGCGGCGGTCGCCGCGCGAAGGCTTGCTGCGCATCGCCATCTTTAACCGACTGTTCACCATAAAGTCCGATCCTGTGCGAACGTGCCGATCCACCGGATTGAGTTTGGCACAAAATGAAGGGAATGGGCCTTGACGGCTGCCGACTTGAACAGACTGGAACAGGCCGCTCGCGTCTCGATGGGCGGTTTTCAGGATCCCGACGCGTCCGCAGCGCCCGCGCCTCGTGCTTCGCCCCTCCGCTTCGCCGCTATCGCGCTTATGGCCGCGATCGTCCTGACCGCCGCGTCCCAACTGATCTGAATCGAACTCGCCTCTGCTTGATCGCTTTGAAACCACTGCCCGAGTGCTCGGCCGTGCCCGTTCGCGGTCACCGACCTGCCGGGCCAGGCCCAACATGTCGTCGCCAGATGCCTTGCCGTCGATCCGGTGCTCGAGGACGACTATGACAGGATCGTCTGGAACGTGCGTCCCAGCGGCACGCTCGATGCGTCCTTGGAGATTTCCGGGTTCGTGGTAGCATCGAACGGCGCACGCCCCGAAAAAGACTATCTTAATCAACAATGAAATCGTGCGGGCAAAGGCCGTACTTTCATGCTAAATGGCGGCTGGAGCTTATTAAAGTGAGGACAAAAGTGAGGATGACTCCATGCGGAAGATGATTATTGCCATGGTTGCCGTGGTTGCGGTCAGCGGCTGCACCACCACGGAAGAGAACGTGGGTATCGGCACTGTGGGCGGCGCGCTCATTGGTGGCGCTGTCGGCGGCGGCAAGGGCGCTTTGATCGGCGCCGGCGCTGGTGCGATTGGCGGTCTGCTCGTTCGCCGTCTGCAAAATGGCTACTGCCAATACAGAGATCGTCACGGCCGGATTTACACAGCTCGCTGCAACTAGTTTCGAGCTCCAGGCGAACAGCAAACGCGGAGGCAGGCCACCTGTCTCCGCGTTTGCCCTTTTAGAGCGCTGTTGCGACGCGGCCCACGAGACGGCGTTTCAGGCCGGCAGCGGAACCTTGATTTCCACGTTCAAGCCATCTTCGCGAAAATCGCGCCTGATTGTGCCACGCAATTCGCGCGTGACGTTGAGATCGATCAGTCTGGTGCCAAAACCGCTCTTTGCCGGTGTCTCGAGCTTCTTCTGACCGGCCTCGCGCCAGTTGAGAGCCAATGTCCGGGTGCCGCTACGGGCGTCGAGCGACCAGTCGACCTTCAGCGCACCGACTGAATTGCCGGCTTCGCCATGCTTCAGCGCATTCGTCGCCAGTTCGTGAAAGACGAGGCCGAGTGCCTGCGTCGTCTTTTCATCGAGAAGAACCTGCGGTCCCGACAGCAGCCCTTCAGGAAGCTCGCTGCCGAACACCTGGCCTAGCTCGATGCGCAGCAGGTCGCCGAGATCGGCTTTCTGCCAGCGTGAGCGCGTCAGCATGTCCTGGGAAGCCGCCATCGCCTGCAGCCGGGCCGAGAAAGAAGCCGAGAATTCCTGGACGTCGGTGGTGTGCGATGCTGTCTGGCGCGCGATTGCCAGCACCCGCGTGATCGAGTTCTTGATGCGATGCTTCATCTCCTGCAGCATCAGGTCTTTTTCCAGCAGGCTCTTTTCGGTCGTTTCGTGAAGCAGCGAGACCGCCTCATAGGCCCGCTCCTGATAGCGGGCCACCAGCGCGATGGCGCCCGCAAGCAGCAGTCCGAACAATCCGAGCATCACCGGGATGGCGCGCGAGGAAGGTTGCGAGAAAGCACTTGTCGGCCTGAACAGGACGACCCACGGCCGGCCGGCGACGGTGATCTTGCGGGTGACCAGCAGCCTGTCGCCGAGGCTCGAAACAGGCGGCGTTTCCGATTGGAACAGCAGGTTGTCGCTGTCCACCGTGCCGTCATAGATCTCGGTGTTGACCGGCAGCAATGGTGCCCGGCTGAGCGCAGCCTGGAACAGATCACGGGCGCGGAAGGCCGCATAAAGGAAGCCGGCAGTCGAGGATCTCGTCGCGTTCACGGCGTCCGGCGCGGTTTCGACATTGAGCCGGACGAAGACGAGGAACCCGGTAAAGGTCTGCGCGGCACCCGTATCCTTGCCGAACTGCACGAGCCCGCTGGCGTGCTGCTGGTCGTCGGTCATCGCCTTTTCGATCGCCTCGCGCCGCGCCGGCCCGGTGAACATGTCGTAGCCGATGCTGGATTTGTTGGACGGATCCAGCGGTTCGAACAGCACGATGGGCGTACGCCACGGTAAGTTCGTGTCGGGATAGATCGGATGGCTTGCGCCGTGATCGTGCAGGATGTCGCGCTCGACCGCCGCCTCGTTGCCAGTTTTCGCCAGGCGAAGGAAACCGATGCCGCGCAGGCCGGCGAAATTATTCTCGATGTCGAGCGCGTTGAAGAAGGCCTTGAACTCGCCCTGCGAGATACCGCCATTGCGTGCGTCGAACAGCGCCCGGGTCGAACGCAGCAGCGACAGGTCCAGGTCGATGCGGCTTTCGATCCGGTTAAGCGCGTCGTCTGCCGTCGCCTCGAATTTAATGCGGGCCGCCTCCTGGGTGGCAAAATAGGCAAAACCCGCCATCGTCAGGCTGATCAGCGCGACGGCGATAAAAGCGACGGTCGGAAAAAGCTTCTTCAATTGCTGATACGTCCCGTGGACGGTTCGGCATCTTTATGGGCAAGTCCTGACGCCAACACAATGGCGAGGCCAATGCATGGTGACGGCTGGCACATTTTGGCGGCTTGTGATTAGCCGGCTAATTCTCGTTCATGCGGCGATCTTCAGCGCGCCCGGCCCCGGAATGGCGCCGGGTGGGCACTTGCCGAGGATGATCATGCCGAGCACCTCGTCCTGGGTGACGTCGGTTGTGCGCGTCGTTCCGACAACCCGACCGTTCTTCATGACGCAGACACGGTCGGCAAGCTCGAACACGTCGTGAATATCATGGCTGATCAGGAAGATGCCGATGCCGTCGGACTTGAGCTGCCTGACCAGTTCGCCGACCTGCGCCGTCTCTTGCGGCCCGAGTGCCGCCGTCGGCTCGTCCATGATCAGGATGCGAGCATTGAACAGGATGGCGCGGGCGATCGCCACCGACTGCCGCTGGCCGCCCGAAAGCTTTACCACCGGCTCCTTGAAGCGTTGGAAACGCGGATTGAGCCTGCCCATCACCTTGCGCGCCTCGGCCTCCATGGCGACGTCGTCGAGCGTACCCCAGCCGGTCATCAGCTCGCGGCCGAGAAACAGGTTGGCGGCCGCATCGACATTGTCGGCCAGCGCCAGCGTCTGGTAGATCGTCTCGATGCCGTACTTCTTGGCGTCGCGGGGATTGGAGATCGAAGCTTCCTCGCCGTTGACGAAAATCTGGCCCGCATCGCGCTTGTAGGCGCCGGACAGGATTTTTATCAACGTCGATTTGCCGGCACCGTTGTGACCGAGCAAAGCCATCACCTCGCCCGGGAAAAGGTCGACAGAGGCATCGTCGACGGCGCGAATGCCGCCGAAAGCGATGGAGATGTTGCGCATGTCGATCAGCGGCGTGGGAGCGGTTTTGTCTGCCATGCTCGTCCTTCCTCCCTATAGATCCTGCTTGAGCATCAAGTTGTACGAAAACCGGTTTCCACCTTGCGGGATCATGCTCAGACCCGTTTGCGATAGACGGTATCGAGCCACACCGCGACCACCAGCACGGCTCCGACAACGATGCTCTGCAGCGGCGAATCGATGCCGAGCAGCACCATACCGGACTGCAGCGACTGCATCAAAAGCGCGCCGAGCATGGCGCCGAGCACTGTGCCGGAGCCTCCGGCGAGCGACGTGCCGCCGATCACCGCCGCCGCGATGACCAGGAGCTCGTCCAGCGTGCCCAGCGCATTGGTCGACGAGTTCTGCCTGGCTGACGAGATCGCTGCGGCGATCGTCGCCAGCACGCCCATGATCATGAACACCTTCATGGTCACCCAGCGCGTGTTGATACCGGCAAGGTTGGCTGCTTCCGGATTGCCGCCGATGGCGAAGACATAGCGGCCGAAACGGGTACGCTTGGCGATGAAGGTCATGATCAGCCCTACGGCTACAGCCATCAGCACGGGTATGGCGATGCCATGGGCGATGAACAGCCCGCCTTCGGGAACGGTTATATTGTTGGCCGCCGCATATCTGTTCACGATGCCGACCGGCCAAGGATAGGAATTGGCAAGCCATATGGCGCCCATGATGACAAGGCAAGTGACGGCCCCGAGGAACGTCTCGGCCCAGATCGGGCGTAACGGGAAGCGGAACCGCTTGCGCTGCACCCGCCCGTTGAGCAGCATGAACACAACCGCCAGGCACGCGACAATTCCGACGATCCAGCTCCATCGCGCACCGATCGAACCCGTCGGTCCGCCGCCCATCAGCTGGAAAGTGGCATCCAGCGGCGCAATCGTCTGCCCACTGGCGACCCACCATGCGGCACCCCGCCAGACCAGAAGGCCGCCCAGCGTCACGATGAAGGCCGGCACCTCGAGATAAGCGATGATGTATCCCTGGAACGCTCCGATCAGAAGGCCAAGCGCGAGGCCGATGGCCAGCGCCAGGATCCAGATCCAGGGGTTGCCTAATTGCAGACCGACCATTCGCACCAGGAAATGCACCTGCGCAAAACCCATGACCACGCCGATCAGGCCTTCGGCGGAGCCGACCGACAGGTCGATATTGCGCATGACGATAACCAGCACCATTCCGGCGGCCATTATGGCCACGGCCGAAGTCTGCACCGACAGGTTCCAGAGATTGCGTGGCGTCAGGAAGGTCCGGCTGTCGAAGTCGAACGGATTGACGCCGAGCCGTACGCTAGAAATGACATGCAGGCCGACCCAGATGACCAGCAGCGCGCCGACCATGCCGAGCATGCGCGTGTCGAGTTCGGTTGCCTTGAGAAATCGGGCAACAATGCCGAGTTCGGATTCCCGTGCCCGGTCTGTCGTGCTGTCGACCGGCGTGTTGGACGTCGTGTCGGTCATGATGTTTCTCCCGCCGGGTTGCCGTCTGCCGCGGATGCCGGAAGCAGCCTAGAAGTTATCCGCCGGAAGCGGAAAAACAACTCTTGTTGGAAAAACGCCGCGGCGAGCGGCCGCGGCGTTCGGACTTTTCGGAAACGTCGGCTCAGTTGCAGACTGCAACAGTGCCAGCCGTCACCCCGGCGCAGACCTCTTCTTTCTTGATCCAGCCGGCGTCGATGACGACGTTGAGGTTGTCCTTGGTGATGGCGACCGGGGTCAGGAACAGCGACTTGACGGTATTGCCGCCGGGCGTGGTGAAATCCTTCACGCCGGCAATGTCGGTCATCTGCTTGCCGTCGGCCAGTTGCGAGGCGATCTCGGCGGCATTCTTGCCGAGCTCGCGCGCATCCTTCCACACCGACACGGTCTGTGTGCCGAGCGCGATGCGGTTCAGCGCGGCGTGGTCGCCGTCCTGGCCCGAAACCGGAACCGATCCGGCCAGCCCTTGCGCCGTCAGCGCGGCGACGACGCCGCCGGCAGTGCCGTCATTAGCGGCGACCACGGCATCGACCTTGTTGTCGTTGGCGGTCAGGAACTGTTCCATGTTCTTCTGAGCGTTGGCCGGCAGCCAGCCGTCCGTATAGGCCTCGCCGACATTCTTGATCTTGCCGCCGTCAATGGCCTCCTTCAGCACCTCCATCGAACCGGCAAACAGGAAATCGGCATTCGGATCGGAACCCGAACCCTTGATGAAGACGTAGTTGCCTTCCGGCTTCACCTTGAAGACTTCGCGGGCCTGCATGCGGCCGACTTCCTTGTTGTCGAAGGTCAGATAGAACACGTCCTTGTTCTCGATCAGCCGGTCATAGCCGACGACCGGGATGCCTTCGTCCAGTGCCTTCTGCACGGCCGGCCCGATGGCCGAGGCGTCCTGCGCCAGGATGATCAGTGCGCTGGCGCCCTGCGAGATCAGGCTCTCGACGTCGGTGAGCTGCTTGCCGGGGTTGGACTGTGCGTCGGCGGAAATATACTTGTCGCCTGCGGCCTCAATGGCCGCCTTCATTGCGGCCTCGTCGGTCTTCCAGCGCTCTTCCTGGAAGTTCGACCAGGAAACGCCGATGACCTTGTCTTTAGCCTGCGCCACCGACGCCAGCGCCAGCGTCATGGCGACACCCGCCAGAATGGCGGTCGTGAATTTCTTCATCATATCCTCCCTGCGCCGCGTACGGCGTGACCAATTGGCTCAAAGACCAGCTTAGAAGCTCTAATTTTTTCGAGCCTCGAAAAAATACTGGCCCGATCTCCGGCTGCTGTCAACATCGATTCTGATGGATTTTGATGACTCTGCGAGTTTTTTCGAGCGTCGGAATAAACGATGACAGCGCCACCTGCATCTGACACTATTTGCCTGCGTCCGACACTATTTGTCGGACATTACCGACGGCTTCCGGTTCATGAGCGGCCGCGGCAACCGGGAGGAAAGCAAAACAATGTCGGTCGGAATCCGCCATGACGATTTGCGCCGGCGCAACCGGGCGATGGTGATCTCGGCGGTGCGCCGGGCCGGCCAGCCATCGCGTACTGAGATCGCAGCTACCACCGGCCTCAGTCATTCGACCATATCGGCGATCTCTTCTGACCTGATACGGGAAGGCATCCTCGCCGAGAGCAAGGCAAGTGAGCCCGTTTCGTTGAAACGCGGTCGTCCGCAGGTCGGCCTCGCCCTCAACCCGGAAGCGGCGGCGGTGTTGACCGTGGTGTTGTCGCTGAATTTCCTGTCGGCCGCTATTATCGACTATACGGGACAGGTGGTCGCCGAGGAACAGCGCCGGCTGGACACGCTGACCATGCCGCGCGACGAGCTGATCCGTGAATGCATGACCATCGTCCGGCGCCGGCTGCAGGATCCAGACCTTGACGTCCGCAGTGTCGCCCGCATCGCCCTGGCGATTCAGGGCATTACCGACTCCCCTGCACGCGCCATGCTGTGGTCGCCGATCACGCCGCAGACCGACATCGCCTTTGCCGACATGCTGGAGGACGAATTCGGCATCCCGGCAACGGTGGAGAACGACTGCAACATGATGGCGGTGGCTTTGCGCTGGCGCAATCCGGATCGCTATCGCGACGACTTCATCGCCATCCTGCTTTCGCATGGCATCGGCATGGGGCTGGTGCTGAAGGGCGAACTGTTCACCGGGACGCATTCCTCGGGCGGCGAATTTGGCCACATGATCCATCGTCCGGGCGGCGCGCTCTGCCGTTGCGGGCGGCGCGGCTGCATCGAGGCCTATGCCGGCAACTACGCCATCTGGCGCAACGCCAGGCAGATGAGCGAAGACAGCGAGCCGGTCGCCGACGTCAGCGACGCCGACATGCGAGCACTGGCGGCCCGGGCGCGCGAGAAAGATGGGCCGGAACGCGAGGCCTACCGCAAGGCCGGCGAAGCGCTGGGTTTCGGTCTCGGCTCGCTGTTCGCGCTGATCGATCCGGCACCGGTCGCGATGGTCGGCGCCAGTGCCGCCGCCTTCGATCTGATCGAGCCGGCCATGCGGAAGGCAATCGCCCAGACCGCCGGCGGCCAGCATTCAGGCTCGATCTCCTTCGATACAGAGCCGAACGAATTGCCGCTGATCCGCGAAGGCTGCGCGATGCGGGCGTTAAGCTTCGTCGACCAGGAGATTTTCGCGCCGGGCGCGCAAATGAGGCCCAGCGTCAGAAAGAACGTAGCCTGACCAGGCGGGTCAATCTTCCCTGATCGCATAGCCGGCACCGCGGATGGTGCGGATGACATCCGGCATCCGGCCGTTGTTGACGGCTTTGCGCAGCCGCCCGACATGCACGTCGACGGTGCGTTCGTCGATGTAGATTGTCTCGCCCCAGACATTATCGAGTAACTGGCTGCGCGAGAAGACACGGCCCGGATGCCGCATCATGAACTCGAGCAGCCGGAATTCGGTCGGCCCGAGCCTGATTTCGCTCTTCTTGCGATAGACCCTGTGCGATTCGCGATCGAGCACGATGTCGCCTACCTTCAGCACGCTGGACAGCACTTCCGGCTTGGCGCGCCGCAGCAGCGCCTTGACCCTGGCCATGAATTCCGGTGTCGAAAACGGTTTGACCAGATAGTCGTCGGCGCCGGTCGAAAGACCGCGCACCCGGTCGCTCTCCTCGCCGCGCGCGGTCAGCATGATGATCGGCAGCCGCTCGGTTTCGGGGCGCACCCGCAACCGACGACAGAGCTCGATGCCGGAAACCGCTGGTATCATCCAGTCGAGCACCAAAAGGTCGGGCACATTCTCCTGCAAACGGATCTCGGCTTCGTCGCCGCGTGTCACCACCTCGACCTGGTAGCCTTCGGATTCGAGATTGTAGCGGAGCAGCACACCCAACGGCTCCTCGTCCTCCACCACCATTATGCGTGGTGCGATCATCGGCTGGGCACCCCCATCATGTCACCGGTGCGGACATTGTCGTTTCGTCCTGCTTCGGACGATTGACCGGCAATTGCTCGCCGGTCAGCACATAATACGCATTTTCGGCGATGTTGGTGACATGGTCGCCGATCCGCTCCAGATTCTTGGCGCAGAACAGCAGGTGCGTGCAAGCGGTGATGTTGCGCGGATCTTCCATCATGTAGGTCAAGAGCTCGCGGAACACGGACGTGTATTTGACGTCGATGCGCTCGTCGGCGGCACGCAGCTTGGCCAACGCGGCCGCATCGCCTGCAGCATATTCCTCGATGACACCCTGCACCTGGATGAGAACCAGCTGCGCCATCGCGTCGATGGAATGCGACAGGTCCCGCGGCGTGGCGCTGAGGCCGACCGCACTCACGCGCTTGGCGATATTCTTGGCAAGATCGCCGATGCGTTCGAGGTCGCCCGCCATGCGGATCGCTCCGACCACATGGCGAAGATCGTGGGCCATCGGCTGGCGTTTGGCGATCAGGGTTATGGCGCGGTCGTCCAGTTCGCGTTGACGCGCATCCATGATGGCGTCGTCGGAAACGACGCGTTGCGCCAGCACGTTGTCGGAATTCAACAGGGCCTTGGTCGCCCCGCCGACCATCGAACCGGCGAGGTCGGCCATGTCGCGGATCAGCTTGCTGATCTGCTCGAGATCCTCGTCGAAAGAAGCGACTGTGTGTTCGCCCATGGTCCTGTCCTCATATGCATGATCGGAACGGCTCAGCCGAAGCGGCCAGTGATGTAGTCCTGCGTGCGCTTCTCGCGGGGCGACGTGAAGATCTTCTCGGTCCGGTCGAACTCGACCAGTTCACCCAGATACATGAAGGCGGTCTGGCGCGACACGCGCGCCGCCTGCTGCATGTTGTGGGTGACGATGACGATCGTGTAGTCGGCTTGCAATTCGTCGATCAGTTCCTCGATCTTGGCAGTCGACAGCGGGTCGAGGGCCGAAGCCGGTTCGTCGAGCAGAATGACTTCCGGCTTCACGGCCACGGTGCGGGCGATACAGAGCCGCTGCTGCTGGCCGCCAGATAGGCTCAAGCCGCTGGCGTTGAGCTTGTCCTTGACCTCGCTCCACAGCGCGGCGCGCTTCAACGCCTGTTCGACGCGGCCGTCCATCTCGGACTTGCCGAGGTTCTCGTAGAGCCTGACGCCGAAGGCGATGTTCTCGTAGATCGACATCGGGAACGGCGTCGGCTTCTGGAACACCATGCCGATCTTGGTCCTGAGGAGGTTGAGATCCTGCGACCGGTCGAGAATGTTCTTGCCGTCGAGCAGCACCTGGCCCTCGGCCATCTGTTTTGGGTAGAGCTCATAGATGCGGTTGAACACACGCAGCAGCGTCGATTTCCCGCAGCCCGAAGGGCCGATGAAGGCCGTGACACTGCGCTCAGGCAGCGACAGGCTGATGTCCTTCAGCGCCTTGCTCTGGCCGTAGTAGAAGTTGAGATTCTTGACCTCGATCTTCGTCTTCTCGGCGACCGTTTCGGCCATCGTCATGTCTGGGGACAACATCTGTGTCATCTGTCCTCTCTGCGTCCGGTAAGGCTGCGGGCGAGGATGCTCAAGCCCAGAACCGTCAGGGTGATTATGAGTGCGCCGGTCCACGCCAGTTGCTGCCATTCCTCGTAAGGGCTGAGAGCGAACTGGAAGATGGTCACCGGCAGGCTGGCCATCGGCGCGTTGATATTGCTGCTCCAGAACTGGTTGTTGAGCGCGGTGAAGAGCAGCGGCGCCGTCTCGCCGGAAATGCGTGCTATCGCCAGCAATATGCCGGTGACGATGCCGGACAATGCGGCGCGGTAGGCGACCGAACGGATCACCACCCAGCGTGGCGCGCCGATCGCGGCACCGGCTTCACGCAACGCGTTCGGCACCAGGTTGAGCATGTCTTCAGTGGTGCGCACGACCACCGGAATGACCAGGATGGCAAGCGCAACGGCGCCGGCAATGGCCGAGAAATGTCCCATTGGCCGCACCATCAGCTCATAGACAAACAAGCCGATGATGATCGACGGCGCCGACAACAGGATGTCGTTGATGAAGCGGACGACGGTGGTGATGCGCGAAAAGCGTCCATACTCGGCCATGTAGGTTCCCGCCAGCACGCCGATCGGCGTGCCGACGACAACGGCGATGATCGTCATCAGCAGGCTGCCCGCGATGGCATTGAGCAGGCCGCCGGCCTCGCCCGGTGGTGGCGTCATCTCGGTGAAGACCGCGAGCGAAAGCCCGGCTGTGCCCTTATAGACCAGTGCGCCGAGAATGAGCGCCAGCCAGGCAAGCCCGATGCCGGCGGCGACGACGCAAAGCGCCATCATCACCGAATTCCTGGCTTTGCGGCGGCTGTGGAGCGATGAGGATGTCGACATCGGTCAGGCTCCCGTACGGGCGTCGATCCGCATCAGCATATAGCGGGCGGCGGCAAGGATCAGGAAGGTGATGGCGAAGAGGATCAGGCCGAGCGCCACCAGCGAGGAGGTGTAGAGGTCGCCGTCGGCCTCGGTGAATTCATTGGCGATGGTCGCCGAGATCGTCGTGCCCGGTGCGAACAGGGAGGCACTGATGCGATGCGCGTTGCCGATGACGAAGGTCACTGCCATGGTTTCGCCGAGTGCCCGGCCGAGGCCAAGCATGACGCCGCCCATGATGCCGATGCGGGTATAGGGAATGACCACGCGCCGGGTCACTTCCCAGGTCGTGCAACCGATGCCGTAGGCCGATTCCTTCAGCACCGCCGGCACCGTATCGAAGACGTCTTTGGTGATCGAGGTGATGAAGGGCAGCACCATGATGGCAAGGATCAGCGCCGAGGTCAGAAGGCCGATGCCGTAAGGAGGGCCAGCGAAAAGGCTGGATAGTCCCGGCACGCCGTGGAAGACGTTGATGATGAAGGGCTGTATCGCCGTCTGCAGGAACGGCGCGAACACGAACAGGCCCCAGATGCCGTAGATGATCGAAGGAATGCCGGCCAACAGCTCGACCGCTATGCCGATCGGGCGCCTGAGCGGGCGCGGGCAGAGCTCGGTGAGAAAGACTGCAATGCCGATGCCGATCGGAACCGCGATCAGTATGGCGATGGCCGCCGTGACCAGGGTGCCGTAGATCGGCGCCAGTGCGCCAAATTTTTCAGTGACCGGATTCCAGCTTTCAGTCGTCAGGAAGGAGAAACCGAAGGACGACAGCGCCTGCCACGAGCCGGCAAACAGCGAGATCGCGACACCGCCGAGGATGACCAGCACAAGAATTGCGGAAGCGCGGGTGAGTCCGCGGAATATGGCATCTGTGAGCGCGAAGCGCCGCACCGTAGCTTCCCTGGCCCGGGCTGCTGCAGATGATGGCATGGCATCGGAAGCGATGGTCATTGGGTCCTCGCGATTAAAGGCAACAGGGAGGGCGCCATCGACGCCCTCCCTGGAGGAGATTACATAGCCGAGTAGAGCGGCTTGCCGTCGTCGCCGACGACTTCCTTGGCCCACATGGCCTTGACGCTCTCAACCACCTTGTCGGGCATCGGAACGTAGTCTAGCTCGCCGGCCATCTCGTCGCCCTTGTCGTATGCCCAGGCGAAGAATTTGAGCGCTTCGCCGGTGGTCGCGGCATCATCCGGCTTCTTGTAGAGCAGGATCCACGTTGCCGCCGTCATTGGCCAGGACTCGGCGCCCGGCTCGTTGGCGAGGATGACGCCATAGCCCGGCTGCGAGCTCCAGTCGGCATTGGCCGCTGCCGCCGAGAACGCCGCCGCGGCGGGCTCGACCTTCTTGCCGTCCTTGTTGATCATATCGGTGTGGGTGAGCTTGTTCTGCTTGGCGTAGGCATATTCGACATAACCGATCGCGCCGCCGGTCTGGGAGACGTTGTTGGCAACGCCCTCATTGCCCTTGGCGCCGATGCCGACCGGCCATTCCACGGCCTTGTCGACGCCGACCTTTTCTTTCCAGTCCGCGCTGACGTCGCCGAGGTAATAGGTGAAGTTGAACGTCGTGCCCGAACCATCGGAACGGTGAACGACCGCGATCGCCTGCGAAGGCAGCTTGACGTCGGGATTAAGCTTCTTGATCGCTTCGTCATCCCAGCTCGTGATCTTGCCGAGGAAGATGTCGGCCAGCGTCGGGCCGTCGAGAACCAACTCGCCCGGCTTGATGCCTTCGAGATTGACGACGGGAACGATGCCGCCCATCACCATCGGGAACTGAGCCAGTCCGGTCGCTTCAAGCTCGTCGCCCTTGAGCGGCGCATCCGAAGCGCCGAAGGTAACGGTCTTGGCTTTGATCTGCTTGATGCCGCCGCCGGAACCGATCGACTGGTAGTTAAGGCCAACGCCGGTGTCTTTCTTGTAGGTGTCGGCCCACTTCGCATAGATCGGGTAGGGGAAGGTGGCGCCGGCGCCGGAGATGTCCGCGGCGAGCGCGGCGGACAGGGTGAGGGTGGTCGTCGCCGCAGCCATTGCAATCGCAACGGCCGCCGAGCGGATGAAATGTCTCATGTGGCCTGCTCCTGTTCGGAATATGGTCTCTCGGCGCCATTCCTCCGGCGCCCGCTGAGGCCAATAGTCCCCGATTATTACAGTCGCATGACAGTTTCATGTCGCTCCGGTAACGTCGCCCAGCCGGAGTAAGAAGGAGCGGCCGCGGGCTTTGTCGGAATGGCCGCGGTTTGCCGCTGGAATCAGCAGCTTGCGTGAATTCCGGCCGGCATCGTCTGCTCGGCGATCGTAGCCACCGGCTGTAAAAGAAAAAAGCCGGACGGGAGCGCGTTGCATGCAGCCAGAACGTGTCATGGCCGCGCCATCGCCGAAACAGGTCCGTTGGGGTAAATCTGACCCTGTTTCTTGCCGGCGGTCGCTGCTCCCGCCCGTAACTGGAGGAGCGGAACTTCGAATATCCCATTGTCGCCACTGAGCGCGGCTTTGGTATGGTGCGATCGCACCATGGCCTTACGCTGGAAGCGTTGACGAATCGCAAGGTTCTAACTCGCGCTGGACCTCCATCCGCGCCCGACCCGGCGCTCGATCTTCGAGCACCGCCTTCGACTGGAAGTGCGACGACTCTACTTCACGGTATCTACTCCCTTCGCCCTATTCCGCCGGTTGTCGGTTAGGCCGAAGCAGCGTTATAAGCTTGCAGGGGTATTGCTGATGTCTCGACGGATTCTGCCTGTCTTCCTGTGCCTGGCGCTGCCTCTGGGAAGCGGCTGCGCGCGCAGCTATGACGGCACCGTCATCATTCCCAAGCCGCTCGATGTTCGCCGTTTCTGGGACAGGCCTTCGCCGCAGGCGCAAGCCGAACAGTCGCAACTGGAGACCGACGTCTTTCCAGTGGCGCCGCAAACGCCGAAAAGGCCGGCGGTGCGCAGGAGCGCGGCTTCCGTTGCAGCGCCTCGGGGGAGGATCACCAACAACCCGCCCATGCTGTCGCCGGAGCCGACGAAGCCGCTAACTTGCAAGAATGTCAGCGAGCCCGGCAAACGGGCCCGCATGGTCTGCGAATAACCAGCCGACGTCGGTCGATGCGCACGGCTCCAGGCCTTGAAGCGGCTATCCGGCCAGCCGTCTCGGAACATCGCCCGCCCTGGTCAGTCCGCCGGGAAGAAGGCCGGCCCGACCACTCTCACCGGCCTCGCGCCGATCGCTCTTTCGATCGACTGATGCTGGGCAGCTCCCTGCACTTCGGCAGCCTGCGTTTTTGCCTCTGCCGGAGCGGCACCGGCGGTTTCGATCCCGGATTCAGGAATTTCCGCGACGATGCCAAAATCCGGCTTTGACGTCGGCAACGGTATGATGGCGTTGGTCATGTTGGCCGGTGTCACGGTTCGTGCCCTGAGCTCGGCGACGCGCCGGTAATAGCGCTTGACGTCGCAGGCCTTGAAGTTCGAGTCGTCGCGGTACCGGAACGCGGCAGGTAGCTCCACATAGGGTTTTCCCGACTCGAGCCCGACCATCTCCTCGGTCTCGCGAGTGGCGTCGCTCAGCGTATAGAGGTCGACGCCGGCATCGTCGCAGATGTAGCGACACTGATCGACCGTTTCCTTCAGATCGTCGCTCTTGGCGAACTGCGATTTTGGCGCGGGGAAGAAATATCCGTCCGACAAGCGAACGCAAAACAGCATCCGATTGCCGCCAATTGTTGTGCCTGCGGACTGGGCCTTGGGTGCCGTGCGTTGCTGCGCCGGCTGTTTCTTGGCAGCGGGGGCGGCGCAGCCCAGCGCAACAAACCTGGCCTTCAATCCGGACGTGTCCCTGCTCGAATTCGACAGTCTGGCGATCTGCCGTTGCACCTACGCCTTGCTGCTGACCAGGTCGGCGCAGGGATTGAAGAAGAAGCCGGCCGTTTTCGCCGTGCATCTGCGTTGTCTCTCAAGCTTTTGAATCGCGGCGAGTTGCCGACGCAGTTGGGCAAGCTCGGGGCTGGTCCCGCCGCTGCGCCCCGCCGAAAGCAATTGGCTCCTGATGGCACCGCAGCTATCCGCGTAGGAGAAGGATGTGCCGAGCGCAACGGCTATTGCCGACACCAGCATCAGAATCGTGAGGGGCCAGAAGCGTGTCATTGGAACGACCATTATCCTTGTTGCACCGAGAACAGGATTTCTTTTGTCGACTATGGATAAGTACTAGCTAAATCAGTTTTTCCTAATTGAAGTAGATCAAACCGCCAGATCCACTCGTGTAAATTCAATATTACATTTTTATTTCAAGATTGAGACGAACCAGCAGCAACGCCGGCGGACGCCCGCCACGGCGAAGTTTGATGCGCGCGGCGGGTTCGGCATCGCGATCAATCCGGCGTTACCGGCCGGCCGTTGCTGAAACCTTAGCCCTGGGATCGGCGTTGAGCGGCCAAAGGAGGAGACCGCAAATGTCGATCCACTTCACTGTCGCGGACCTGACCAGGAATCTGTTCCATTCACTTGGGTTGGACCATGAACGCGCACCGAGGCCACTCGACCACGAGCAGAGGCTTTTGCTGGAGTGCTATCTCGCCGGCCAGATACCGGAATCGGCCTGGAGCGACTATGTCTTCGAGGTGCCGGAACTGGCGCGACATGTCGAGGCGAGACGAAGGCGCCACTAGATCCCGAAAAGTGGAATCCGGTTTTTGGAAAAGATCAAGGCGAAGCCTTCACTCGCGGTGCAGCCTGTTCTTGTTTGGGCGAGTTGAATTGCAGAGTGAACACCTTGCCCGGGATGCCTTGAGCCAGCGCCGGTGAAAAGCTCAACGGCAGGCAATGGTCCACGGCCGCGACCGCCGCGTCGACAAAAGCTTGGCGCGTCTTCTCCTCGCCGGCGACGCGGATGGCGGTCGGCTTGGGCCGGCCGATCAGCGTGCCATCGCGCCTGAAGCTGAAGCTCAGGGTGACGGTGGAATTCCCGGCATTCGCCGGCGGGGTCCAGCACGCCTGGATGGCAGCCCCGACCTCGGGCATGGTGTTGAGCGTCGCTGCATTCGATTGACCGGCTGCACCCGCCAGCATGGCGCCTGCAATCACCATCATTCCAGCAATGCTTTTCATGACAGGGCCTCTGTCCTTGAACCGCCATCGAGGACGGGACTACTTCGATGGTAGGGCCGACATCGGCGATGACAAGATGCCGGCAACGCGCTTCATCAGCCATTCAGGCGTCGTGAAGCGCCGTCAGCCGCAAACTTCGGCAGGGCTGCAATAAGCAAAGGCCGGCGAGCAGCCGACCTTTGCTTTCCATCCGCGCCAGTACATCCGTGGTCGCAAGCTGGAGGTGGATACCAGTAGAAAGGGTTTCGGTTAACGAAACCTTAAGCTCCCCACATCGTGCAAACAGGGGAGAGTAAGAAAGAATTACCCCAGATCATTACCGGCTCCCGCAGAACGTGCGGACGATCGCCGGCCTGCACGTGCCTCAGGCGTTGGCCTGCGACCTCACATAGGCGATATAGCCGCGCACGTCGCCGGCCGGCTCGGCATAGGCCTTGCCGAGCTTCTTCTCGATCGCCGCCATATAGTCTTTTGCCCATTGGGGCAGCGCATAGTCGATGACGGCGAGGAATTCGAGCGTCGCCGCTAGGCGGATGTCGGCGATCGACGGGTTCTTGCCGCCGATGAACGGCTTGCCGTTCCTGAAGAAGCTGTGAAACACCTCCAGCGGCTCGGCTATCGCTTCTATAGCGGCCTTCTGGGCTTCCGACTTCTTGTCGGGGTGGGCGTCGCTGTGGCCGACCTCGCCGGCATATTGCGGGAAATTCAGTACAGGATATGTGGCGCGCGCCACATAGGGGTAGAGCGTGCCGATCAGGTAGAACATGGCGCTGTCGATCATTGCCCGCTTGGCCGGCGCCTTGGGATATAATTTCTCCAGCCCGTGCTTGTTGGCGAGATACTGCATGATGGCGCAGCTTTCCCACAAGACACCTCTCGGCAGGCCCTTGTCCTCGATCATCGGCGTAAGATGGGCCGGGTTTCGCGCCATATATTCGGGCGAGCGCGTGAGGCCCCAAACGTCGGTTTCGGAATGATCGAGCCCGGCGGCGCGTGCAAACACCCGAACGCTCATATTGTTGACGCTGGGCTTCAGCATGCTGAGCGTGAGCGCCGGCTTTTTCGCAGGCTTCGCCTTGGCCTTCGCGGGCTTTCTGCCGGAGACCTTCGTCGCCGGCCTTGCCACTTTCGCCGCTGACTTGGCGGCGGCTTTGGCCGCCGGCTTCGCTCCTGGTTTGGCTGCCTTGGCGGCGGGCTTTTTCGCACTCTTCGTTGCTGTCTTTGCCATTATGTCCTCCCTTTGTTTGGCGTGTCGTCAGTATGGATTTTTCGGTGCGCGATCCTCCGACAAGGTTGCGCGCAAGTGCTCGACAAGCGCCTGGATCGCATCGGCAAGGTGCACTTCGGCGATGTTGTAATCGCCGCGCGCGACGCGGATCTTGTGCGCCTGCATCAGCACGTCGGCATGGGTGAAGCCCGCGGGCGGCTCGAAACGATAGGAGGCGAGCTCGATCAGAAGGCCGAGCGGATCCTCGAAGTAAATCGAATCCATGAAACCGCGATCCTTGACGCCGCTGTGCTTGATTTCACGCTCGTTGAGCCGGGCGACCGCCTGCAAGAAGGTGACGCGCGACACCGCGAAAGCGATGTGATGGACGCAGCCAGTATCGGTTGGCGTGCGCCGCTTGACCGGCGTGCGGCTTTCGTCGGTGAAGACGGTGATCAGCCGGCCGTCGCCCGGATCGAAATAGAGATGGCTTTCGCTTGCCTTGTCGAGATTGGGCTGCTCGAAGATGAAAGGCATGCCAAGCACGCCCTCCCAGAAATCGATGGAAGTCTGGCGCCCGGCGCCGACCAGCGTGATGTGATGGACGCCTCGTGATTGCAGCTTCTGCATCTGACTCCTCCCGGCCACGCCGTCTTGCCGCCGAACGGAAGTTCGGATGCCCAGTCCCGCTTGGATCGGCGCCCGGCATGTGACCGCGCCCGGCCTCGCTCGCCTGCGCTCCGCATTCCGCATCCTGCAGGAGTGCGGCCGGAGCTTTGATGAACGGATGCTAATTCAATCCGAGGCGTTGCGCCAGAAGCGCTGAGTTTCAAGAACTCCACGCAGGCGCCAAGAGCGGCACCGGGATCGCGGATGCCTTCGCCGAGCTCGCTGAAACGATCCGTCGCCGGCAGCTGTAATGGTGCGGCGGCCCGCAGGTCGCTAGGTTTCCCGAGCGGCCGGTTTGGCGACGGCAGGTCAAAGGGGCCTCGTTGACGCATGCCGCGCCTGGTTCGGATTACGGGCATCCGCGGCCCTTAGATGAAAATCACATATTCTTCATCGGCACGTCGGGATCGACATGTCCCCCATCGGCAGTGATCTTCAGCCTTGAGAGGTAGTGCTCCCATCCCCTTCGGTGGCTGTCACGCTCCTTTGCGTTCGGCAGTCCGCTGTGCGTGAAGCGGATCAGTGTCCCCGCATCCCTCGCGATCAGGTCGATCTCGACATGACTGGAGCCGGGCGGCACGGTCTCGTTGTCTTCCCAGCCAAAACTGTAGGCAAGACGGTGGACCGGGATCACCTCGGTGAACTCACCGCGCGCCATATGGCGACCACCGACATTGACGAGGAACAGACCGCCCGGCGTTGCATCCAAATTCGCTTCGGTCCCGATCCATCGCACGATTTGGTCCGGATCCGTCAAAAGCGCGAACACGGTCGCTTGTGGCGCGGCGACCTCAATCTCTGTGTAAACCGATTCCGCCATCGCTCACTCCCAGGTCACATCCGCATCGAATTCCATGCATGATTGAAGCGAATGTGGGGAGTTGCAAGAAGATGTTCGAGGCGTAAGCATAAGCCGGTGCCGAGTGACATTCTACCGATGCTGCTTCTCGCAAAGTCGCTTTCATTCCTTCTGGACGACGCCGCGCATATTGGCGACGGTGGGCGACTTCTATTGCAGCTCTCAACGCATTTGATGGAAGACGGCTTGCCGATCATCGCCGGCGCACTGGCGCAGGATGCTCCCGACCCAATCATTTCACGCCGTATCTGGCTCTGGCGAGCGTCTGGGGGTGAAGTGGTCGAGGGTTTGGGGATAGGCGCCGACCGCCAGAATGCCGATCCCCGGCTCGTGCTGCGGGAGTGGCTTGGCACGACGCGGGCGATCGTGTTCGACGAGCGAGCGGGCGGTGTCGCACCGACCTTGGTGTGGGCGTTCGATCATACTCCGGATGAGGCGCAGTCAGAGCTGCTGCGGCAAATCTCCCGGTTTGCTGCGGCTCCGATGACCGCACTCGCAGAACGGTCCGCGAAACGCGCATTGCTCGAAGCATATTTGGGAAAGCGCAGTGCAGCACATGTGCTCAACGGTCACGCTCGTCGAGTAAAGGGAGAGACGATACGGGCTGCGCTTCTGTGCGCGGACCTTCGAGGTTTCACCGATCTATCCGAGGTTCATGATGCAGACGAGATCGTATTGGTACTTGATGCCTGGTTCGATTGCGTCGCCGGCGCGGTGCACGCATTTGGTGGTGAGGTTCTCAAGTTTATAGGTGATGGCGTCCTCGCGATTTTCCCGATTGGCGAGCGCGATGCAAATGCCGCATGTGACGCTGCGGTACGCGCCGTGAAGGCCACGCGCGCCGGGATAGATCATCTCAACCAAACTCGGCGCCGCAATGGCGGCCCTGAGCTCGGATATGGCATTGGCCTGCATGTCGGCGAGATACTCTGGGGGAATATCGGCACTGCCGGCAGGTTGGACTTCACCGCGATCGGCAAGGCTGTAAATCTTGTCAGCCGCATCGAAGGGCTGTGCAAGCCGTTGGGACGGACGGTGCTCGCGTCGACAGTGTTCGAGGCAGAAACTACCGAGCGGATGATCGCCATGGGCAGTCATCCGCTCGGAGGAATAGCAGGCGCGCAAACACTTTTCGGCTTGCCGGAATAGATCGAATGGTTGAGCCCGCCGTGGATGTGTCGTTCGCAGCATATCTTGGTATCGTGCGAAGCCATGACTGAGAGAAATTCGAACGGCAAAGAAGCTACGATACTGCAACTGGAGTATGGCGCGTTTAGAGCCCAGCCATGCGCGTCGCGCGCAGCTTCGCTGGCGGGTGCTAAGGGCCTTCCCGGCATCCACCCTTCGAGGGAGAGGCGCCTTCGCCGAGCTCGCCAAAACGATCCGCCGCCGGCAGCTGTAGCTCAGGTCGGCTCCAGGCAGTGCCGACCAGCGTGATGGACGCCTTGCGATTGTAGTTTCTGTATCTGGCTCCTCCCCGCGTGGCATCGACTCAGCGGTACGCCTCCGGCGAGGGCCGCCTTGCGGGAGCATGGCCCGGTAGCGAAGCTGCGCTCTTAAGGTCGTCCTTTCGAGCGTAGTTA
>NZ_JAMYTF010000055.1:0-29630 GCF_040322295.1 Mesorhizobium sp. M0159
CCCCACAAGGGGGGAGATTGCGCCCTCATCTCGGCTTTCGCCTATCACCCGTGGTCCTGAGCCGCCGCTGACGCTGCCGATCTCCCCCCAAGTGGGGGAGATGTCCGGCAGGACAGAGGGGGGCGCGACGGAACGCCAGCCCATCGGAGTTCTTAACCTAGCCACCACCGCAATCGCCCTCGGCATCGGCCTGCCCTTCGGCAGCATACCAGCGCAAAAACTTATCAATCTCACCCAATACGCCCTCACCCTCGGCACCACCGAAATCCGCCTGGCGCCGGGTCGCGCGCTGCTTTTGCTTGGCCTCTCCCCAGCCGCATGTCTTTCCCTCCATCAAACCGCCGCAGCCCTCGGCTTTGTCACCGACGCAGCCGATCCGCGCACCAGGATCGCCACCTGCCCCGGCGCACCCGCCTGCGCCTCCGGCCGGATCGCCACCCGCGACATCGCCGAGACCATCGCCGTGGAAAACCGCGATATTCTCGATTCCTCGCTGACGCTGCACATCTCCGGCTGCGCCAAGGGTTGCGCCCATCCCGGTCCGGCGGCGCTGACCCTGGTCGGTGGCGAAAACGGAGCCGGACTTGTCGTGGACGGGACGGCAAAGGCATTGCCCGCCGGATACAGGCCGGGCTACGACGCCGCGCACGGCATCGGCCGCGTTGCAGCGGTGATCCGCAGCGCACGACATCCCGGCGAAACCGCTGCCGCCTGCCTGGCGAGGCTCGGCGCGGCCGGCATCACCGAAATCTATCGACAGGAATGAGCATGCCCGCCCTGAACGCCTACGACTACATCCATGATGGCACGGAGATCTACGAGCGCTCCTTCGCCATTATCCGCGCCGAGGCCGACCTGTCGCGCTTTTCCGAAGCCGAGGCCGAAATCGCTATCCGCATGATCCACGCCTGCGGCCAGGTCGAGGCTGTGCGACACTTCGTTTTCTCGAGCGATTTCGTCGCCGCCGCGCGCACGGCGTTGGGGGCCGGCGCGCCGATCTTCTGCGACGCGCAGATGGTCTCGCATGGCGTCACGCGCGCCCGGCTTCCGGCCGGCAACGAGGTGATCTGTACGCTGCGCGATCCGCGGACAGCCGACATCGCGAAAAAGATCGGCAACACCCGCTCGGCCGCGGCGATCGACCTGTGGGGCGAGCGCATGGCCGGTTCGGTCGTCGCCATCGGCAATGCGCCGACCGCCCTGTTTTATCTGCTGGAAAAGCTGCGCGACGGTGCGCCGAAGCCGGCGGCGATCATCGGTATGCCGGTCGGGTTTGTCGGCGCCGCTGAGTCGAAGGATGCGCTGGCCGAAAATTCCTATGGCGTGCCTTACGCCATCGTGCGCGGCCGGCTGGGCGGCAGCGCCATGACCGCCGCCGCCCTCAATGCATTGGCGAGGCCGGGCCTATGAATGCGATTGCAAAAGGCAGGCTTGTCGGCGTCGGCACCGGTCCTGGCGACCCGGAACTTTTGACGCTGAAGGCAGTGCGTGCTCTGGCCGAGGCCGATGTCGTTGCGCATTTCGCCAAGCGCGGCAACAACAGCAATGCGCGCGCCATTGTCGGCGCACATTTTCGCCCTGATCTGATCGAACTGCCGCTGCTCTACCCGGTGACGACCGAGATCGACAAGGACCACAGTGATTACCGGTCGCAGATAACGGATTTCTACGAGCAGTCGGCCGAAAAGGTCGCCGAGCACCTCAGCGCCGGCAGGATGGTCGCGGTGCTTTCGGAAGGCGATCCGCTTTTCTACGGCTCCTACATGCATCTTCATGTCCGGCTGGCGCACCGTTTTCCGACCGAAGTCATTCCTGGCGTCACCGCCATGTCCGGCTGCTGGTCGGCGACCGGCCTGTCTATCGTCCAGGGCGACGACGTGCTGACGGTGCTGCCGGGCACCATGAGCGAATTCGAGCTGACGCGTCGCCTCGCCGATACCGACGCTGCGGTGATCATGAAGGTCGGCCGCAACCTGCCCAAGATCAGGCGCGCGCTGGAGGCAACCGACAAGCTGGCGCGGGCCATCTATGTCGAGCGCGGCACCATGCCGGGCGGTGTCTCGATGCGGCTTGCCGACAAAAAGGATGACCAGGCGCCTTATTTCGCCATCGTGCTGGTGGCCGGCTGGTCGGGCCGGCCAAACGCATTGAGAGCCGAAGCATGAGCGGCCGCCTCACCGTCATCGGCCTCGGGCCCGGCGACGCCGACCAGGTGACGCCGGAGGCAAGCCGCGCCGTTGCCGAGGCAAAATTCTTCTATGGCTACAAGCCTTATCTTGACCGGCTCGATCTGCGCCCCGACCAGATTCGCGTCGCTTCCGACAATCGCGAGGAACTCGCGCGCGCCAGGGACGCGCTGCTGAAGGCTGCGGAAGGCCACGATGTCGCCGTCGTGTCGGGCGGCGATCCCGGCGTCTTCGCCATGGCGGCGGCCGTCTGCGAGGCGATCGAGGCGGGCCCACCCGAATGGCGCGCGGTCGACATCGCCATCGTGCCCGGCATCACCGCCATGCTCGCCGTCGCCGCCCGCATCGGCGCGCCGCTCGGCCATGATTTCTGCGCCATCTCGTTGTCCGACAATCTGAAGCCGTGGGAGCTGATCGAGCTGCGCCTGCTTGCCGCGGCGGGCGCCGGCTTCGTCATCGCGCTCTACAATCCGATCAGCAAGGCACGCCCCTGGCAGCTTGGCCGCGCCTTCGAGTGCCTGACGGCGATCCTGCCCGGCACCACGCCGGTGATCTTCGGCCGTGCCGCCGGCCGTCCCGACGAGCGCATCGAGGTTTTTCTGCTGGCCGACGCCGATGCCGCGAAGGCCGACATGGCCACCTGCATCATCATCGGTTCACCGGAAACCAGGATTATCAAGCGCGGTGAAAAACCAGCGCTGGTCTACACGCCGCGTTCGGCAGCGGGCCCAAGAACATGACCGACCAGAAAATGATCGACCATCGCGGCAAGAGATTCGACGGTCTCAGCCGACGTGACGTCCGGCAGCGCCGGCCTGCGGATCATCACCACCTCGATTCCCAGCGCTCGCGCCGCCGCGATCTTGCCGTAGGTCGCCTCGCCGCCGCTGTTTTTGGAAACAACGACTTCGATGTGGTGTTGCAGAAGCAGTGCATGTTCGTCGACTTCCCGAAACGGCCCGCGCGCCAAGAGATAGGTCGCGTCGGGCACAGCGAGCCTGGGCTCGACCGGGTCGACACTGCGGATGAGATAATGATGCTGGGGAGCGGCCTTGAAGGCAGCGACCTCCTGTCGCCCGAGCGCCAGGAACACGCGGCGCGGCACCGATCCCAGAGCCGTCACCGCGCTGGCAACGGTGTCGACCAACATCCAGCGATCACCTTCGACCGCCTCCCATCCGGGACGCCTGAGCGCAACGATAGGCACGCCGGTCATGCGCGCTGCTTCCGCCGCATTGGCGGAGATTCGCGCCGCATAGGGATGCGTGGCGTCGATCAGCAGGTCGATCTTGTTCTGGCGGAGATACGCCGCCAGCCCGCCGGCACCGCCGAAGCCGCCGACCCGCACCGGCACCCCCTGCGCGGCCGGGTTTTCAGTGCGGCCGGCCAGCGACAGTATGACCGAAATATCCGCCCGCGCGGCCAGCTTTCCGGCCATTTGCCGGGCTTCGGTGGTTCCGCCGAGGATCAGAATGCAGTGGGTCATCATGCCTGCTGAAGCTCCGCGCGGCGCCAAGCTCACCTCAAAGTGGCTCACGATCATCGGCATCGGCGAGGACGGTGTAGCGGGTCTCGGCGACAAGGCCAAGCGGTTGATCGCGGAGGCCGAATTCGTCTTCGGCGGCAAGCGCCACCTTGCCCTCGTCGCGTCGCTCGCCAAAGGTGAAGCGCGCGCCTGGCCGACACCTTTCGATGCCGAGCTGCGCGACGTGCTGGCGCTCTCCGGCAGACGCGTCTGCGTGCTGGCCTCCGGCGATCCCTTCTACCACGGTGTCGGCGTCACCCTCGCCCGCAAGGTCGCGGCGGAGGGTATGCGGGTGATCGCCGCGCCCTCGGCCTTCTCGCTGGCCGCCTCACGCCTGGGCTGGGCGCTGCAGGACGTCGAGACCATTTCGCTGCATGGCCGCTCGCTCGACCTGATCCGGCCGTTGCTGCATCCTTGCACCCGCATTCTCGCGCTGACCTCGGACAGCGATGCACCGGGAGCGATTGCCGGTCTGCTGACAGAGCTCGGCTTCGGCGCCTCGCAGCTGACCGTTCTGGAGGCGCTGGGTGGGCCGAACGAAAGGCTGCGCTCGGCGAGCGCCGGCACTTTCGACCTCGAAAAGATCAACCCGCTCAACGTGCTCGCGATCGAAGTTGAATCGACTTCGCAAGCACGCATCCTGCCGCTGACAGCGGGACTTGCCGATCATTTGTTCGAGCATGACGGCCAGATCACCAAGCGCGAAGTGCGCGCCGTCACCCTGTCCGCTCTCGCGCCAAGACGCGGCGAACTGCTGTGGGACATCGGCGCCGGATCGGGCTCCATCGGCATCGAATGGATGCTGGCCCATCCTTCCATGCGTGCGATCGCCGTTGAGGCCGATCCGGCCCGCGCCACCCGCATCCGACGCAACGCCGCGGCCTGCGGCGTTCCCGGTCTCACCGTCGTCGAAGGTTCGGCACCGCAAGCTCTTGCCGGGCTGGAGACGCCCGCGGCGATCTTTATCGGCGGCGGCGGCAGCGATGCCGGCGTGCTGGAAGGAGCCATCGATGCCTTGCCTGCCGGCGGCCGCCTCGTCGCCAATGCGGTGACCCTGGAGATGGAGGCGCTGCTGCTTTCCCGTCACGTTGCGCTCGGCGGCGAACTCACCCGCATCGCTGTATCCCGTGCTTCGCCGGTCGGTTCGATGCAGGCGTGGCGGCCGGCTATGCCGGTTACCCAATGGAGCTGGGTGAAGCCATGATGGTCGCGGGCATCGGCAGCCGCAAAGGCGTCAGCGCGCGCGACGTGCTTGCCGCGGTAGAAACCGCCCTGGAAGCGCACGGGCTTGCCCTGCCCGCGCTTTCAGCCCTCGCGACCGCGTCTCTCAAGCAGGATGAAGCGGCAATCTTCGCCGCCGGACGCGAACTCCGCCTTCCGGTGATCGTCGTCGAACAGGATGAACTCAAAGCCGCATCTACGACCAGCCGTTCCGACCTATCGCAGGAGCATGCCGGCACGCCGTCGGTTTCCGAAGCCTCGGCGCTTGCCGCCGCCGGCAAAGGCGCAAAACTGCTCGGGCCGCGCACCGTGCTCGGTGCTGTCACTTGCGCCATCGCCATCAGCGGAGATGCGGCATGACCGTTCACTTCATCGGTGCCGGCCCGGGTGCTGCCGACCTCATCACCTTGCGCGGCAGCCGCCTGCTCGGCAGTTGTCCCGTCTGCCTCTATGCCGGATCGATCGTCGCGCCGGAGCTGTTGCAGCACTGCGCGCCCGGAACGAGGTTGATCGACACCGCGCCGATGTCGCTCGACGAGATCGAGGCCGAATATCTGGCCGCCCACGCGGCCGGCAATGATGTCGCCCGCCTGCATTCCGGCGATCTTTCGGTGTGGAGCGCCGTTGCCGAGCAGATCCGCCGGCTGGAAAAGCACGGCATTCCTTACACGCTGACGCCGGGCGTGCCGTCCTTCGCCGCTGCGGCGGCAGCGCTGCGCCGCGAGCTGACCATTCCAGAAGTCGCGCAAAGCCTGGTGCTGACCCGCATCTCCGGCCGCGCCTCGCAAATGCCTCCCGACGAAACGCTGGCCGGCTTTGGCCGCACCGGCGCCACGCTGGCCATCCACCTTGCCATCCACGCTATCGACCGGATCGTCGCCGAACTGACGCCGTTCTATGGCGCCGATTGCCCGGTGGCGGTCGTCTTCCGTGCTTCCTGGCCGGACGAGCGCGTGCTGACCGGCACGCTGGCCACCATCGAGGCGCAACTGGCCGCCGATCCGATGGAACGCACGGCAATCATCTTCGTCGGCCGCTCGCTGGCGGCGGAGGGCTTTGGCGAAAGTTCACTGTACGACGCGCACTACCAGCGACGCTTTCGCGGACGGGACGGATTGTGAGCGGCAGCAACAGAAACACTACGGTCGAGCAGGCGCTCACCCGGCTCAACTTCAAGCCGCGCCAGCTTGAGCCCGGGCATGTCTGGCTGGCCGGCGCCGGCCCTGGCGATCCCGGCTGCCTGACGCTGGAAGTGCTGGCCGCCCTCGGACAGTGCGACGCGCTGGTTTATGACGCGCTGGTCTCGCCAGAAGTCGTCGCTGTCGCCGAGGGCGCGGAACTGTTCTATGCCGGCAAACGCGGCGGCAAGCCGTCGATGAAGCAGGACGACATCACCGCTCTGCTGGTCCGGCTGGCGCGCGCGGGCCGGCGCGTCGTCAGGCTGAAGGGCGGCGACCCCTATATTTTCGGGCGTGGCGGCGAAGAGGCGCTGGCGTTGGCCGGGGAAACTATCCCGTTCCGCATCCTGCCTGGCCTGACGTCCGGCCTCAGCGCGCTGGCCGCGACCGGCATTCCCGGCACCATGCGCGGCATCAACAAGGCGCTGATCCTGGCGACCGGCCATGCCGCCGGCACCGATGATGATCTCGACTGGGCGGCAATCGCCCGCACCGGCCAGCCGGTGGTCGTCTATATGGGTATGGCCAACCTGCCGCTGATCGCCGCTTCGTTGCTCGAGGGCGGCCTGCCGTCTTCGACGCCCGCCGCGGTCATCGTTGCCGCGACGACGCCGCAGGAGCGTATCGTCGTCGCCACGCTCGCCACGATTGCCGAGGAAACGGCCGCAGCCGGCTTGACCTCGCCGGCGCTGATCGTCGTCGGCGGCATCGTCGGGATGCGCGCGGCACTGGCGGGTGAGCCATGACCCGCGCCATTATCATCGGCGCGCCGCGCTCGGGCTCGGGCAAGACCAGCGTCACCATCGGCATTTTGCGCGCACTTGCCCGGCGCGGCCTGAAAGTGCGCGGCGCCAAATCCGGCCCGGACTATATCGATCCTGGCTTCCACACCGCAGCCACTGGCCTGTCCGGTGTCAATCTCGACAGCTGGGCAATGCCGCCCGCCCTGCTCAACGCACTGGCCGGCGAAGCGACCGAAGATGCCGATTTTATCTTCCTCGAAAGCGCCATGGGCCTGTTCGACGGGATCCCTGCTGCTCCAGGCCGTTCCGGCTCGGCTGCCGACCTTGCCCGGCTTTACGGCCTGCCGGTGCTGCTTGTGCTCGATGTCTCCGGTCAGTCGACCACGGCAGCGGCCGTCACCAAGGGTTTTGCTACCTACGATCCGGATGTACGCATGGCCGGGGTCGTGCTCAACCGGCTGGGCAGCGAACGCCACCGCCGGCTTTGCGGTGATGCCATCGAAGCGCTCGGCCTGCCTGTCGTCGGCGCTATCCTGCGCGATCCTTCGCTCAACCTGCCCGAGCGTCATCTCGGCCTCGTTCAGGCCGGCGAATATGAGAATCTGATGGCGCACCTCGACCGGCTGGCCGACATGGTCGAGCGCTCGCTCGACCTCGAGGCCATCATGGCGCTGGCGGCGCCATTCACGCCCGCGCCGGGCAATTTCGGCGATGCGCTGCCTCCCCCCGGCCAGCGCATTGCGCTCGCCGAGGACGCCGCCTTCACCTTCCTCTATCCGCATGTCGCCATGCATTGGCGCAAGGCCGGCGCCGAAATCGTGCCGTTCTCGCCGCTCGCTGATGTGGCGCCTGGCGACGATTGCGATGTCTGCTGGCTGCCCGGCGGCTATCCCGAGCTTCACGCCGGCCGCCTCGCCGCCGCCGCGAATTTCAGGGCGGGCATGGCGAGGTTCGCCGCCACGCGGCCGGTGCATGGCGAGTGCGGCGGCTTCATGGTGTTGGGCGAAGCGCTCGAGGACGCGTCGGGCGAGACGCATCGGATGCTTGGCCTCCTCGGCCATTCGACCAGCTTCGCCAAGCGCAAGATGAATCTCGGCTACCGCGAGGCGCGGCTGCGGTCCGGCTGTCCGCTCGGCGGCCGAGGCACGCTGGTCCGCGGCCATGAATTCCACTACGCGCAGATGATTGCGACCGGCACTGACGAGCCGCTGGCCGACCTCGCCGACGGACAAGGCAACCCGCTCGGCGCCTCCGGCTACCGGCGCGGCAATGTCAGCGGCACGTTCTTCCACGCCATTGCGAGGGGCGAGAGCATGATCCCGAAAAGTGGTAGCCGGTTTTCGGAATAGATCATGCTCAACCTCCAGATCCCCTCGCAACAGCAAATTCTCGATGATATCGCGCTTTGCCTCGTCTTCTTTACCCGGCTGCCGCTGCCGAGAGCCGACTTCCGTGGCCGCAGCCTTGCCGCTGCGATCTGGGCTGCACCCGTTGCCGGTCTCGCCGTCGCTCTGGTCGGTGCGCTGGTTTACGCCATCGGCACAAGGCTCGGCCTAGCCGCAGGTCCTGTTGCCGCGTTGGCCCTTGCCGCGATCTTGCTCGCTACCGGCTGCCTGCATGAGGACGGGCTTTCGGATGTCGCCGACGGTTTTGGCGGCGGCAAGACACGCGACAGAAAGCTGGAGATCATGCGCGACAGCCGCATCGGTGCCTACGGCGCTTGTGCACTTGCTGTCTCGCTGCTGATCCGCTGGAGCGTACTCTCTGGATTCGCCGGCCCGGCTCATGTCTTCTGGGCTCTCATTGCCGCGCATGCCGCTTCGCGCGGCCTGCTCGGCGCCTTCATGCACCTGCTGCCGCCGGCCCGCAGCGACGGCCTTTCGGCCGAAGCAGGCACCGTCTCGGCTAAAACAGCTGGCATCGGTGCCGTACTCGGTGCGGTCGCGCTGCTGGCGCTTGGGTTCGGCGCTGCCGTTTTCGCGATCATCCTGCTCGGTCTGTTATTCGCCGCCTTCCGCGCGCTTTGCCTCAACCAGATCGGCGGCCAGACTGGCGACACCGTAGGCGCCCTTCAGCAGCTCGGCGAGATCGCAATCCTGCTCGTCGCTTCCGTTTCCCTGTCTTGACTCTGTTTCGGAGATTTTGCCCCCATGCCTTTCAAATCGCTCGATAAACTGCGCACCGCCTGCCTCGACCTGCCCAATGGCAGCGACGCCGCGGCCAACGCCGTCGCCCACCGCCAGGACACGCTGACCAAGCCGCAAGGCAGCCTCGGCCGGCTGGAGACAATTGCCGCCTGGCTGGCGCGCTGGCAGGGCCGCGACATGCCAAAGCTCGACCGCGTCAAGGTCTTCGTCTTCGCCGGCAATCACGGCGTCACCGCACAGGGGGTGTCGGCTTTCCCCTCGGAAGTCACCGTGCAGATGGTGGCGAATTTCGCCGGCGGCGGCGCCGCCATCAACCAGCTTGCCCGCATTGCCGGCGCCGAGCTCGACGTCATCCCGCTCGACCTCGACCGTCAGACCGGCGACTTCACGCAAGAGCCGGCGATGGACGACGAGGCCTTCCTCGCCGCCGTCTCGGCGGGCTACGACGCGATCAGCAGGGAACTCGACCTCGTCTGCTTCGGCGAAATGGGCATCGGCAACACCACGCCGGCGGCGGCCATCTCAACCGCGCTGTTCGGCGGCGGCGCGGAAAGATGGACCGGGCGCGGCACCGGGGTTGACGATGCCGGCCTCGTGCGCAAGATTGTCGCCATCGAGGCCGGCCTGAAGCGCCACGCCACGGCGCTGGCCGATCCGCTGAAGATAGCGGCAGCCCTCGGCGGACGCGAGCTTGCGGCGATCTTGGGCGCAACACTGGCGGCGCGCCATCTCGGCGTGCCGGTGCTGCTCGACGGCTTCGTCTGCACCGCCGCCGCCGCACCCTTGGTAGCGCTGCACCCTGCTGGCCTCGCTCACACCATGGCCGCTCACGTCTCAGCCGAATCCGGCCACCGCCGCCTGCTCGAAGCGCTCGGCCTGCCACCCTTGCTCGACCTCGGCATGCGGCTCGGGGAAGGCTCCGGCGCCTGCCTCGCCGTCAACATCGTCCGCTCGGCACTCGAATGCCACGCCCGCATGGCAAGTTTTGCGGAGGCGGGGGTTTCGGACAAGTGAAAGGCCGCCAATGCTTTGACCTTTGGGCTTTGGGCTACGACTGGAGAAGGCTGTTTTGCGCATCGCGTAGCTTACCTCAAGGCTTGGCTGAAAACTTCAAACCGCCACGGGTTTGACGACGGCCGAATCGGAAGCTAGTTTGCTTTCGTGGCGAAGTAGCCGAGGCGGCGGGGCGAAGTACCGGGCACCTAGGTGCCGATGGCGCGTTTGTTGGAAACAACATATGTGACGGTGGAGGAAAACCCTCTACCGGAATCCCTGACTATTAGCCCCGTCGCCGACTTCGTTCGTGGGGGGCAAGTGCAGAACGCGATAAGAGCTGAAATAAAGCGGCTAGCCGCCAAGTCATTTTCTAAGCAGAAACGCCTTGGATATTCTGAAAGAGAATATCGGGATAAATTTGAAAGGCGGACGGGGATAGCTGCCGGTCTTCCGCCCTCGGCAGCTCCAATTTACAAACACAAACATTTTGATCCGGCCTACTGTGCACGACACGCCAATTTTTTGGCGAAGACGATTTGGCACAAGGTATTGGCCAAAACATATCAGCCGATAGCCGCCATAAACTACCAGATACCAAAACCAGATGGGAGCAAGCGCCCCATAATGGCATTCTCAATTCCTGATGCTGCCCTTGCCAATGTCGTCCTTCGTCGGACCCGAGATAGGAATCTAAAACGCCTTTCTCCCTCGTCATATGCATATCATCCCGAAAAAAATGTCTTTGATGCCATTCTAGCTCTCCGAGAATTTGAAACAGACGGAAAACTTTTTGCCGTACAGATTGACTTTGAGAAGTATTTTGACAATATCCCGTCTTGGTATCTGAAAAGAAAAATTAATGACGCCGAGCGTATAAGCTTAACACCGCACGAGCGCTATATTTTTGAAAAATTTCTGCACCACCGTTATTCTCCGTACGAAACTTACCAAATTGGCAACCATACGCGTAGAATTCACGGAACTCCGCAAGGATCCTCAGTTTCGCTTATTTTAGCAAATTTGGCGAATCACGACTTAGATACAGCCCTATCCGCGTCTTCTGGCAGATTTGTGCGTTTCGCTGATGATGTCGTCGCTCTCTGTAGCGACTACTCTCAGGCACAAGAATTAGAGCGTTGCTTTGTAGAACATTGCAGGATTAGTGGACTGAAATTAAATGCGAATAAATCGCCAGGGATCGCGGTAATTTCCAACTATAACCAGGAAATGAGAACGTACCCCCACTTTGACTATTTGGGATACCGATTTACGGTTGAGGGCCTTGCGGTTCCTGAAAAAACCATCAGAAAGCTAAAGACCAGAGTCTCGAGGCTAATTAATATATATCTTAGTTACTATTTGAAAGATGGATACAATAAATCGAGATCATCTACGGCCAAACCGAATTACGACTGGGATCTTTTAGGCCTTATATACGAACTCAGAAATTCACTTTATGGCGGCCTAACGGAGGATGACCTTAAGAATTTCATAGTTTTAGGGCAGAGACTTAAGGCAATGAAGGGACTAATGGGTTTCTATTGCCTAATTGACGACCCGACATCTCTCCGTGATCTAGATGGGTGGATGCTGAGCATTGTTCGTAGAGCCATGGTGAAGCGAAATGCAATATTGCACGCAAAATATGGCCATAGTTGCCCAACTCCGACGAACGCTGAATTGGCAACCGGCAAGTGGTTGGACCCGGCGGCTTGGAAAGGTGGAGTTCTACCAGACGCTCGCATGCCAAGTCTGGTCAGGGGTTGGCGAGCCGCTAGGAAGCATTTCTTTACCTTCGGCTTGGAGCAAGTCGAGGCACCCGGCTACGATGTTTATGCCGATATCACCAAACTCTTCTAGGCGCGCCTGCCTAAGGCGCCCAGATCAAAAATGCCACCATCTCTTGGGAAAGATTTGGTGGGTGCGCACAGGATTGAACTGTGGACCCGCTGATTAAGAGTCAGCTGCTCTACCAACTGAGCTACGCACCCACTCGGCCGGAAAAACCGGCGTTGGCGGGCATATAGCCGCCGACATCCGCCATGTCCAGCCCCGTGGGATTCATTTCCCGACAAATCGCCGAAGTGCCGAGGTCGTCAAACAAAAAGCCTGCCTTCAGCCACCTTCACCGCATGGCCGCCGATGCGGGCGGCCGCCAGTTTGCCGCCTTCGACATTCAGTTCGAGGCGAATGCGCGAAGGCCGGCCCATCTCCAGCCCCTGCTCGATCCACAGTTGTGAAACGCCGTCGGTCGGGCCGTCGAAATGCATGATCGCGCCGGCGAAGGCGGCCGCCGCTGAGCCGGTCGCCGGGTCTTCGTAGGACGGATTGCCGGGCACGATCATGCGGACATGGAAGGCGCTGTCGTGGTGCACCGTCTCGCGGCAATAGACATAGGGGCTGGCGAAGGCCCACTCGCTCTTGCGTGGTGCGAGCTCCGACCACGCCTGGTTGTCCAGCCTGATCCCGGCGGCCGCCTCCAGATTGGCGACGGGGATGGCCACGTAGGGCACGCCCGCCGACCAGAATGAAACGCGGTGGTTCTCGAAGCCGATCTCGTGCGGTCCGAGGCCAAGGGCGGCGCCGATCGCCTCGGGATCGGCCGACAATTCCAGTTGCTCCGGCAGTTTTGCCAAGTCGAACTCGGCGAAAGTCGAACCGCCGTGCTTGCTGACAGCGCAGCGCACCGGGCCGATATTCTCCTCGAGCACGAAAATGCCGGCGGCCTCTCCCGCCGTTTCGGCGAGCGCTATCGCCGAGCCGACGGTTGGGTGGCCGGCGAACGGCATTTCATAGTCGGGCGTGAAGATACGGATGCGGGCCCGGTGCTTCGGGTTGTCCGGCGGCAGCACGAAGACGGTTTCGGACAGGTTGAACTCGCGCGCCACCGCCTGCATCGCCGCAACGTCGAGCCCATCACAGTCGAGCACGACGGCCAGCGGATTGCCGGCCAGCCGGTTGGTGGTGAATACGTCGTAAAGCAAGTAATTCCGCGGCTGCATCTCAGTAAGTCCTCTGCCTCATTCCCAACATGAGCGAAATTTAATTTGAATTTTGAACCATAAGGCCTGATTTGTGCACTGATGGGATATCACTGAACATAGGGGTCCGGCGTGGACCAGATTGTCAATCTGCCAAAGACGGAATCCGCTTCCGCCATCGAGACCGCGCTCGGGCTCGACCACCAGGGCCTGAAGACAAAACGCCGTCGCGGTTGGCGTTACGCAGTGTTCGCACTGCTTGCCGTCGCCGCGAGTGTCGTCGGCTACCAGTGGTATGCGGGCTCGCCCGCCAAGATCGAGTATACCACGACACTGGCCGCCATGGCCGATCTTACCGTCGCGGTTTCAGCTACCGGCACGCTGCAGCCTCTCACCCAGGTCGATATTTCCAGCGAACTCTCCGGCGTCGTCCGCTCGGTTTCAGTCAACGAGAACCAGCTGGTGAAGAAGGGCGATGTGCTGGCCGCGCTCGACACCGCCAAGTTGGAGGTGCAGATCGAGCGCGCCCAGGCCTCCGCCAAGGCAGCGGCGGCGAGCGTCGAGGACGCCACCGTGACCCTGGCCGAAAACGAAAAGGCGCTGGTGCGCGCGGCACAACTGACCAAGCGCGGCATGGCGACGGACCAGTCGCTCGAAGCGGCAACCGCCACGCGCGACCGCTCGAAGGCGGCGCTCGATATTGCCAAAGCCAACCTCGCCATGGCCAGTGCCGATCTCAAGGCGCAGCAGACGGATCTTGCCAAGAGCACCATCTTCGCTCCGATCGACGGCATCATACTGACGCGCTCGGTCGATCCAGGCCAGACGGTCGCCTCTTCGCTGCAGGCGCCGGTGCTGTTCGTCATCGCCGCCGATCTGAAGAACATGGAGTTGAAGGCGGCGGTCGACGAGGCCGATATCGGCGCCGTCAAACCCGGGCAGCATGCGCGCTTCACCGTCGATGCCTTCCCGGAACGGCCGTTCGACGCCGATATCCGCGACATCTCCTATGCCTCGGTCACCACCGACGGCGTCGTCACTTACGATGCAAGGCTGGATGTCGACAATAGCGAGCTTCTGTTACGGCCCGGCATGACAGCCACCGTCTCGGTCGTCACCAAGCAGGTCAAAAACGTGCTCACCGTGCCATCGATCGCCTTCCGCTACCGGCCGGCGCAGACGGCGGAGCGCGGCTGGAGCCTCACCGACGTGTTCACCGGCCGCATGGGGCGCCCGGGCGGCAACCGCCAGCGCCAGGCGGCGACGAAGCCCACCGACGGCTCGCGCACGCTTTACGTGCTGGAGAATGGCCGGCCGCATCCGGTCAACGTCAGGGTCGGCTCGACAGATGGCGAACTGACCGAGATCGCTTCCGGCCTGGAGGAAGGCGCGCAAGTCATTACCGCCTCGCAGCAGCGGAGCTGATCGTGGCATCGGGCGCGACCACCCTCATAGGCTTCAACAAGGTCTGGAAAAGCTATGGCCAGGGCGAAGCCCGGGTGCATGCGCTGGCCGGCGTCGACCTCGCCATCAGGCGCGGCGAATTCGTCGCCATCATGGGTCCGTCGGGCTCAGGCAAATCGACGGCCATGAACATCATTGGCTGCCTCGACACGCCGACGGCCGGGACTTACAGCTTCGAAGGCATCGACGCCGGCCGTCTCGACCGCAACCGCCGTGCTCAGCTGCGCAATCTCTATGTGGGTTTCGTCTTCCAAGGCTATAATCTCTTGCCGCGCACTACGGCGGCGGAGAATGTCGAACTGCCGCTGATCTACCGCGGCGTTGGTGCCCGCGAGCGTCGCGGCCTTGCCATGCAGGCGCTTGCCGAGGTCGGCCTTGTCGGCCGCGAGCATCATACGCCAGCCGAGCTCTCCGGCGGCCAGCAGCAGCGCGTGGCGATCGCCCGCGCCATCGTCACCAGGCCGACGCTGCTTGTCGCCGACGAACCGACCGGCAATCTCGACACCGCACGCACGCACGAGATCATGGAACTCCTGACGCAGCTGAACAGCGGGCTCGGCCTGACTATCGCCATGGTCACGCACGAAGCCGACGTTGCCGGCTATGCGCAGCGCACGATCCGCTTCCTCGACGGCCATGTCGCTTCGGACACAGCCAATCTCGAGATGGCCTAAGCCATGATCTGGGAAACCGTTCGCCTCTCGCTTCGCTCCATCCGCCGCAACGTGCTGCGCTCGTTCCTGACGCTGCTCGGCATCGTCATCGGCGTTGCCGCCGTCATCGCCATGCTGACCATCGGCTCGGGCACCACCGAAAAGGTCAAGTCCGATATTTCCAAGCTCGGCAGCAATCTGCTCGTCATCCGTTCCGGCCGTCCGGCCGGGCCTGGCGGACCTGGAGGCCTCGATCAGGTCGTCCGACCGCTGGGCGACAAAGATCTTGCAGCGCTTGCCGCGCATCTGGACGGCTCGCGCGCCATCTCGCCGGCGTCGCAAAAGCAGGTGCGCGTCATTTTCGGCACCGAAAGCTTGACCTCGGGCGTCACCGGAACCGACAGCGCCTATCTCGATGCCCGCGACTGGAAGCTGGTTTCGGGCCGCCCGTTCAGCGATTCGGAAACCCGCTCGGGCACCGGCGTCTGCCTCATCGGCGAGACGGTGCGCCAGCAGTTCTTCGGCGCCGGCGACCCTGAAGGCGAGATCATCCGCGTCAACCGCACCTCCTGCAAGATCATCGGCTTGCTCGAACCGAAGGGCTATACCGGTTTCGGCCAGGACCAGGACAATGTCGTACTGATGCCGCTCGCCGCCTATCAGCGTCGCATTGCCGGCAATCGCGACATCGACTCGATCTATGTCGCCGCCGACGACCGTACGCCAACCACGGTGCTGCAGCAGCGCGTCGAGGACATCTTGCGCGACACACGCCGCATCACGCCCGACCGCGACGATGATTTCTCGATCCGCGACATGACCCAAATCGCCGATGCTATGGCCAGCGCGACCACCACCATGACTGGCATGCTCGGTGCCGTCGCCGGCGTCAGCCTGCTCGTCGGCGGCATCGGCATTATGAACATCATGCTGGTGTCGGTAACCGAACGCACGCGCGAGATCGGCATCAGGCTCGCTATCGGCGCCCATGAAAAGCATATCCTCATCCAGTTCCTGGTCGAGGCAACCGTGCTGTCGCTGCTTGGCGGCATCATCGGCATCCTGATCGGCCTGGCCCTTGCCGGCCTCGCCTCGGTGACGCTGACGATCCCGTTTGCGCCAAGCCCGGCGGTCATCTTGCTTGCGGTCGGCTTCTCCGCGCTGATCGGCATGGTGTTCGGCTTCTTCCCGGCGCTGCGCGGCGCGCGGCTCAACCCTATCGACGCACTGAGGCATGAATAGAGCGTTGCAGCAAATGTCGCCTCCAGACGCTGCCAATTTTTTATGCAACCTGCCCTTGTCGCAGCACATTCTGCAATGATAACAATGCTGTTGGGGACTAAGGGGGAACAATGGATGAGCAAGAAAGCGCGACTGGCTCTGGCGATTGTGATCGTCGAAGCCGCCTTGGCAGGGCTTTGGTGGAATTTGATCCTTTATGGGATGGAGAATCCCGATCGCGTCACCGCTGACTTCCAGCAGGTAATTGGGCAGACGATGGGAACGACGATGGGCGCGCTCCTGGGTCTCGGCGTGCTGTTGTATTTTGTTGCCGCCCGCAACGACCGCAAGGCTATTGAAGGTAGGCTACGACGTTAGAGTTGGAAACCTTGCTCGCTCGCAAAGTGCCATTCGATCAGCGGTCTCATATGCGGCATCAACCCGTCCGGCAGGTCGGCTGCATTGCGGATGATGACGGGGCCTTCGATTTCAGGCTCTGACTCGGCCGCGACGAAAGCGCTGATCCGCTGTGCCAGGTCGTCGGCGGAGGCCGTCTCTCGGTAGCGGCGAAAGATCACCGTGCCGCTTGCCGTCGACAGGGCGTAATGGCGCCTGCCGCGTGTCGCGCCTGACAGGTCGAGACCGGTCTCTTCGCGCACCTCGCGGATCATGTTGAAGTCGACGTCGACAAGGCCATCGCGGAAATCGCTTGGCTCGAACGAACCGGCGGCGAAGTAGACGCGCCCCGCATTGACCGTATGCGGCGCCATGCGGATCGCCACAAGCGCATTGTCGCCGGCGACCAGCATGGCATGGGCATAGGCGTGCTCGGCCCCGGCCACCTGTCGATTGCCGCGCCAAAGCATGAAGGTCGAATACCGCACCGCATGGCAGCGGCCAACGAGGCGATTGTCGCGATAGCTGAGAGCGGAAAGCAGCACCACGATGCCGTCGAAAAGCGCCGGCTTGGCTGCGGTCTCACGCCGCCAGTTTGCGGCGATCGCCTCGGCATTATCGCGCTCGAACGGGTGCGGGCCGGGATCGAGCCTGACGTCGATGGCATCGACCGGCAGGATGACGTTGCGCGGCAGATCGAAACTCACGCCAGTCTCACACCATGTCGAGGGCAATTGCTACCGGGCAATGGTCGGATGCCTTCGGCCGGTCCCACCCGGCACGTGGGAAGCGCTCGACCTCCTGGCCCGCTGGAAATATGGTGCGCCAAGGCTGGCCGTTGCGGATGATATCGGGAACCGCGGTGGCGTTCTGCCTGGCCAGCGCCCTCGACAAAAGGATGTAGTCGAGCTGGCAGAGATGCCGCTCTTCCGGTCCGCGTGTGTGATAGAAAGTCCAGCGGTCCATTTCCGGCCGCCGCTCGACCGCGTTTTCACAAAAGCCGCCGGCAGTGAGCACATCGATGCAGGACCGGCTCTCGTCGATGACCTCGAAACGGTAGCCGTCGACGGCATCGCCGGTAATCTTCACGCGCTGCCGGTAGTCGTTCATATCGCCGCAGATTGCCCAGCGCTTGTCGGCGGCATGGTCCTTGCCGAAGCGCTCCTCGATGATCCGGCGCACTGCTTGAGCTTCGGCGATGCGCAGCGGCATGGTCGCCTCGCGGCCGTCGAGGCCGTTACGGGGCGAGCCCATCGACTTGAAATGCACGAGATACAGCGTCAACGGTGCGCCAGCCACCGTCAGATCGATTTCCAGGCAGTCGCGCCGGAAGATGCGCTCATTGGCCTGGTGACCAAGCGCTGCCAATTCCGCCGTGTGCAGCCCGAATTGCTCGAACGTGACATAGGCGTAGCTGGTCATGCGCACGAATTCGATCGGCTGGCCCTGCGCGGTCTCGTTGCGCATCATCACGGCGACGTCGATGCCGCGCGAATCATTGCCGGCGGTGGTGTATTTCTGCCGGTAGCCTTGCCCCACCATCTTGAACAGATAGCCATATTCGAAGGCCCTCAGCGCCTCGATATTGTCGACCTCCTGCATGCAGATGATGTCGGCGCGGGTGGCCGCGATCGCCAGCGCCGTCAACTGCCGCGTGTCGTCGGATTGGGCGATGGCCCGCGCCTGCTCGAGCATCTTGTATTCGGCCTCGCTCTGGATGTCGAAAAGCGCCAGCGTGCGATCTTCGTTGAGCTGATTGCGGTATCCGGAATAATCAAACCTGTTCATCAGGTTTTCGACGTTGAAGGTGGCAAGGCGCAGCGACATGGCTTTGACCTTTGCCCGCAAGCGCGCGCGAAAACAAGGGCGCAGAAATCAGGCGGCTCTGATTGATCGCGCGCTCGTTATGGTTGACGGAACCTTTTTGTTCATCTTCCGTTCAGATGGAAAGTTCCATCAATAGGCCCTTCCCCGGGGTATTCTGGGCGTGGGGCCTGAATCTTCGGAGAGTGCGATGAAACCGCTCTTTTTATCTTCTGTCAGATCCGGGCTGATGGCCCTCGGTCTGATCGCCGGCCTCTCGGCCCCCTCGCTTGCCGGGCCGATGCCCAAACCCCTGCTGCCGGTGGCGGGCAATGCCGCCGACATCGTGCAAATTCGTGAAGATTGGGCAGGCGGCAATGACAGGCAGATCTGGCGTTGGCGCAATCACGGCGTTCGGCAATGGCACGGCGGCAATGATTGGAGATGGCGGTCCAACAATTTCCGCGGCCGTCATTTCTCGAGACACTGGGACAATGGCGGCTGGGACGACAGCTGGCGTTGGCGCCATCACCGCCGCCATTACCGCGGCGGTTACTACGATGATGGTGCCGGCGCCGCGATTCTTGGGCTGGGCCTGGGGTTTGGCCTCGGCAGCCTGTACAACAATTACAACTACTACGATGCGCCCGCACCGCGGCGCTACTACCGGACACAGCGGCTTTCCAGCGCGCATGTCCAATGGTGCTACAATCGCTACCGGTCGTACCGCGCCTGGGACAACACGTTCCAGCCCTATAACGGGCCGCGCCAGCAATGCTACTCGCCCTATAGCTGAGCAGGCCGGTAATAATATCGTCTGGCGCCGCGCGTTGCGGCGCCGATTTTTTCTTACGGCCAGCAACCGCGAAAAATCGCCAGCCTCCACTGGTGATAACGCTATTTTTATCAGGCAGGTCTAATAATCCTCCCGATCAGAACGCCCGAGACGCGAAGATGGCTGGATTGCGTGCGATGGCCGAGGACGAACAGAGGGACAAACACCGGCAGCGCGTCTTGAAGGGCGCGGCGATCCTGACCGGCATGACCAACTCCGAGGTCACATGCACACTGCGCAACATGCATGCCGGCGGTGCCGAATTGAAGGTCTCGATCGACGCGCGCGTCCCCGATGAGTTCCTGCTCTATGTTCCGACCGACGGCATTGCCTACAAGGCGGTGGTCCGCTGGCGCCGCGAGGACCGAATTGGGGTGATGTTCACCGGCACCGAACCAAAGCCCAGCTGGCACTACGGCTGAGATCCCGGCGCTATCCGGGTGGCAGGACTCGCAGTGTCTGCTCGTCAAACAGCGGCTCATCCTGGCCGACGCGAACGAATAGAAGCTTTCGCAGTTCGGGTGATTGCACCTCGAAATACTGAATGCCGTCCGGGGCTTCGCCCCATTCGCCGCAAGGCGGTTCGCCGACCTCGTCAGGGTCGGCAACGGCTTTCAATTCACTGAGATAAACGGCATCGGGACTGAAGACATACCGCAGGGTGCGCGTGGGCGCGACCCCTTCGGTGTAAGGCATGAGCACGCAACGTGTGCTGATGGCTTTCTCGGTCTTCTGCGTAAAAATGCGCTGCAACGCAGCGTCAGCGGCCTCGCCCGGCAGCATATCGAAGACTTCGACGACGGGATCGGCCGGCCCGCCGTCGCTGTATTTGATGGCAAGAGCATTGCCGCCAAGCTCGAAATGAATCCGGCGAAAACCGAAATCGCAGCGCTGCACCCAGGCAGCCAGCCCGACATCCTTGTCCGCCAGCCGTTCCCAAGCGCATTTGTCGACAGGCGGACGCGACGGCTTGCTTTGGTCGGCACGAGCGCCGGTTGCCATGGCCATAAGGACCGGCAGGGCGAAGATGCAGGCCGGCAGTCTCTTGCTATTCATCGCTACAACCCGTCAAGCTAAAGGCGTCCCAGGCTGAACCATCGGGATTGGCTTTGGCGAAATCGGGCCATTCGGTAAAAATCGCGCCGAAGTCAGGCAACAGCAACCCTGCCGGCGCCGGCGAGGCTTCGCGGGAACTCAACTGCTCGGCACCGCCTGCATTGAACGCATAGACCTGCCCATCCCACACTCTGCACAGCCCGGTGCCGTCCACGAGACCAGCCTCACGATCGTCGTCGGTGCAGGTGTGCCGGATCGTGCCCACAGGAAACGAGTACTTGCCATTGGTCCAGGTAATGTCCGACGGCAGACGAATGTCGGTGTTGGGCACGATCAACGAAAAGACCTCGGTCGTCAGCGCGGCCGGCTCGTTGTTGGTTGGCCGGAACTGTATCGTCGCTCCCGAACGCGGCTCGCGATAAGTCGCATGGCTGAGCGAACATTCTGTTGCGTTCGCTGCTTGCAACAGGCTCAGCATGCTCAGAAAAATAGCTGCTGCTTTGTGGATGATCATTTAAGTCCCTTGGAGCAGCATCATTGTGAAGTCTGAGCATCGATGCTTTAGCATGGCCCAAGGCCACGTCGAAAAGAAGAATCGATGATGCGAAATCTCTTGATGCTCATTTCGATCTTAACATTTTCGTGCGGCAGCGCCTTTGCCACGGAACCCTATGTGGGCACATGGTCCGGGGACAGATCGAACTGTACCGCCGTTGCGGATGTTCAACGCCAGACTGTCTACACATTGTACCGCGACGCGCTGTCGGTCCCTGCTCTCGGCTGCGAACACGCAACGTTTCTCAAGACGCCTACGGGCTGGGTGGCGCGGGCCAGCCAATGTTACGGATCCGACCCGTCGGCCGAAGAGCCGTTCTCCCGTGTCATCCATATTGTGGTCGACGGGGCGACGGTGAGATTGACATGGCCTGGCTTCGACAGCGGAGTTCTTGTCAGATGCTGAAGACAAGTGCCCTTCCTCTGAATCTACAGCGTCTAGGGCGGCAGCTTCAGCATTAGATCACCCCGACAAGCAGCGCGGCTCCACCTATCAAGCCAACGGCGCAGACCCACAGGAGCCAAAGCCCGCTCACCCTGCATTCGAGAACCGCTGCAACTGGGTTGTCGGGATCGTAGTGGACCTCAACCTTGTCGCCCTGAAGATAGCGCTGTGATTGACCGCTGACGAGCCTCGGCAGCGAAGCCGTCACGTTTGCGCCGAAAGCGATGCGATCGGCGGCGTAGCGCTGGCCGGCGACGCTATAGCTGTAGACGATGCGGGATTTGAAGACTGTTCGCCAGGGCCGATAGCCGCCTCCGGACCTGTCGCGGGTCTCGAATTTCTGCAGGCCCGAGGCGTCGATGCGTCCTGCCGTGATGGGCCATTTGGCCGCCTGTTCCGCAAGTGACTTCTGGGCAAAGCCCATGCGCAGGACAAATAATCCCATGAAAAGCAGCAGGGCCGCGGCGCCGAGGTTCTGCGGCTTGGGCAAAAACGGCCGGACCGCTTCGAGGACGCCGCCGACGGAGAAGACCAATACAAGCGCGCCGACCACCAGCCCGGCCGAAAGCTGGACCATGAACTTGAAGGAGCCGTCAGGCATGGTGCGTTCGATCACGGCCTTGGCTGGATCGGCCGGATTGTAGAAGACGGTTACGCCGGCCCCGTTTGGAAATTTCGCAAGGGTTTCCGCCACGCCAAAGTTTCCAAGGTTCTCCTGCACGCTGTAGTGCGAACTGCGAAATGTCTTGCCGTTCACCTTGTATTCGAAGGTGATTGCCGGGAAATTGCGGATTTCGGTCGACCCTCTGCTGTCCGAACCGGATCCCGAACTGGTCACCTCGCGAGCCTCGACCCGCGACGAGATGATCTTTCCCGGCGTCGGAGACCAGTGGCTGACCACCCTCACCTCCCACCACTTCAGCAAGGTGACGAGGGACAGCATGCCGGCAACCGCGCAGGCAAACCCGACCAACAGAAATTTGAGTTCCAACTCTCACCCCCTTGGCACTTTTGTGCCATGCCCCGCACAGGCATATCACGGTGATGAGGATAGTGCGCCTGTCCAGAAGCCTGGAAACCACACAATCTTGATGCGAAAAGGCCGGCGGATCGCTCCGCCGGCCTTTCTTGATCGGCAATGAAATTGCGATTAGTTCTTGGCCTTGTCGACCAGCTTGTTCATGGAAATTCCCACGCGCCCGCAGGGCGAAGCCCGAGGACGGGTAACGAAACGAACGTGGATTTCCTTCAGTTCTTGGCCTTATCAACCAGCTTGTTCTTCGAGATCCACGGCATCATCGCGCGCAGCTTGGCGCCGACTTCCTCGATCTGGTGGCTGTCGTTGTTGCGGCGGATGCCCTTGAAGCGCGACATGCCGGCGCGGTATTCCTGCATCCATTCCGAGGTGAACTTGCCGGTCTGGATATCCTTCAGAACGCGCTTCATCTCGGCCTTGGTTTCGGCAGTGATGATGCGCGGGCCCGAGACATATTCGCCCCATTCGGCGGTGTTCGAGATCGAGTAGTTCATGTTGGCGATGCCGCCTTCATAGATCAGGTCGACGATCAATTTGACCTCGTGCAGGCACTCGAAATAGGCCATTTCCGGCGCGTAGCCGGCTTCCACCAGTGTCTCGAAGCCGGCGCGGATCAATTCGACCAGGCCGCCGCACAGCACCACCTGCTCGCCGAACAGGTCGGTCTCGCACTCCTCGCGGAAATTGGTCTCGATAATGCCCGAGCGGCCGCCGCCAACGCCGCAGGCGTAGGAGAGCGCCAGGTCGAGCGCATTGCCCGAAGCGTCCTGGTTGACCGCGACCAGGCACGGCACGCCACCGCCCTTCTGGTATTCGCCGCGCACCGTATGGCCAGGCCCCTTCGGCGCGATCATCACGACGTCGACCGAAGCTTTAGGCTCGATCAGGCCAAAATGCACGTTGAGGCCGTGGGCGAAGGCGATTGCCGCGCCATCGCGGATGTTTGGCGCGATCTCGGATTTGTAGATGTCGGCCTGCAGCTCATCCGGCGTCGCCATCATCATCAGGTCGGCCCACTTGGCGGCATCGGCTACGCTCATCACCTTGAGCCCGTCGGCCTCGACCTTCTTGGCGGTCGCCGAGCCGGCCTTGAGGCCGATGGCGATGTCCTTGACGCCGGAATCCTTGAGGTTGAGCGCATGCGCCCTGCCCTGGCTGCCATAGCCGATGATAGCGACCTTCTTGCCCTTGATCAGGTTGAGATCGGCGTCGCGATCGTAATAGACACGCATTTTTCTTCCTTCCCGTTTTGAACCAGAGCATGATGCCGAAAAGTGTGAAGCGGTTTTCGGACGACATCATGCTCCATCTTTTAGTGTAGAGCCGGATTCAGATTTCAGGTCGATTTGACCTGAAATCATCCGGCTCTATGGGCCCTGCGGCCTGGTTTTTGCCCCGAAAAGAGCGAGAAACTGCTGCGTCGCCCGGACGGCATCGCCGCCGATCGCCACATCAGTCAATTCCAGCCGGTCGCCAAGCAGCAAGCGGATCTGCACGTCACGGGCGACCAGCCCGAAAAAGGTGCGGAACGCCGTCTCCGCGTCCGAAAATTCAAGGAACCCGGCCTGTCTCCCGGCCTCCAGCACCGGCTTGAGGCGCTTGGCCAGCGCAAATCGACCCTTCTCCAGCACGATGGCGCCGAGATCGTCCTTCCCCGAACTAGCATGGCCGACCGCCACCCTGTTCAGCGCGATCGAGGTGTCGCTCGAAATTACCTTGAGCCAGTCCGAAGCGAAGCGTTCGAGGCTCGCCGTCAGCGAAGGGAGGTCGAGCCCCTTGCGGTCGACCGGCACTACCCGCACCTTGGACGCCTGCCATTGTACCGTTGCCGTCAACAGCCCGTCGCGATCGCCGAACCATTTGTAGAGCGTCTCCTTCGAGCAGCTCGCCCGCCGCGCCACGGCGGTCATGGTCAACTGATCGCCCTCTTCGACCAGCAGGCGAAGGGCGGCGTCGAGCACGTCCTTCTGCCGCTCCGTCAGCGCCTCGCTGGTGTCGATGTCGGTCACAGCGTGCAACACAGTTTTTCCTCAGGAGGCAAACTCACCCGGAGTTCAGATACGAGCTCGATGGCGTACCGTACGTTACGGTTCGGCTTTATGGCGTATTGCCCGACCCGACGCAAGCCTTTATTTCTGTTTGCTCCAAGCGGGGCATCACGGGAGACACGGATCATGCTCGCCGGATTGCTTGCCTTGACCGTTGCCGCAGTGTTCGCCGGCGCGGCTATCTACGTCAGCGTCGCCGAGCAGCCGGCGCGGCTTCGCCTCGATGACAAGGCATTGCTGCAGGAATGGCAGCCTTCCTACAAGCGCGGCGCCGCCATGCAGGCCTCGATCGCCGTCATCGCCTGTATTCTGGGCCTCGTCGCCTGGTGGCTGACCGGCAATCTCGCTTATCTGGTCGGTGCCTTGCTGATCATCCTGCCTTGGCCATGGACGCTGCTGGTGATGATGCCGGCAAATAGGTTGCTGGAGGCGATGGACGCGAACTCCGTCAATCCTGAAGCTCGGACATTGATCGCCAAATGGGGCAATCTACATCTGGTCCGCGTCGGTCTTGGCGTTCTGGCGACGTTGGCATTCCTCTTGGGCAGTGCCTGACCTCGCCAATCGGTGCCATCTTCGTCATGAAGGCGTGTCACTCCAGGGCGGGCGGATCTCGCAGGCGCCCAAGCAGAGCTGACAGCGCGTCGAGCTCATCATTGGAAAGCCGGGAGCCGACCAACTCCGCGATCGACCGGCCGTAGACAGCCCACATGCGGCGGCGCGTCTCGCGTCCCTTGTCTGTGACGCGGACTGTTTGCCCGCGGCCGTCATCGGCAACTGGAAGCTTCTCGACCTGCCCGTCGGCTTCGAGCCGCGCCAGCAGCCGGGAGATGTTGTACTGCGCAAACAGAGTGCGCTCGGTGAGTTGGAACGGCCGCAATCCGCCCTCGCCCGCCTCGGCAAGCTCATGCAGGACGTCGTACCAGGCAAGCGGCGGCAGGCCACTGTCCTTCAGCGCGTCCTCGGCTCGTTCCAACAACTGGCGCGAAACCCGCATCAGGCGGGCCCAGGCCTTGATGGCTGGAGGTGAAGGAATCCCGGTCATGATTGCATCGTAGGCGATAGATGCAATTGCATCAAGCTTGACGATCGATGCAAATGCATCTATATAGATGCAATCGCATCAATCATGAGAGGCAATTCCGATGAAGCATGAAATCTGCAAGATCGCCGACATTCCGGAAACAGGCAGCCTCATCGCTCCGTTTTTCGGCCGCGAGGTCCATGTCTACCGCAGCGGCGAGCGTATCCGCGCCGCCGCCGACGTCTGCCTGCATTTCGGTGGCCCGCTCGACTGCAAGGACGGCAAGCTCGTCTGCCAGTGGCACGGCGCCTCGTTCGACATGGCGAACGGTGGTCGCCTCGAAGGCCCGGCGCCGAAGGGCTCCCGCCTGATGTTCCTCTCCACCCGCGTCGAGGACGGCGCATTGAACCATGTCTGGGGAGAGTGAGATGACCGACAAGCTCATCCTCGTCAGCCACCATCTTTGTCCCTATGTGCAGCGCGCGGCGATTTCACTTCGCGAAAAGGGCGTGCCGTTCGAACGCATCACGGTCGATCTCGCCAACAAGCCTGCCTGGTTCAAGGCGATATCGCCGCTCGGCAAGGTGCCGCTGCTCCGCGTTGAGCATGACGGCCAGGAAACGGTGATCTTCGAATCGCTCGTCATCCTCGAATTCCTCGAGGAAACCCAGCCCAATCCGCTGCATCCCACCGACCCCTATGCCCGTGCCCGGCATCGCGCCTGGATCGAGTTCGGCTCGGCAATCCTCAATGCCATCGGCCGCTTCTATTCAGCGCTCACCGAAGCCGCCTTCATCGCCGAACGCCGGGCTCTGGCAGCAATGTTCGATCGCCTGGAACTGGCGAACGGCGCGGCTGGGCCACGGTTCGACGGCGAGCGCTTTTCACTGCTCGACGCGGTCTACGGGCCGATTTTCCGTTATTTCGAGGTCTTTGACCGGATCGGCGATTTCGGCATCCTGGACGGAAAACCGCATATCCAGGCCTGGCGCAAGGCATTGCACGAACGCCCATCCGTAAAGGACGCGGTCGCTCCCGATCATGCGCAACGCCTCCATGCATTCTTGCAGGCTAAGGGTTCGCACCTTTCGGAAATCATCCGCCAAAACGATCCGGCCACAGCGCTTCCGCAAGCCCGATCGGCTTGAATGGATTGAGCACCGTTCCTGTAACCATGGAAGCAAGAAACTGCGGCGCCGGCGGGACTTTTGCCAGCGTCGCCACCAGCCTGTCGCGGACGAACGGCATCACAATCGAATCCGATTGATAAAACGGCGTCAGCACCAGCGACAGCGTCTGGAAGACCCGCACATGCCATCGCCGCGCCCGAACGTAAGCTTCCAGCGCAGTATCGATACGGGCCGTTCCTATGAGTGCGTAGTTGAGCGCGGCTGCATCGAGCAGCGCCATGTTCGCGCCCTGGCCGAGCTGCGGGCTTGTCGAATGGGCCGCGTCGCCGATAACGGCCAATCGCCGTCCGGCTGGCGTCTTCATCGTGTGATGGCCATAGCGCGCCAGCGAAAGCTGCTCGAAACTGTCGATCTGGTCGATGAAGGCCGCGCATTCAGGCCACAGCCCGACCAATCTCGCCTTCCATGCATCGAGACCTGCCGCCCATACGTGCTCGGCATCCGCCGGCTTGAGGCTCCAGAAGAATGCCGCCATCTTCTGGGCACCGGGCTCAGGCCGGCCGATCGGCAGCACGCCGATCATCACGCTCGCACTGTCGTAGCGCTGCAGCAGCGCGTGCTCGTCGAAACCCTCGCCGCGCCAGCCGAGCGATGCCCAGAACGCGCCATAGGCGAGCGATCGCGGTTCGCCCGGATTGTTCACGCACCGCCGCAGTTTGGAGCGTGAACCGCTGGCATCCACTACCAGGTCGAACGACCCTATCCGTCGTCCGTTGCCGCAGATCAATGTTGCCCGCTCACCGGTTTCCAGCGTCTCGAGCTCGATACCTGTCTCGATGGTGAGCGCCTGGCGCCGGGCGGCGCGGAAAAGCACGCCGAACAGAGCCGCGCGGTGCACCGCCAACCCGAAACGGCCGCCACTCCGGGCATCGTAGCGGACGTCGAGCACTGTACGGCCGGTCTTGGCATCTGCACCATGCAGGCGGTCTATGCGGCTGCCCAGCGCCAGAATGTCTTCGAGCAGGCCGAGATCGGCAAGCACCGTCAGCCCGGTCGGCTGCAGGATCAGCCCGGACCCGACCGGTTTTGGCTGGTCGAAGCGCTCGAAGATGGTGACCCTATGTCCGGCGCGCTTGAGATAGAGCGCGGCGGCAAGTCCAGCCGGCCCGGCGCCGGCAATCGCGATGTCCAGAGAATTGCCCATCTGCCCGCCCCAACCCAGGCCGGACAATCCTTCAGCGCTGTCGTTAAATCAAGCCGCCGTCTCGGCCTTGAGGCTCAGCCTTCGGCAGTATCGAAAACCTTCCGCGCCTCGCGTACAGCGCCGTGATTGAGCTCGGCCCATTGGATCAGCTGATGCAAGGGTCCAAACATCGAGCGCCCGAGATCGGTGAGGCTGTATTCGACGCTCGGCGGTTTGGTTGGAAACACCTGGCGATGCACATAGCCGTCGCGCTGCAGATCGTGCAGCGTCTGGGTGAGCATGCGCTGTGAAATATCGGGCACCAGCCGCCGCAATTCGCCGAAGCGGTACGGCTTCTCGGCCAAGGCCTCCATCAGCAGTGAACTCCATTTATTGCTTATGCCCTGGATCACGTCGCGAACCGGGCAATCCGCAAGGTTTCCGCCACCGCTGCCTGCTTTGTAGATCTCGAGCTTCGATCTCAGATTGACGATCTTGCCGTCCATGGCTGGTTCCCTGGGTGTGCCTACCTCCCGCAAAACTGCCTTCTTTACGAGGACGGGTCAATTCCTATTTTAGTGCTGGTCTCTTTTTGAGACTAACATATGCACCCGCCGCTCCGGCGCAACGTCAGGACATCTCATGACCGACACCCTTCTCGTCACCGGCGCCTCCGGCCAGCTTGGCCGCGGCGTCATCAATCATCTGCTTGACACGCTCAAGGTCTCCCCTCAGCGCATCATCGCCGCCACCCGCAATCCGGAAAATCTGGCCGATCTGGCAGCGCGCGGCGTCACCATCAGGGGGGCCGACTTCGACGACACCGCATCGCTGGCCAGTGCATTCACCGGCGCCGACAGGGTTCTGATCATTTCGACGAACGAACTCGCCCTTCCCGGCAAGCGCCTGAAGCAACATGAGACCGCGGTCGCCGCCGCAAAAAGCGCGGGCGTTTCGCACCTGCTCTACACATCGATGCCCAATCCGGAACCAGGATCGCCGGTGCTGTTTGCGCCCGATCACCACGGCACCGAGCAGGCGATCAAGGCGAGCGGCATTCCCTACACCATCTTCCGCAACGGCTGGTACCAGGAGAACCTGTTCATGGCGCTGCCGCACGCCATCGCGTCGGGGCAGTGGTACACATCCGCCGGAGAGGGCCGCATTGCCCATGGCGCGCGCGACGACATGGCCGCGGCGATCGCCGCCAGCCTTGCTTCGAGCGCAACCGAAAGCACGACATACACGCTGACCGGCCCCAAGGCCCACACGATGGCCGAGATTGCAGCCCTCGTCACCGAGGTCACCGGCAAGCCGATCGAAGTTATCCAGCTTTCGGATGAAGCGCTGACCGAGGGATTGAAGGCAGCCGGTGTTCCCGAAGCGTTTGCGCCCGTCATCGTTTCCTTCGACACCAACACCCGCTCCGGCCGGATCGGCATGGTGACCGACGCGGTCGAGACGCTGTCCGGCAGGAAGCCGCAGCCGCTGAAGCAATTTCTTGAAGCAAACAAGGCGGCTCTGGTGAGCTGAGCCTGACAATGGCCGTGCCCTCAAAGGGCACGGCCATTTGTTCAGATAGCCACCTGCGTCCCGATCTCGACCACCCGTCCGGTCGGGATCTGGAAATATTCCGTCGCATCGGCCGCCGTGCGCGCCAGCCCGATGAACAGCTTGTCCTGCCAGACCGGCATGCCGGAATTGGGCGAGGCCTTGAGAGAGCGCCGCGACAGGAAGAAGGACGTCGTCATGATGTCGAACTTCCAGCCCTGTTTGCGGCAGATCGCCAGCGCACGCGGGATGT
>NZ_JAMYTF010000056.1:0-28298 GCF_040322295.1 Mesorhizobium sp. M0159
TGCGACTGCTAGCATCTCTACCGTATCTTCCGTAGCCTTCGCGGCGGACCAACTGGTTGTCGCTTCGTTCGGCGGTGCCTACACGGCCAGTCAGTCAAAGGCGTTTATCGAGCCCTACATGGCCGAGAAAGGCGCCAAGGTACTCACCGCCGATTACAATGGTGGTCTCGCAGAACTTCGATCCCAGGTTCAATCCGGCAATGGCGCTTGGGATGTGATCGACCTCGAGCTTCAGGATGCGCTCAGAGCGTGCGATGACGGCCTCATCGAAAAGATCGATGCCTCCCAGCTTGCTCCGGCTGCCGATGGAACCGCCGCTAAGGACGACTTCCTGCCAGGCACCCTGATGGACTGCGGCGTCGGAACCATCATGTGGTCGAACATTATCGCCTACGACAAGACCAAGTTCCCGAACGGCGGTCCCAAGACCATTGCCGATTTCTTCGACCTGAAGAAGTTTCCGGGCAAGCGCGGCCTGAGCAACAAGCCAAACGTCAACCTCGAGTGGGCGCTCATGGCCGATGGTGTGCCGAACGACAAGGTTTACGAAACGCTCGCGACCAAAGAAGGTCTCGACAGGGCGTTTGCCAAGCTCGACTCCATCAAGAAGGACGTCGTGTTCTGGGGCGCGCATGCTCAGGCACCGCAGCTTCTCGCAGACGGCGAAGTCGTGATGACGGCAGCGGCGAATGGCCGGATCTACGACGCGATCTCCAAGGAGAACAAACCCTTCGAGATCGTTTGGGATGGACAGATCTGGAACCTTGACGTCTGGGCGATTTCGAAGGCCAGCAAGAACAAGGACGCGGCTCTGGACTTTGTGAAGTTCTCAACGACAGGCCAGCGCCTTGCCGACGTGACGAAGTATATCAGCTACGGCCCGGTCAGAAAATCCTCGCAGTCTCTGATCCCGGAGGCGATCCGGACCAGCCTGCCGACCTACGAAGCCAACTTCAAGACGTCTCTTGCGAACGATCTCGAGTTCTGGGCAGATCATCAGGACGAGATCAACCAGCGCTGGGCGACCTGGATGGCCAAGTAATTCGATCACGAATTGCACAAGAATGGTCGGAGCGTTGCTCCGGCCATCGGATCGATGCGGTGGCTGCGCCAGTACCACGAGCCAGAACGAGAGATCATGAATAGCGACACCAGAGCGTTCGTGAATTTCCACGAAGTGCAAAAGAGCTACGACGGCTCTTCCCTTGTCGTGCAGTCCCTTTCCCTTGCCATAGCAAAGGGAGAATTTCTCACGATGCTGGGCCCATCGGGGTCTGGCAAGACAACGTCGCTGATGATGCTTGCAGGTTTCGAGCGGCCCACGGGCGGCAAGATCACCGTAGCAGGCCGCGACCTCACGAACGTTCCTCCTCACCGGAGGGATATCGGCATGGTCTTTCAAAACTATGCTTTGTTTCCTCACATGACCATTGAGGAGAACGTGGCGTTTCCCCTCGTGGCGCGCAAGATGCCGAAGCCGGAGATTGCATCACGCGTAAGCGGGGCGCTGGAACGGATCCGCATGGGCGCATTGGCGCACCGTCGCCCCGCTCAGCTTTCAGGTGGCCAGCAGCAGCGAGTGGCCCTCGCCCGTGCTCTGGTGTTCGAGCCGTCGCTAGTGCTGATGGATGAACCGCTGGGCGCGCTCGACAAGCAGCTTCGCGAACACATGCAGATGGAGATCAAGCACCTGCACGAGGAGCTCGGCCTTACCGTGGTGTATGTCACGCATGACCAGGACGAAGCCTTGGCGATGTCAGACCGCGTGGCGGTATTCAACAACGGCATCATTGAACAGGTCGGCCCTGCCCGCGCGATTTATGAATCGCCTGAAACGGTATTTGTCTCGTCATTCGTGGGCGAGAATAACCACCTGAGCGGCGTGATCTCTTCGGCTGCTCGCAACGAGTGCGTCGTAACCGTCGGAAAAGTCGACATGCAATGCGTTGCGGTCGGATCCTTGAAGCGGGGTGATGGCGCGGTGGTCTCGCTTCGTCCGGAGCGCGTGTCGTTGGCACATGATGGTGCGGTTTTCGCAAACACTGCCAAAGCCATCGCAAAGGAAGTGGTCTACTTCGGAGATCATCTGCGCCTTTCGTGTCAGCTCGAAGACGGGCAGACCGTGACGATGAGACAGCCGAACAGGGACGGGATCGCACAGATCTCCGTCGGTCAGGCCGTGCTGCTCGGTTGGCAAGCCACCGACGCGCGGGCCTTTTTATCCGATGGAGTGCCTGGCAATGGCTAACGGGGCTGCGGCCGCCTTCGCGACGCCTAAAGAAATCGCCCGGCAGGTCGCGCGGTCTCGCCGGAGCGAAACGCGGAAGGGCCTTCTCCTTCTGGCGCCTGCGTTGCTGTTCCTGTTCTTCACCTTCCTCCTTCCGCTCGGCTACATCCTCCGCTTGAGCGTTTACGATCCGACCATTCACGATGGACTGCCGCGGACCGTACAGGCACTTCAGAGTTGGAGTGGAAGCGGTGCCCCCGACGAGAGGACGTTTCAGGCTCTCGCACACGATCTGATCGAAGCCCGGCAGGCGGATACAGTCGGCTTCATAGCCAATCGACTGAATGTCGAGGCCGCTGGGCTTCGTAGTGCTGTCACAAGAATGGCGCGGCGCCTCGGGCAGAACCCTCACACCGATCATTATTCGGAATGGTTCTTACAAGCGGATCCTGTGTGGCGTGAACAATCGACCTGGCAGGCCATCAATCAGTTGCGTAGCTCGGTGGACGCCAACTATTACCTCGCAGCGGTGGATTTCCGCCGGAGCGTATCAGGCGCCGTCGAACGCGTCCCTGAAGAGAATCGTATCCACACCACGCTCTTCGCGAGAACCTTTCTGGTTGCGTTTTCAGTTACGGCACTCTGCATCCTTCTTGGCTATCCCGTGGCCTATCTGATCGCGACGTCGTCGAAGCTTCTCGGCTCGATTATGATCGTCTTCGTCCTTTTGCCGTTCTGGACGTCCCTGCTTGTTCGTACCACCGGCTGGATCGTGCTTCTGCAATCTCAGGGCGTTCTAAACGACCTGCTCGTCTACTTCGGGGTCATCTCGGACGAGAATAGGGTGAGAATGATCTACAACCTCGCCGGCACCCTGATCGCCATGACGCACATCCTGCTGCCCTTCTTCATCCTTCCGCTTTACAGCGTGATGGTTTCGATATCTCCGATGTACATGCGGGCGGCCCAATCGCTCGGTGCCCATCGGCTCTACGCCTTCTGGAAGGTCTACTTTCCAAACACGCTGCCGGGCGTTGCCTCAGGGGCCCTTCTCGTCTTCATCCTTGCCGTTGGATACTACATCACGCCCGCTCTTGTCGGCGGACAATCCGGTCAGATGATCTCCAACATAATCGCGTTCCATGTTCAGTCGTCGCTTAACTGGGGTCTAGCCGCGGCTCTGGGCATGATACTCCTGTCCGTCGTCCTGGTCCTCTACGCCGTCTACCACCGATATTTCGGCGCCAACCGGCTGGTGAACTGAGGACGCGATATGAACAGCTACACCATTGAGATAGTTTGGTCGGTTCTCTTCCGCGTCATTTGCTGGGCGATCCTGATCTTTCTCATTGCGCCGATACTGATCATCGTTCCGCTCTCCTTCAATGCGGAGCCCTACTTCACATTCACCAACGGTATGCTGCACTTTCAGTCGGACGCGTTCTCGACGCGATGGTACGAAGCATTCATTTCAGATGCAGGCTGGAGAGTCGCCGTCCGCAATAGCTTCTTCGTCGGGATTCTTTCGACGCTTGTGGCGACCGCGCTTGGTACCCTTGCTGCTTTGGGCCTCAACAAGCGCCTCCCCATGCGCAGCCTGATCGTGAGCCTTCTCCTGGCCCCAATGATCGTCCCGATCGTGGTGCTGGCTACCGGAACCTATTTTGTCTTTGCCAAGGTAGGTCTCGTTGACAGCTATCTCGGGCTGGTGCTCGCTCATTCTACCTTGGGGCTGCCGTTCGTCGTCGTGACAGTGCTGGCCAGCCTATCGAACTTCGATCAGGGCCTCGTGCGTGCAGGTCTCAGTTCGGGGGCGCATCCGACGATGGTCTTTCGTCGCGTCACACTGCCCCTTATCGCGCCAGGCGTCCTTTCCGGCGCCGCGCTGGCCTTCGTGACATCGTTCGACGAAGCCGTGATCACGCTATTCCTGTCACCAAGTCCGGAATACTACACGGTTCCCCGCAAAATGTGGTCGGGGTTGCGTGAACAGATCAGTCCAACCATCCTGGCCGTCGCCACCACCTGGATCGTTCTCTCGTTGGTGCTGATGATGCTGATGGGAGTGCTGAGGCGCCAATCCGCCAAGCGGTTGGCGAAACCAGTTGTGTAGACCAGCAGAAGAGGCTCCGGGCCGCTCCTGGGACGGGAATTCATGAACGATTGCGTTTGCAAAGAGGAGCCGCTGATCATCCTTGTTGGCAACAAGCGATGTGGGTGTCGCAGGTTCAAGTTGGCAGACTGGTGCACTCCGCGCCGCGCCCAAAAGAATTGGTGAGATCCACCATTCCGTGGGAAGTCATCCGTTCCACGCCAAGCAGATCCTCTCTGGGCTGGTGAAAGCTGCCCGGAGCCAATGGGTCGAACAAGGGGGGTGCAATCCTTCCAGAATTTGACCGAATACTTCGCTGTTGCGCGTCCCCTCACCCCGCACGCTCCGACCTCTCCTTGCCTGCGTCCGGGAGGTTGTCCCCGATGACGCTATCTATCCGCACGGAGCGTACATTCTGCTATACGAAGGAGACCTTAGGCTTTTTCGTAAGCAATGCGCCCGGGCACCGTGCAAGATCTTCATCGGCGCCGCTTAAGTCGGCGCCATATCGCCCCCCGCATGTTCCAATGTCATGGCTCGAGATGTTCATCCGGCCTATTGCAAGGTCCGTTGGCGCATCGCTTACCGTTGATGCGCGGGAGAGCGATTAGCACCGCTTGCGGCGCCTACGCCCGGCTTTCCGCACCTTCCCGTGGCGGGCCTCCAAGATGAAGGGGCACACGGTTTTCCCGCCGAAAAGTGATGTGTCGCGACAGTCGATTCGCCTGGAGATATGCCTGTTGAGAGGGGCTCAGACCAATTCGCCCGGCGGTGCGGAGATGTGGCAGGACGCGTAAATATAGCCAGTCGTGCGCTCCAAGCGATCCTCAATGCCGAGCTTGGTCATTGCGGTTAGGATGGCCCGACGTTCCCTCACTGTCGAGAAGCGGCGCTGGCGCTGTCTGAAGCGGTCTACAAGCCTGGTCTCCAGTCCGAAATCCCGAAGGGCCATTGCGATATTGTCATAGCTGAAGGGATGCATCGCGAAGGCAACGACCCACGGGCGTGACGTCGCCGACGCCTCATACACGCTCGCAAATGTTCGCTCTGTGGCGTAACCCACACAGCCTGTACTGATGACGATATCCGCACCCGCGAGATCGCAGCGTTCCTCGACCGTCAAGTCACGGGTTTCCAGATCAGCCATGATACCGGCTTCCAGCAGGCCCAGAACTTGCGCATAGCGAACAGCCCGGAACGATGGGTCCACGCCGACGAACTGGATGTCGTCACGGAGGCCGCGATTGCGAAAGAAGGCGCGATGCTCGATCTCGTGTCGGCGCGAGAGCGATCCGCTAGGTCTCAGATAGGCAGCATACAGATCGTCGAGATTGAGATCGGTGCGAAGTAAGGCGGCGTTAATGCCATAGGAGCAACCGACATCGATAATCTTCAACCTAGTTTTCTTTCGAATGCGTCGATAATCGGCGAAGATCCTTTCGAAAACGGGCTTGGCTCGATCTGGGAGCATATAGTCCAGGGCCATGTGCGCACGGAAATAGGCGTGCGGCCACCTGGAATTATAGGCTGCCGCGAAATCATGCTTTGCCCCCTGAATGTTGGCGCGCTCTGCACCTGATGGCGCCATCATTCCCCTCACTGCCCAGTGGCCTTGGGGTCACAGCCTACTTTCGAGATCGTTCTGTCTGAAAGCTGACAGACTGGCGAGTTGATTTTGGGAGATGCGGATTTACCTCTTCCACAGAATGCGATCTGACACGGATCTGACATGCTGCTTTCCTTCCTTCGTTCCTTTGATCGCGATGTGATCCCGACAGGTAGGCCCTGCCGCCGCGACGAAGGAGCTTCAAAAGTCGTGCCAGCCGCGTAGAAACAGCATGGGATTTTTTCTTTACTGTTCTCAATGGTTTACATGCGAGTGCGGCGAGAGCTCAAGCCGAAATCATTGCGTCGCATACGCGACAACCGGCGCCTAGCTGTGGACGCTCGCCACCTTTCGAGGTGATTCTACGTCAAGTTCTGCTAGCTGGGCGGTCATACATCTGGTTTTCCGGCGGCTTTGAGCACAAGTCGTTGGGTCCTCTCCTCCAGGTTGATAGCAATCTGCCTCAAGCCAGTACGCACGAACGCTCCAACCCACGATCCAACGCCACTGCGTGCACCTGTCCTGGTGTTGGCGGCTTCGGGCCAGCCGATGTCCTGCTGCAGTTCGATCGGCAACCAATGGATGGCACGCTCGGTCTGGTAAGCGCGGGCTGCCCTGAATTCGGTCACAAGGCGGCCAAGGAAAATGACAGGATAGGCATTTCATTCTCCTTCAGGTTGGGTCGCGACGGGCCGGCATGTTTTTTGCTGGTCTGTGCCGTGGTCGTTTCATGGCCGCTATCGATGCCTGCTCCTTCGATGGAGTTGACTATCCTCCCAAAGCGTTGTTCAATAAAACGAAACGGAATGACCGTTCTCATCAGAAAAATTGAAGCTTTGTCCCAATGAACGCCCCACTCAATCATCCGCTGCCGCTGCTCGACCTCGATGTCCTGCGCACTTTCGTGGCAATTGCCGAAACAGGCAGCTTCACCACGGCCGCCAATGCCGTGTTCCGCACGCCGTCGGCCGTCTCCATGCAGATCAAGAAGCTGGAGGACATTCTCGGCCGCTCCGTTTTCGCGCGCGACGCGCGTTCGGTGACACTGACCACCGATGGCGAGATGCTGCTTGGCTATGCGCGCCGGCTGTTGTCGATCAACCGCGAAGTGTTGTCGAAGTTCATCATTCCCGATATTGTCGGTGTGGTGCGGCTGGGCTCCCCGGATGATTACGGCGAACGGGTGCTGCCGCATGTGCTGAAGCGTTTCGCGCAGTCGCATCCGTCGATCGCCGTCGACGTCACCATCGACCAGAGTAGCAATCTGCGCCGGCGCATGGATGACCGTGCGCTCGACATCACACTGCTCACCAATTCCTACAAGACCAGTACGCTCGGCGTCGAGGTGCTGCTCACCGAGCCGATCGTCTGGGCCGGCGCCAAGGGCGGCTGCGCGCATCTACGCGAGCCGCTACCCGTATCGCTGTGGGAAGAAGGCTGCGCCTGGCGGGCCGCCGCCCTGGAGGCGCTTAGCCGCGAGGGCCGCAACTATCGCGTCGCTTATATGAGCGCGCACACTGCCGGCCAGCGCGCCGCCATCATGGCCGACCTTGCCGTCGCGCCGCTGCCAAAATCCTTCCTCGGCAACGACATGGTCGAGCTTTGCCCGAAGGACGGCATGCCGGATATCGGCACCTACAATCTCGCCATGGTAGTGGCGCCGGATGCCAGCGCTCCGGTCAAGGCAGTAGCGGACCACATCCGCGCAACCTTCGAAGTGTTCAGGGAAACCGGCAAGTTCTAATGAGCCATGCGGTGAGCCGCGTTTCGGTGCTCAGCGATCTTATCACGTGCAGGGAGCCGATTCATGTTCTGGCAATCGTAAGCGACCTGCGTTGGTCCGAGACGCAATGGTCGCGAGATTTGTGGCGATCGTCACGACGGCCGCTTTGGCCGCAGTGAGGTCTGGCACGGAGCGGATCACGAGATCTGGGTTCGAGGAGCTGCACTACATCCCGGTCTCGAAGCGCCGACGGGCATCGGCACGCGACGATTTGTTTTTGTGAACAGTGACGCGATCGGCGCGGGCTTCGCCATTGAGATCCGCGAGCGATACAGGGACGTAGTTTATAACCGGTGGCCAGTTTACGTTGACCCCCTTCCGGATGAGCTGCTGTCGAGCTGGCTTCAACGTCTCGCGCTCGCGCATGGCCTCGGGCCGTCGTCGTTCGCCGGCGTCCTCGGGCTTGGCGACGGGATGTGGTCGCCCCGCCTCGACCTTCTGCTCGAAGCGGGGTTGGCTCCTTCAACCCGACCGAACTGATGCCGCAGCACTTCTGCGCCAGATGCGTCTTCGATCTGCGCAGGGCTCGCGGACAAGCCCGGCAACTTGTTGACGGCAGATGATGACGATCCATTGCCCAGCGGCCTCGAGCCATCATGGCTGCAGGCGGTCACGACGGGTTGATCACCCGCATTGCGGATTTCATGGGCCAACGCCGGGATCGACGAGGGGGCTGTGCAGGCAACCCCGACCGGGGCTGACCTTACGGCTTTGCGCGAGGCCTATTCGCACGCCGCCGCATTGGGATCAGATGAAAGCGTCTCCGTGAATTGCAATCCCGCGCGAATGAACTCTGGAGCCACGAACCGTTGGCCCCCTGGCGACGCAGCGAATTATTCATCGCTGGCGACGCCAGCATCTTCTCCCTCGCTGCCGGTAAAGTCCGGAATGATGTCGCCGGCGAGCAACTTTTCCTTCGACAGCAGCCCCGCATCCTCGAGCGCCTCGATGTCAGGAAGATCGCGCAGTGTGTCGAACCCGAACTCGAGCAGGAATTCTTTGGTCGTGACATAGGTATAGGGCGCGCCTGGCGTCGGACTGCGTGGACCGGAGGCGATCAAACCGAAGCCGCGCAGGTGGCCGATCAGGTCGCGAGAAATCTCCTTGCCGAAGAAGGAGGACAGTTCGGCGCGGGTGATTGGCTGGAAATAGGCGATGCACATCAGCACCAGCACCTCCGAATGCGAGAGGTTTTCTTGCTCCTGCTCGTTCGTGCCGACCGCAGCGCGAATGGCATCGCCGTAGGCCGGCCGGGTCAGGTGCCGAAAACCGCCGGCGACGGCGACCAAGTCGTAGGGCCGGCCGCGCAGTTCTTCGCGAATGTCGTCGATCAAAAGATCGATGCTGCAGCTCTTGCCGACGATGCGGGCCAGCATTTCGCGGCTGACCGGTTCGCTGGCGGCGAAGATCGTCGCCTCGACGCGGTGCATCCATTCGCGCCAGCGCACCTCCGGCGGCAGATGATCCAACTCCCGGTCAAACAAATGGTCATTTGAACGACCGTCGCCTCTTCGTGCCTTGCTCTTCGCGCTCGGCGCCGCCTGCGACATCGCCTAAAGCCCGTAGATGCGGAAGGTCATGCGGCCGGACAGCTCCCGCACGGCCCCAAGATCGACCAGACGGTCGAACAGCCGGCGCAGGCCACGGTCACTCATCGCGACCTTTTTGTCCCCGCGTGACGCGACGAGCGCGTCGTCGGATAGCAGCTGTTCGACAATAGCGTCCGCACCCTTTGCCCTCAACTTCGGCGCGATGCCGAGCAGGCGGTCGGCGCGGCGCTCCAGCTCGACCGACAGATCGATCGCCCGCAGTGCCGCGCGAGCCTGGGCGGCGAGCAGACCTTTTGCACGTCCACTGTCCGGCTCGCTGGCCGCTATGCCTGACGCCGCGCGGCGCGGGCCGTGCCTATTCCAAAAACCTGCTCGGCGCCGAGCAGCGGCACGGCACGTTCCCAGCCCAGCCGTTGGGCGAGCAGGGCGTCGGCCAGCCATGCTCCGACGCCACTCCCGAAGCCATGGCGCACGGCGGCCGCGACCGCACCGGTCAGCGTTTCGACCGTCCCGGCGCTGGCGCCGAGTTGGCGAAGCTCGTCCACCAGACTGCTGACCACCTCGTCGTCGTGGGCATAGCCAAATTCTTCCAGCACCGCGGTGAGTGTCTTCTTCGTCAGAAGATCCTCTGCGGGCCGACCGGCGAGCCGGCGCCAGGCGACCAGCAAAAGACCGGCTGGACCGAGGGTCGTCGACCTTGACAAAATATCGCCGGGGCGGGCGAACAGCACGGCGTCGCGTAAGGCAGCCTCATCCTCGACGCGCCCCGCCTGCCGTGCGGTCACCGCCGCCGCGGCCAGCGCCAGCCGCTGCCGCCAGACCCCGGCCCACCGCTCCTGCCGGCGCAGACCGAATCGAGCGCGCCGATCGCAGCCCCGGCAAGAATCGCCGTATCCTCAAGCGTCTGCGGCTGCAGCGTCGCCCGGCGGAGCCACGTCGGCACGGGCACCGCAGGCCCGGCCAGCGCGAGTCCAGGCAGTTGGACTCCATGGCGCTGCGACGGTTTGGAGCGGAGAATCATTGTCCGTAGCATGAAACATCGCGGCTCTTCTAGCAACGCAAATGCAAACAAACCGCCGCGCCTGTCGCCACCGTTTTATGTCCGGTAAGCTTGCCTTATCGCACGTAGCGGCGAAACGCCTAGCGCAGCACCTCCAGTCCGTGCTTCTGCACCACGGACAGCAGTTTCAGCGCCATCCCGCTCGGCCGCTTGGCGCCAGTCTCCCACTTCTGCACCGTCGATTCCGACGTGTTCAGATAGCGCGCGAACACCGGCTCGCTGAATGGCTCTTCTCACGCAGCGCCTTGATCTCGTCCGGCGCGAATTCTTGCGGCACCGCTAGGCAACTGCCGTCGAAGCTGCGCAGCGTCGCCTTGTCGATCGTTCCAGCCCGGTACATGCCTTCCACGGCGCTGTGGATCGCCTCGAAGGCTTCGCTCTTGAACTTTGGCTAGTCGTCATCACTGATCTCCAACAGGACCCCTACTTTTAGCTCAGCCGCTAGATTGGCCTTCGATTTTCGCCGGTACAGCCCGGTCAACCTCCGAGACGCCCGTAACTCACCGTCATCGACGTTCGCCCGGTCCTGATGGCTTAAGGACTACAACACAGTCCGGCCACACAGCGCGATCGGCAACAAGCCGCCGAATCGCTTATGAAAGGCTCATCAGCGGCCGTGCCGCCCTGAGACATTACCCCCGGAAGTTCCGGCCCGGGGCGACCCAAAGACGGGGAGCAGCTCAAAAGTGAACAGGGCTAACTTATAAACGCGGACAGAACGGGGAGCACGTCAGCTCTGATCTTGTCAACGCGCCTGAAGGCAGCAGCAGCGATATGGCCAGCATTTGATCGCGCTGGAGCAAATCTGCGGATTCATTCGTCACCTCATCACCGGCTCAGATCCAACTTCCTTGCAACTGTCGAAATGCTCAGCCCTTTGGCCAGCTCGGCTAACGCAGCCAGACCGCCAGATCAGAAAGAGCACGCTTGCGAAATACGCGAGCTGAAGGAGCAGCGAACAAGTCAGCGTCGTCACGACTACTGTGCCGATGGAATGAGAAGCGAAGTAGACAGTCAATGCGGTGCTGCACAGCACCAGCCCCAGGACGCGACAAAAGATTCTAAAGGGCAACGCCGTTCTCCTGGTTTTGTCTCCTCAGATCATGCTGCGACCTGGTCGGCCGCAACATGGGTCTGGCAGTTCTTCGGGCAGACGCGGGCGCAGGCTCCGCAGCCAATACAGCGGCCGGCATGATCGACGACCATGATCATGCGATTGAGCTCGCCATCGAAATCGTCATCCTCGTCGTCGCAGGCGCCGAGGATTTCACCCGCGTCATCGACGCCGTAAAGATGCATGACCTCGCGCGAGCAGACTTTGAAACAGCGGCCGCAGCCGATGCAGGTCGTGCCGTTTATAGCGGTGAGATATTCCGGCATCCATCCGGAGCCGTCGCGGGTGGTGAATGTGCTCCTCATCGTAACTTCTTCATTGCAGCGATCTCTCTCTTGGCACCATCCAACTCGGCAAAAACGGCGGACGTTTCCTTGGCAACGTCCTCTATCTCCGTCCATTTTCCCGGGAGATCCTCTGCAAGGTCGCGCAATTTCATCTTGGCGACTGCTGCGCGCAGCTGAAGCTTTCGGACTTTCTTCCCCATTTCATCTAGCTTTGACATAAACCCTTCCTCGAAATCGGTTTCATCACGCCGGCGCCACACCGGGACCGGCTTCAGTGGCTGCGGTCGCATCGTCGATCAGTTTCGCACCGGCGTCAGCCAGTTTCCGGAGCATCTCGAAGCCGAACCGATGAACGTCTTGCCAGAACGACCAACTGCCCGGCCGTGGAAAGCATGCGGCCCCTAGTCCTCGTGAATTTCATCTCCATCATTGCCGATGTCATCAGGCCGCAGCGCTCCTCGATCGCGAGCCCGACGGCGGTTTAGAACATGTCGAGCCTCCACAGCACGTCAGGATCGGGATCGTCGATGACAGGCATCCCAGGGCGCTGTTTTCTGGTGACGATGAAGTCGGCCAGCAACGTGGCGTCCGATTTACCTTCCCACGAGCCGTAGGACTCTTGAGCACGGATCAGCCGCACGAGGCATCTGACAAAAGGCGTGGCAAGCGCCGCCTCGTCCTCGGCAGGGCTGATCACGGTATCAGACATTTCGCCTTCTCCTCAATTTCAGTCCTCTTCCTCGAAGCACGCTGCCTGTTTTCGGGGACGCCTACTTCGGGCACCCTTGCGCAGCCGACGCCTGGCTCGGGGCGGCCCATTCCACGCAATTGATGTCCCCGTGGCCGACCTTGAACACCTCCTCGACTGCGAGGTCTTCCACGCGAACTCGCGTCGAACATTATTTCCGCCGCAATGCGGCCACAGATCATGAAGATTCGAGGCTCGATCCTGCTGCAAACAATCGACCAAGTGCTGCATGGACCCTCCTTGCTGCGGCCACACCAGGAAATGGACGAATTGGCCAGTAATCCATTTCGACCAATCAACCCTTTTTGTTTTTTCTCCTCGGCCGACCGCGCTTTGGCACGTTTGGGAAATTGTTTTGTGGAGCCGCACAGAGAGCGCCGTCACAAACCTTCACACCCCTGTAGGTGGCGAGGGCCTGCAGCAAATCCGGTAGAAGGTGCTCTTTCAATTCGTCCGGGACAGGCTCCGGACCGTCCAGCGACTGCAGTGCCAGTTCGACCAACTCGATCGCGCGATCGTTGTTGCCGTTCTCGTAATAGTACCGGGCGACCGCGGGATAAGACCGGAACTTAGGGCTGTCGCCTTGCGGGGGATTTAGTGCCAGAATGTGTTCGGACAGCTCCTTGCCCATCGCGAAGCGCTCAGCGGGGGGAAGGCGCGAATGGTCATTGGCCGGATGGAAAAGCTGGTCTAGCGCCGAAACCATCCAATCCTGGGAGTTCTTGTCGATCGCGTCGCGCACGAATTCGCGCATCACGGGCAAGCCGGTCCACATGTCTTGTATTTTGTGAAGCAACAGGTGCGCATGAGCCAGGCGGAAATTGATGTCGTCCGGCATCAAGGCGATGCCTTCTTCGATCGCCCAGAGCGCCGTCTTCCAATCTTCTAACTTCACCGCCGCCCAGAATCTGTCATCGATCGGCTTCTTCAACGCTTGTTGGCGCGCCATGGGTTCGCTTGTGGCGATCCGCTCCGTATCGGCGGCTTTCGCTTTGTCGCTGGTGCGCCAGCTGCCGTTGAGCACTTCCGGCAAAACCTCATCGAGTTGGCTTGGATGACCGATAAAGGCGATCTGGCCGTCTCGGTCGACCACGTACGAAGTCGGAATCCCGGCGGAAAAGCTGGGTTTCATCCAAAGCTTGTTCATTTCACCTGTGTGGTCGAACGCGATCCGATAGCTCAGATGCGAGCACTTTTCGGTCAACCACGCGTCCAACTTGGTGCGAGCCTCAAAGGCCGTTGGAGCGTCTTCATTAGCCGCGACGCCGACGACCTCAAGTCCGCTGTCCCTGTATTTTTCCTGGAGCCGCATCAGATCGAGCATCTCCGCCATGCATAGTTCGCACCAAGTTGCCCAAAATTCGACGATATAGACTTTGCCGGGCTGGAAGTTCGCAAGGGGCTCGCCACGCAGCCAGTCCTCCATTTTGATCGAAGGAGCCGGTGACCCCATCTGCAGTACCATGTTGTCTCCAAAGCTGTTGCCAAAAGTTGCGTGACCTTATGCGCAAGCTTGTTCCCCCTTTGAGACGGGGCACGAGGGTTCAAGGAATGGAGAGCATCGCTCGTCTTGCGCATCTGCGTGCAGTCAGCCTTCACTCAGTGTTGCTGAATCTCAATTCGCAAAGGCCGTGCCAACGCGCTCAGCGCGCTAAACGCTTGATTACACTTTAAAAAACTTTCGGGGTGCCCAAGATAGCCGGTTGTGTTGGACGCGACATGTTTTCTGCCGCTGTCAGGTTTTGGACAAGCATCACGCGCTTCGCATCGGCAGAAAAGCGTGGCGCGGACGACTCAATATGCATTCGGGCCGAGGGACGAGGCCGATGGACGTCGTCAGGCTCGTCATGATCGTCCGCTTCACGCCACCGGCTTGAGCGTCTTGCCGTTCCGGTCCGGAGGCGGTAGCGATCTCGCCATTTGCGATTGCAAGGGGCCGCTCCATCCGAGCGCGGCCTGTGCCCCCTCGCCCGCCTTGGATTGAATTCCTGGGCTGGCGTCATGGGAGTTCTTCGCGACCGAAGCAGGTCCAGCTGTAGCTCGCCAATACCGCCATCCTCAGATCGATGATGATGTCGCGGCGAAAAAGGCCGGATGAGTGCCGGCCTGTGCCGGCCGGTGAACTCTCCGGGGTTCCTGCTTTGTGCCGATATTTTCTGTGTTCCCTGTGCTCAGGCGCTGCAGGGACCGCTTCGTGCGGATGTGAGCGTTGGCGGAATTGCAAACCCAAAGACCGCTCGGTCGCCACGCAGGTTGGGCCGGACCAACGGGAAACGCTGGAGATGCGGCTGTCCGCCACTAACCCGGGCTACCATCCCAGAGATGACAAGACGATTGATGCCATCGTTCGCGCCGACGCCGGCAAGAGCCCGGCCGTCCCGACTCGAAGGTCGGTGCCTTGGCCACTCGTTGCGGTGGTCAGCTCCCGGCCAGTGTGAGGGAAATCGTGATAACGCCAATACGATGCGGCTACGGTCCGAACGCGGCCTGCCGCGCTGAAGCGACTCTCTTTCTCGACCTGACGCCGACCTGAAGCGGTGGTTTTGAGTGCATTGAGGAGCGCCTGTACCTCTGCGCGGCCTTTGGGCTCCGCGTTACGGATCATCTCGGGCGAGGAGAACCCCCGAGCGCGCGTTAGAGAGGTCCGGGATGTCTCGGCGACGGCGCTTGCAGATTCGAGCTTCGCGAAAGTTGCGCTTTGCGCGATCTTCCTCCGACTTGGCATCAGGATAGGTGACCAGGGGGGTAGAGCTTCGAACAGCGTCGGTGCTTGCTTGGAACCCGTCATCGAGCCAAAAACAACGGCAATGACGGCTTCCCAACTATCCATCTCGTCACGCCGCCGAAGAGTCGCTCACGTAGCCTGCGGTTGCCATAAGCGCCCATGACTATCATGTCGGCAGACGTGTCGATTGCATGCTGCGCGAGCACCGTGGCTGCCGATTTTCCGGCGCTCGCCAGCAGGTCAACCGAGACCCGAGCACCGTGCCGAGTGAGATAGGCAGCGATATCGGCTCCTGGCTCGGTATCGTTTCCGGTGCAGGTCGCCTCCGGATCGACGAGGGCGACACGAACTTCCTCAGCACCGGCTAGCAGATCCAGCGCTTCCCGAACCGCACGGGACGCCTCGACTCGCGAATCCCAGCCGACCAGCACGCGCCGTGGAGACAGAGTCGCCTCAGCGCCCTCCGGCACGACAAGCACCGGCTTTCCGGTGTCGAATAGGCTGCCGTTGATAACAAGGGGACCGACGCTAATGTCGTTGAGAAGTGCGGGGCCGACGATTGTCAGATCGTTGCAGAGCGCCCGCTGTCGCACCGCGTCACCGATGCTGGCCTGATCGCAGTTGGCAATATCGACATCATAGCACCGCCACGTGGCTCTCAGCAGTTTGTGAATTTCCCTGGATGTTTTTTCCAGACTGGCCGTGTCCTGTGAAAATCTTTCGATCTGCCTAAACCGTTTGTCCAGTCTGGCGATGGCCTGTGCGCGTTGTCCTGGCCACTCGGGGATGCCATCGCCGAGCAGCGGAGAAGGCATAATGAGCGGCGGAGGCGACATCACCAGTACGGCAAGATACGCGCCGACTTCGGCACACAAGCTGGCAGCTGTCCTAACATCCTGATCGGAGTGGTCAGCTCCCGTCACACTGAGTACGCTTCTGAAAGCCATTTGACTGCTTCTTTCTGAATATGTCGTACCTGCCGGCGCGTTTCGAAGCCGCAAGACTTGCCCTCAGCACGGCGGAAATGCGGAGTGGCACCACATCGGTTATCTATTCAGCCGTCCGGCCACTCAAGCGAGTAGCCGGCCGACCTGACGGTACGAATGACGCTGGAGGGGGAGGCCGCCTTCAGCGCCCTTCTGAGCCGGCTGATATGGACATCCACGGTGCGTACACCGACATGGATATTGGCCGGCCAGGCCGCGCTGATCAGCTCGTCTCTGGTGAAGACCTTGCCGGGAGTCTCAAGCAAAAGCCGCAGCAGGTTGAACTCGATCGGCCCAAGGTGGACTTCATGGCCATTACCCCGAACGCGGTGGGCATCGAGCCTTATCTCAAGGTCGCCACAGGAGATCCAGCCGCCGTTTTCAATCCCGTTCGAACCCGGCTTCGGCAGCGCCAGCTTCGTCCGTAGACAGTCGAGCAGCTTGGCCGGCGCGAAGGGCCGCACAAAGCTCTCGTCAATACCTGCCTTCAAGAGATCGAGGTGCTGGTTCTCGGCGCCGGGCGCGATCAGCGCAATTACGGGCAGGCCGCCGGTCCGGGGCTCCCCCTTGAACCGGGCGCAGATTGTGGAGCCTGTCGCGCTTGCTGGGCCGCAGTCCAGCACTACCGCCTGGAGCTCCCGTTCATCGGCCAATGCAAGTGCTTCCTTCACGCCGCCTGCCGGCTCACTCGTGAAGCCGTCCACCCCCAGAATGTGGCTGAGGAACAGATACAACTCAGCATCTTGCGAACAGATCAGGACCAATGGCTTCATCAGAGCTACCCCAAGAACCAAATCGGCATCGACCGCCTTGGCTGAGTGGGTTGAGCATGGCCTGTCCTCAAGGCTTGGCATGATCCCCGGGCTCGAAGAGCCGGTTCCATCATGCCCGCGCCACCTCAGGATAGGCTTCAATGGCTGTGATCGCATCGCCGGCCAGTTGCGTGCCCGCCGCGGCGAGTTTCCAGAACGTCTCGAAACCGAACCGGTGGACGTCGCGCAGAGTCTTCGACACAACGACCAACCGCCCGGCCGTGAGAAGCACGCGCCCGAAGCCCTCATGGCTCATCTCCATCATCGGCGATGCCATCAGGCCGGAGCGCTCCTCGATCGCAAGCCCGACGGCGGTGTAAAACATCTCGAGTCTCCACAGCACGTCCGGATCGGGATCGCTGATGATCGGGATCGCACGGCGCTGTTCCCTGGTGATGATGAAGTCGCCCAGCAGCTCGGCGTCCGATTTGCCTTCCCAAGACCCGTGGGAATCATGAGCCCGGACCAGCCGCACGAGACATTTGACGAACGGGGTGGCAAGGGCCGCCTCGTCTTCGGCGACAGCAGGGCTAACCACGGCGTCAGACATTTCGCCTACTCCTCATTTCAGTCCTCGCCCTCGAAGGACGGTTTCTGTTCGGCGACACCTGCCTGCGCCAGCACCTTGCGCAGCCAAGGGGGAGGACACGTCCTGAGCATCATCTGCGTGCGCAACAGCACCTCTTGGATGGTTTGGGGCTGCGGCACTTTGATCGGATGAATTTTTGCCGAAACAACCTTGGCTGCCGAAGGTCCGCCGATAGCCAGACAAAACAGGAGATGACAGCCCTTCAGCGCCTCGACTTTCGGGGTGATGCGATCATCGCCCTCAGTCCGATGATTCCCGCTCTCGTCGGAAACGTCATCGAAGGCCACGGCTTCGACGAGATTCCATTCCTCGCGCATCACATCGTAGACAGCAAAACGCCTGGCCGATCCGAAATGGGCATTGAGGTTCTTCATGTCGTGCGTGGCGATCGCCACGCGCAATGCGCCGGCTTGGCGTTCCGGCCTCGGTGCGTGAACCTCGTCAGTGACGAGCGAGAGGCGACGAACGGAGCTCATCTGGCATTTCTCGCTTGCGGAGTGGATCAAGCGCCTCAGGCGTCGGCGCGTGCCGGTTGGCTTCAAAAATGTTGGCAACCTCGAAGATCAGGTCGCGGGTCCCCTGGTAGAGGATTGTGAGCTTGTGCTGGCTGCCGAGCCGGTCGAAGATCGGGAAGCCGACCCGCATGAGCGGAATGCCGAGGCGCTGCGCCGCCTGGCGGCCGTGGGAATGAGTGACGAGAAGATCAGCGCCGGCGCCAAGAGCTTCCAAATCGCCGAGATCGCCGATCTGAACCGACTGCGCCGGTACTTCCTCCAAAATTTTCGACATGTCGGTCGTGGTGACCGCCGCCGCGATTTCGGAGCCCATGCCGATGAAGAAGCTCGCGAGTTGGTAGAGTTGGTCTGGTTCAGCAGCGATCGCAATTTTCTTGCCTCCAAAGTGGAAATGTCCGTCGAGCAACGCGTCCTGCAACTGCGCCCGGCGACGGCGCACCCGAGCCGGCGCCGCCGCGCCCGAAACCGCGGACAGCAGCGAGACGAACCGGTCGGCGTCCTTCAATCCAGTCAGCGACCGGAACAGCACGTAAGGCACGCCGGTCAACCTCTGCAGCAGCTCGGCCGGGCGGCGCATATGCTCACCGATGACGATGCATCGCTCGGCCGTGCCAAGCTCGCGGATATCCTCGACGCTGGTGCCGCCATGGGTGGTGGTGACCCAGCGGTCGGGCACCGTACCGTCGAGCGAGCCGGAGATGTCTGGCAGAATCACGGGCTTCAGTCCAAAGCTTTCAACCATCTCACGCAAATGCTCGATATCAGCCACAGTGAGGTTCCAGCCAGGCAGGATCACGATCTTCTTCGACTGCCGCGCCTGCTCGCCGGGCCCCGTAATCCTTTCGATCATCGCGGTGACAGCCTTGGCCCAGCCCTCTTCGATCGCGCCGTCGAAATCCGGTGTGTTGGCTAGCACCACCTCCGTACCCGCGAGTTCTTCCATGCGCTTCAGCCTGATATCGGCGATATCTCCTGCGCAGTCTTCGCCACGGGTTTCGACCAGCGCCGTCGTGCAGACCCCGATCAGCGTTGGCTTTGTGCGGGCCTTGAGGTTGAGGATCGCCTCTTCCAGATGGTCTGCCCCGCCGAGGATCGTCGCCACCTCGTCCATCGCCGTTGTCTGCAAGGGGATGGCTTCCTTGAAATGCCGCACGAAGAGCACGAGCGCGAAGCTGGTGCAGCCCTGGCTGCCGTGGAACACCGGCATCGCACCGTCGACCCCAAGGAAGGCGAAGGCGGCACCCAACGGCTGCGATGATTTCAGCGGATTGACCGCCGCCGCTTTGGTCTGGGGAAGGATACGGACCATCGGCTTTCCTCAACACTCGCCGAAATCGTCGGCCATCGTGCCGGCGAATTCCTGGACAGCATGCAAGGTCGCGGCCTCGCTTTTCGTGCTCGGCAGTTCCTCCCTCACCGCAGGCTGGCAATCCCATGGTGCCGCCTCCCGCACCTGGCGCCAGATCGGGTTATGAATGGCGAGTTCGATCTGGCGTACGAGTTCCACCATGCCGTCATAGCCGGCGTAAGGGTGTTGGCGCTCCTGGTTGATATCGAGCCAGGGTGTCTTGGCCTTCAGCGCGATGAATTGCGTGCGCCCGCCCGACAGCATGATATCGGCGTTGTGTTCCGAGAGCATGGCGTAAAGTTCGCGCGGCGCCATCTGCTCGAATATGTGGTTGTCGTCCTTGAGGATCTGCTTGATGCGCTCCTTGTCTTCGACGGTCGACTTCTTGACAGAGGTGCCGACGATCTCGATGCCGATCTCCATCAGCGCATGGACGACCGACCAGGACTTCACACCGCCGGTGTTGAGCAGCACGCGCTTGCCTTCGAGCCTCGGCCGGTAGGCCGCGAGCTTCTTCCAAGCGATCGCCTCCTCCTCTGCAATCAATGCCTCGGTGCGGCAGAGGATCTCCGGATCGGCACCCTTCTTCACCAGCAGCTGAGAGATCTGTCGGAGCGCTTCCGAGGTGTCGGTGATGCCGTAGAAGGAGCCCTCGAAAAACGGGATGTCCCAGCGCTGCTCCATCTTGCGGGCGAGATTGATGAGCGCGGTCGAGCACACCATCATAGCCGCCCGGGCGCGGTGCGCGCAGGCAATGTCGAAGTAACGCGCGTCACCCGGAATGCAGGCGCGCACCCGGATGCCCAGCCGATCAAGGAGCGGCTTCACCAGCCAGAATTCGCCCGAGAGGTTGAATTCGCCAAGAATGTTGATGTCGTAAGGGCCGGCATCGTCGGGCTCCACCGTGCCGATGACATGCTCGAGCAACGCCTCGCCGGCAAGCTTGTTGCCGAGATTCTTGGAGCCGACGAAGCCCGGCGCATTGACCGGCACCACCGGTAGGCCGAACTTTTCCGCAGCGCGCTTGCAGACGGCCTCGATGTCGTCGCCGATCAGCGCCGTCACGCAGGTCGGATAGACGAAGATAGCCGGCGGCCCATACGCTTCCTTGATCTCGCGGATCGCTTTGAAGAGCTTCCGCTCGCCCTGCCCCATCACAACATCGAGTTCGGTGAGATCGGTGGTGAAGCTTGTGCGCCACAGCGTTGGCCCGGACGAAGCCGCACCGCGGTTGTCCCAGGAATTGCCCTCGCAGGCGAGCGGCGCATGGACCAGGTGCGCGACGTCGGTGATCGGCTGCAGCACGATCTTGGCGCCATCGAAGGCGCAGCCGCCGGCCGCCGCCCCGGGGGTCAGTGGCTTCGAACAGCCCTTTTTGCTCGCCTTGGCATTCTTGCCGCGGTTCTTCTCGCAGGCAGGCTCGTTGAAGACATCCTGGATTTTGGCTCTAAGCAAGGACATTGCGTCGGTCTCCAAAGTCCCTCGGGAAGACGACCGGCCAAAGCCGACCGTCACGCTTAGCGGGTGAGGTCATACGAATAGTCCGTCACGCCCGTCTCGCTTGTCTCGCGATCGAGCTTGTCGAAGATCTTGTCGAGGATCGTCGTCAGGACGCGCAACCCGCCTTGGTAGCCAATGAGCGCAAAGCGATGGTGATGGTGGCGGTCGAAGATCGGAAACGCCAGCCGGATCAGCGGCGTGCCGGTGTCGCGCTCCAGATACTTGCCATAGGAGTTGCCGATCAGCAGGTCCACTGGCTCGGTGAAGAGCAGCGAGCGCATCGCCCAGAGGTCCTTGCCCGCCCAGACTTGAGCATCCTTGCCGAAGGGCGAGGATGCAAGCAGTTCCTTCAACTCCGCTTCCCATGCCGAGGTGCCGTTGGTGGCGAGGCAATGGGTCGGCTCGCCGCCCGTCTCCATGATGAAACGGGCCATGGCGTAGACAAAGTCCGGATCACCATAGATGGCGTATTTCTTACCGTGCAGCCAGGATTGGCTGTCCGCCATGGCGTCAACAAGTCGGCCGCGCTCCAGGCGGATCGTCTCGGGGATTTGCTTGCCGGAAATCGCGGAGACCTCCATCAGGAAGTCGTCGGTCGCCTGGACGCCGAGCGGGTAATGGAACGAGGCCGTCGCCTGCCCGACCTGTTCGCAATACTCCAGTGTTTTTCGGGTGTTGTAATGCTGTAGCGAAAGTGTCGCCTCGGCGTTGACTGCCTTCCTCACGTCTTGGATCTTCGTGCCGCCGTCGTACATGCGATATTCGCCGTCCGACGGCGTGTCGAACTGGTCAGAGGCGTCTTGGATGAAGGTATAGGACACGCCTATCAGATCGAGCAGGCGCTTGAGTTCCCGGTTGTTGCCAACGCAAAAACCGTCGAAGCCCGGAATGATATTAATGGTCCCCTCGGCTTCCGTGCGCTCCTCGCCTTTCCAGAAATGCTCCAAAATGCCCTTGACCGTAACGTCATAGCCGTCGACATGGCTACCGACGAAGGCCGGCGTGTGGGCGAAGGGCACGTCGAAGTCGCGCGGGACCGAGCCTTCGTCCTTGGCGTTCTCGATGAAGCTGTGCAGGTCGTCGCCAATGACCTCGGCCATACAAGTGGTCGAGACGGCGATCATCTTCGGGTCGTAAAGTTGGTACGTGTTGGCGAGCCCGTCGACCATGTTCTTCAGGCCACCGAACACTGCCGCGTCCTCGGTCATCGAGGAGGAAACTGCCGAAGCAGGCTCCTTGAAATGGCGCGACAGGTGCGAGCGGTAATAGGCCACGCAGCCCTGGCTGCCGTGGACGAAGGACATGGTTCGCTCGAAGCCCGCGGCCGCGAACACCGCGCCAAGCGGCTGGCAGGCCTTGGCGGGGTTCACGACAAGCGCTTCGCGAGCGAGGTTCTTTTCGCGGTATTCCCACGTCTTGGTGAATTCGCGTTGGTCGGTAACGACCTGGTCCGGGTGCGGACATTCGAAATTCAGCCTCTTCTCGGCGAGCATCTGCCTGTATTCCGGCTCGCGGAACAGGGGCGCGTGGTCGAGAACTTTTTCAGCCGACTGCGGCATGGGTGGTTACCTCTTCTCCATCTGGCCCCCCATACGGCGGCACAGGGACGTCGAAACGTTTCAGGTCTCCCGCGGACAAAGGGCCACAGGCGTTCAACGGCCTCCCGGCTTCCGGGAGGCCAGGTTTCTCATTCGGCTGCGATCGCCGCCGACGGCTCGGCTTTTTTCTTCCAGGGGGCGTCGTAGAGGGTCCAGACCGGGTTGTTGATGGCCAGATCCATGTCGCGGGCGAAGATGGCGAAGCCGTCGTAGCCGTGATACGGGCCGGAATAATCCCAGGAATGCATTTGACGGAACGGTATGCCCATCTTCTGGACCGGGTACTTTTCTTTGATGCCGGAGCCAACGAGATCAGGGCGGATCCCCTCGATGAACTTCTCCAGCTCGTAGCCAGTCACGTCGTCATAGATCAGCGTGCCCTTCTTCACGTAGTGGCCGGTGCGCTGATAATCGTCGTTATGGCCAAATTCGTAGCCAGTGCCGACGATAACCATGCCCAGGTCCTCATATGCCGTGACGACGTGACGGGGGCGCAGCCCGCCGACATAGAGCATCACCGTCCTGCCTTCGAGGCGCGGCCGGTACTTGGCGATGACGGCTTCGACCAGGGGCCGGTATTTGGCGATGACCGCCTCGGCCTTGGCCTCGATTTCCGGTCCGAAATGCTTGGCTATCTTGCGCAGAGAGGCTTCAGTCTGGGAGGGGCCGAAGAAATTGTACTCCATCCAGGCGATGCCATACTTTTCCTCCATGTGCCGGCAGATGTAGTTCATCGACCTGTAGCAATGGATGAGATTGAGCTTCGCCTTTGGCGCTCGCTCTATTTCGGCCAGCGTAGCGTCGCCTGACCAGTTGCCGACCACGCGCAGGCCCATCTCCTCGAGGAGGATGCGCGAAGCCCAGGCGTCGCCGCCGATATTGTAGTCGCCGACCACATTGACATCGTACGGACCGGCCTCGAACTCGACGTCCTTCTTCTCGAACACCCAGTCGCGGATCGCGTCGTTGGCGATGTGGTGGCCGAGGGATTGCGAGACGCCGCGGAAGCCCTCGCAGCGCACCGGCACGATTGTCTTTTCGTGCTCCTTGGCCTTGTTGCGGGACACAGCTTCGGTGTCGTCGCCAATCAGGCCGATCGGGCATTCGGATTGTACAGTCATGCCTTTGTTCAGCGGAAACAGTTCCTCGATCTCGTCGATGATCCGTTCCAGCTTCTTGTCGCCACCAAAAACAATGTCCTTCTCCTGGAAATCGGAGGTGAACTGCATCGTGACGAACGTGTCGATGCCCGTCGTGCCGACGTAGTAGTTGCGGCGTTGAGACCAGGAATATTGCCCGCAGCCGACCGGGCCGTGCGAGATATGGACCATATCCTTGACTGGACCCCACACCACGCCTTTCGAGCCGGCATAGGCGCAGCCGCGAATCGTCATCACTCCGGGGATGGACTTGATGTTCGATTTGACCTCGCATTCGGAAAGGACCTCGTTTTCCTCGCCAGCCTCGTCGCCGCTCTTTGCGACGCTGAGGTGCTTTTTGCGGCGCTTCGCCGCCTTGTCAGGATATTGCGACAGCACCTCCTCGATAAGCTTCGCATGGAGGGCGCCGTCATTCTCGTATTCCAGGCTCATGGGACCCCTTTCAAGGTTCAGGGTGACGCCTCACCGACGAGGCGCCGTTCTTTGAAAGGCGCGCCAGGTCGGCCGCGCCTCATGTCGGCAGCGGTCGCTACTGTGCGGCCGCCTTCGCCGCTTCCTTGACCTGAAGCTCGGCAAGCATCTGCTCGTCGGTCTTCATGATGCCGAAGTCGAGCAGCATGTCCTCGAGCTCCTCCATGGTGATAGGGGTGGGGATGGTGCCCTGGCCCGAATTGGCATGGATCTTCTCGGCCAGCGCCCGGTATTCCCCGGCCTGCTTGGAGTCCGGCGCATACTGGATCACAGACATCTTCCTGAGCTCGGCGTGCTGGACGATGTTGTCGCGCGGCACGAAGTGGATAAGCTTGGAATTGAGCCTGGAAGCCAGCGCTTCGGCGAGGTCGAGCTCGCGATCGGTTTGGCGCTCGTTGCAGATCAGGCCGCCGAGCCGCACGCCGCCCGAATGGGCGTATTTCAGGATGCCCTTGGCGATGTTGTTGGCGGCATAGAGCGCCATCATCTCGCCGGACATAACGATATAGATTTCCTGGGCCTTGTTCTCGCGGATCGGCATCGCGAAACCGCCGCACACCACATCCCCGAGTACGTCGTAGGAGACATAGTCGACATCGTCGTAGGCACCGTTCTCCTCGAGGAAGTTAATCGAGGTGATCACGCCGCGGCCGGCGCAGCCGACACCCGGCTCAGGGCCGCCCGACTCCACGCATTTGATGCCTTTGTAGCCGACCTTGAGCACGTCCGCGAGTTCCAGGTCTTCCACCGAACCTTCCTCTGCCGCGAGGTGCAGGACCGTATCCTGCGCCTTCGCGTTCAGGATCAGGCGGGTGGAGTCGGCTTTGGGGTCGCAGCCGACGATGAGGATTCTCTGCCCGAGGTCGACAAGGGCGGCGAGCGTATTTTGGGAGGTGGTGGACTTGCCGATGCCGCCCTTGCCGTAAAAGGCGATCTGACGCAAACCTGACATGTAGCTTTCCTTCCTTCGTTCCATTCATCGCGGCTGCCGCGACATGAATGCCGGTCGGGCAGCTGTCGCCGCCTCGCACCCAAGGATCTCAAGACTCGTGCCAATTTGGCTGATCGAACCGAAGAATAATTTCATGGTTGCTTTTCAGGGATTTAGCTTGAGGCCAAGAGAAAGGATCGTCGGTACAAGCCGTGTAGCGGACCCGACAATGGCGACATAAAGCGTCGGATCGCGATCCTCAGTCACCGCATTCGTTCGAACCGCATCGTTGTGTTGAGGTGGGCGATCAGCTTCTCGACCCTCCAACGTTAATTGCGGGATGGGCGAACTCTTCTGTTCCGGCGAGCTGACGTGCTTGGTCTCGCGTGTCCTCATCGACACTGCGCGGAGTCTTGCGCGCCACGCTGGCATACCATCGATCCACGGCCATCCATCCGGGGCCGCGGGCGATAATTCCGCCATATCACCAACTCAAGGGGACTCGGCTCACTTATCGGCGCAGGAGTTCAGTATCGGCGTCATCGCCTTCACATGTTCGTCGATCCGCTCGAGCACTTTCGCCGCGACAACGTCGCGCTCAGGCAGATGCCACCAGTGCTCGTTGACGAGTTCGACGGTCTCGACCACTGCCTTCAGGACTGCCGGCTCCGGAAGCCTTGCACGGTTTGCAAATGCTTTCCATCGCGGTGCTGCTAGTGCCTTGAACGAGCGCTCCCCTCCAAGCGAAAGCGCCATGGCGTCGGCGGGAATATATGGCACGGTCGACAGGACGTCGTAGATTGGTGCAAGCACCGGCTTGTCGCCGTTACCGGGATAAATCAAAGACCAGTTCTTCAGGTGCATGTCGCCATTGCCAGTGATGACCGTCAGCGCCAGGCGGCGGACGAATTCGAGAGCCGCCGTAGGCGAGACGGCCACGCCAATGGCCAAGGCTATGTCGTGATAAGCGGCCCCCTCATATTTGCGCGAGGGATACACACCGAAGACCTGAGCGAAATCCTCGATGTGAATCCTCTCCCCCTCAGCGCCGCGATCGAAGCGTTTGACGAGAAGGACCTTGCCCTCTGACAGCGTGTTGAATTCCTCGGGAATATCCTCGAAATCGGACTTCTCGACAAGTTCGCGTTCAGGCACCTCCATGCCGATCGCTGCAGCCAACGCCAGGTTGGCGAATTCATTTTCGGAAACGCCTGGAAACGCCGTCGAAGGGAACTTGGCGATGTATCGGCCTTGCTCGTCGTCCATCGGCAAGGTCAGGCCGCCGCCTTTTCCAGTGTTCTTCATGACCGACAGCTTCATCTGCACGCCGGCAAGTGAGAACCGTGCCTTGGGCTTATCCTTTGAAGCATCCTGCGAAACCGCTATCGCGCCGTCACTGGGCAACGCCCGTACGGCTCCCGGCAAATCGGCGCCCAGCGCCGCTAAAAGATCGAAATCATTGCCTGGCCGCACATTGCCTTCGTGGTGCTTTTCCATCGCCTCGCGCAATTTCTCCTCCGGTAGGAGGTTCGCGAAGAAAGCGGGCAAGGCGCCCGCCAGAGGCTTCGGATCTTTCCGCAATCCTCCCGTCGCTGCCCGGAACGACAGGCTGAAAACCGGAAAGCCGCCCGTCGCGCGGTAGGCCTCATCGAAGTTGAATGCATTGAAATCGCCCGGCGTCCTAACGATTGTGCCGATCTTCAATGCGTTCAAGTGCACGTCCAGCGACGGGATCGTCTTAGGTGCGCGAAAGACTGGAGCCATGATCGTCATCGTCAGGTTGAGAAACAAAGGCGGGTCGATCGTCATCATCATGCGGACGCAATAGAGCCTGGACAGCCGGCACCATGACTTGCGGAACCAGCATCATTTCCAGACCGAGCGCGCGAGCGATATTCATGAGCGTCGTCGCACGCGCCGCTGCGGCTCCCTTTTCGATGTCGCGATAGCGGGGACGGGATATACCCGCCAAGCCAGCGACCTGCTCCTGCGTCATGGCAGCGGCCAGCCTCGCCTGCCTGAAAAGCCCACCGATTGCGCGCAGAATTTCCGATTCAGAGTCCATCATGATACGTATACGATCTATTCCAATGCGTGATGATACGCAAAGGTATCTCACCCAGCGGGCAAGTCAAAACTTTTATGATCTGTTCGCGTATCATATGAAGACAATGATATGCAAAGAGATCAATCCTTCTTCGAGGATCTCTCAGGCTTTAGCGCCGCACAGCGAACGGCGTTCCTCCGAGAACAGCTGCTATGGCCACCGGGCTCCTCTGATGGCGCCGCCGCCGGTTTGCCAGGCTTCTTGCGGCATGCGGCCTGGCGCTGCTCTTCTTTTTCGGCCTCGATCCGGCGCTCTTCTTGCGCCGCCAGCTTGGCCTCGGCTTCCAGCGACGCCATCCCCTGCTGGATCTTGGCCAGCCGGTACTGCTTGTCGCCGGCCCAATCCGGCATCTCGTCGCCGCGCTTGTCCTTGCCGAAGTCACGTCCTCCTCGGCATCCGCGGCCTCGGCCGCCGTCAGCATGCGAGCGACCTCGGCTTTCAATTCCAGCTCGCGCTTCTTCATGCGCCCATAACTCATCGCCTTGTGTTTCGACGCGTTCGCCTTGATCTTCGTGCCATCCAGCGCGACATGGCCGAGTTTGACCAATCCTGCCGTCTCACACAGCTTCAGAACCTGCACGAACAGCGCCTCGAGCGCCTTCAAATGCCGCTTGCGGAAGTCGCTGATCGTCCGGAAATGCGGCGGATCGAGCGCCACGATCATCACAAAATCATTCCGTTCGCGGCAGGCCCTGGCCGGCTGTTTTCGCCAGCTTTGGGCCATCGACCGCCGTGTTGCGTTCCTTCGCCCCCCTCTGTCCGTCCAGCATCACCGTCGCGGCGCACCCGCCCTTCCTGCTCAAATCACATTCAGCTCCCTGAACGCTCGCCCTTCAGCGACACGGCTGTACCCGAACGCCGAGCAATCCACCGTGCGATAGCCGCCATGCACGATCAGTTCGGCCAGCGCTTTGCCGACCGCCGGCGCCTGCTGCAGGCCGTGGCCGGAAAAACTGTTGGCGAAGAGGAAATTGCCGACCTCCGGGTGCGGGCCGATCACCGCATTCTGGTCGAGCGTGTTGTAGTCGTAATGGCCGACCCAGGCGCGCGTCGGCTTGATCGCCTCGAAGGCCGGAATGCGGGTCGCCA